>NZ_JBEYSJ010000017.1:72153-214890 GCF_040704195.1 Amycolatopsis sp. NPDC047767
ATCGGCCACCTCGCGGAAGACGGCATCAGGCGGGCTTGCGGCACCCGCCACCTCGCGGAAGACGGCATCAGGCGGGCTTGCGGCATCGGCCACCTCGCGGAAGACGGCATCAGGCGGGCTTGCGGCACCCGCCACCTCGCGGAAGACGGCATCAGGCGGGCTTGCGGCATCGGCCACCTCACGGAAAACCGCATCAGGCGGGCTTCCCCCACCGACCACCTCGCGGAAGACGGCATCAGGCGGGCTTGCGGCACCCGCCACCTCACGGAAGACGGCATCAGCAGGTCTTCCGGCACCGACCACCCCCCAGAAACCCGGATCAGGCGCGCCTCCGCCGTCCCCCGCCTCACCGACACACCCACCACAACCCAGGGCAAGCCCTCGCCTCCACCGAGCCATTCGCCACCGCGTGCCCCACGGGCCGGCGTTGGTGGTCGCGGCCTGGATGTGCGCGGTGTTCCCCGGGGTGGGTTCGGGGGTGGTGCCCAGCTGAGGGCCTGTCACAGGTGACGCCGTAACACGTGACAGGATTAGCCGGTGTTGCGCTGGATCACCGCAGGAGAATCGCACGGACCCGCCCTCGCCGCTGTGCTCGAGGGCCTGCCCGCTGGTGTGGAGGTGACCACCGGAGACCTCACCGCGCAGCTTGCGCGGCGGAGGCTCGGGTTCGGTCGCAGCCCGCGCATGGGGTTCGAGACCGACCACGTGCAGATCCTGGGCGGCGTCCGCCACGGGATCTCGCAGGGTGGCCCCATCGCGGTGCAGATCGAGAACGCCGAGTGGCCCAAGTGGGAGCAGGTCATGGCGGCCGACCCCGTGGACCCCGAGGTGCTCGCCGGCCTGGCGCGCAACGAGCCGCTCACGCGGCCGCGCCCCGGGCACGCCGATCTGCCCGGCATGCAGAAGTACGGCTTCGACGAGGCCCGTCCCGTGCTGGAGCGCGCGAGCGCCCGCGAGACGGCGTCGCGCACGGCGCTGGGCACGGTGGCGCGCAACTTCCTGCGCCAGCTGCTGGGCGTGGAGGTGCTGAGCCACGTCGTGTCGATCGGTGGCGCCGACGCGCCGGAGGGGCCGCTGCCGCAGCCGGGTGACCTGGCCGCGATCGACGAGAGCCCCGTGCGGGCGTTCTCGGCCGAGGGCACCGAGGCGATGATCGCCGAGGTCGACGCCGTGCGGAAGGCGGGCGACACCGTCGGCGGCGTGATCGAGGTGCTCGCCTACGGGCTGCCGCCGGGCCTCGGCTCCCACGTGCACTGGGACCGCCGCCTCGACGCGCGCCTGGCGGGCGCGCTCATGGGCGTGCAGGCCATGAAGGGCGTCGAGGTCGGCGACGGCTTCACCACCGCGCGCCGGTGGGGCAGCCAGGCCCACGACGAGATCGACCGCGGCACCGGCCCGGTCGGCGTCACGCGCCGCTCCAACCGCGCGGGCGGCCTCGAAGGCGGCATCACCAACGGCGAGCCCCTGCGCGTGCGCGTGGCGATGAAGCCGATCTCGACCGTGCCCAAGGCGCTGTCCACCGTGGACGTGCGCACCGGCGAGCCGGCCGTCGCGATCCACCAGCGCTCCGACGTGTGCGCCGTGCCGCGGGCGGGCGTCGTGCTCGAGTCCGTGGTGGCGCTGGTGCTGGCCGACGCCGCGTTGGAGAAGTTCGGCGGCGACTCGCTGGCCGAGAGCAAGCGCAACGCCGAGGGCTACCTGAAGGCGCTCGAGGAGCGCTGGTGAGCCCCCGCGCCGTGGTCGTGGGACCGCCGGGCTCGGGCAAGAGCACGGTGGGCCCGCTGCTCGCCGAGGCGCTCGGGGTGGCGTTCCGCGACACCGACGACGACATCGTCGAACGCGCCGGCCGCGCGATCTCCGACATCTTCGCCGACGACGGCGAGCCGGCGTTCCGCGCGCTCGAAGCGCAGGCCGTGGCCACCGCCCTCGACGAGCACGACGGCGTCCTCTCCCTCGGCGGTGGCGCCCCGCTGACCCCGGAGACCCGGGCGTTGCTGGCGAAGCACACCGTGGTGTTCCTGAACGTCGGCCTCGCCGCCGGCGTGCAGCGCACCGGCCTGTCGAGCGCGCGCCCGCTGCTCGCGGGCGTGAACCCGCGCGCCACGTTCAAGTCCCTGCTCGACGCGCGCCTGCCCGTGTACCGCGAGGTGGCGACGATCGAGATCGAGACCGACCACCGGTCACCCGCCGAGGTGGTGGCCGCCGCGGTCGCCGCGATCGAGCCCGCCGAGGCGCGCGAGCAGTAAGACCGGCAGAACCAGGAGTAGTGAGGAAGCCCGTGTCCCAACCCGTCCGGATCCGCGTCGCGACCGCGCACCCGTACGACGTGCTCGTGGGCCGCGGCCTGCTCGCCGAGCTCACCGCGCAGCTCGCCGACGCGTCGAAGATCGCGCTGATCCACCCGCCCACGCTCACCGCCACCGCCGAGGCCGTGCGCGACGAGCTCGCCGAAGCGGGCCTCGACGCCCACCGCGTGGAGATCCCGGACGCCGAGGACGGCAAAGCCTTCTCCGTCGCCAGTTTCTGCTGGGAGGTCCTCGGCCGGATCGGGCTCGACCGCCGCGGCGTGGTCGTGGGCCTCGGTGGCGGCGCCGTGACGGACCTGGCCGGCTTCGTCGCCGCCACCTGGATGCGCGGCGTGCGCCTGGTCAACGTGCCGACCACGCTGCTCGGCATGGTCGACGCGGCCGTCGGCGGCAAGACGGGCATCAACACCGAGGCCGGCAAGAACCTCGTGGGCGTGTTCCACGAGCCGAGCGCCGTGCTCGTCGACCTCGCGACGCTGGAAACCTTGCCCCGCAACGAACTCGTCGCCGGCATGGCCGAGGTCGTGAAGACGGGCTTCATCGCCGACCCGCGCATCCTGGAGCTCATCGAGCAGGATCCCGAAGCCGCCCTCGACCCGACCGGAGACGTGCTGGCCGAGCTGGTCCGCCGCTCGATCCAGGTCAAGGCCGACGTCGTCGCCGCCGACCTACGCGAGTCCGACCTGCGCGAGATCCTCAACTACGGCCACACCCTCGGCCACGCCATCGAGCGCCGCGAGCGCTACCGCTGGCGCCACGGCGCGGCCGTGAGCGTGGGCCTGGTGTTCGCGGCCGAGCTCGCCCGCCTCGCCGGGCGCCTCGACGACGAGACCGCCGCGCGCCACGCGTCCGTGCTGAAGCTGATCGGCCTGCCGACCACCTACGACCCCGACGCTCTGGGGCAGCTCATCGAAAGCATGAAGGGCGACAAGAAAACCCGCTCCGGTGTGCTCCGGTTCGTGGTCCTCGACGCGCTCGCCAAGCCCGGCCGCCTCGAAGGCCCGGACCCGGCGCTGCTGGCCGCCGCGTACTCGGCGGTCGCGGCCGACGCCCCCAAGAACGGCGGGAGCGTGCTGCTGTGAAGGTCTTCGTCTTCAACGGCCCCAACCTCGGCCGCCTCGGCAAGCGCGAGCCCGCCGTCTACGGCTCCACGACGCACGACGACCTCGCCGCCCTCTGCGTGAAGACCGGCATCGAGCTCGGCCTCGACGTCGAGGTGCGCCAGACCGACCACGAGGGCGAGCTCGTCGGCTGGCTCCACGAGGCCGCCGACGGCGGGAACCCGGTCGTGCTCAACGCCGGCGCCTGGACGCACTACTCGATCGCCGTGCGCGACGCCGCCGCGCAGCTGTCCGCGCCGCTGATCGAGCTGCACATCAGCAACGTCCACAAGCGCGAGCAGTTCCGCCACCACAGCGTGCTCTCCGACATCGCCACCGGCGTGATCGTGGGCCTCGGCGTCGACGGCTACGGCCTCGCGCTGCGCTGGGTCGCGGCCAACGCGAAGTGACCCCGGAGCTCACCACCGAACGCCTGCGGCTGCGGACCCTGACCGAAGCCGACACCGACGCCGTGGTGGCGGTGTTCGCCGACCCGGAGATGAGCCGGTTCTTCGCCGCCGACTTCTCCGACCCCGCCCAGGCCCGCGCCATGGTGGCCCGCCGCCTCGCCTACGACGGGCCCGAAGGCCAAGGCCACTGGGTGGTCGAGCACGAGGGCGAAGTCGTCGGCGTCGCCCACCTGCGCCCGTCGTCCGAGCTGCCCGGCGACGTCGCCGAGCTGGGCTACTACATCGCCGCGAAGCACGCGGGGAAGGGCTTCGCCACCGAAGCCGGCCGCGCGCTCGTGGACCACGGCCTCACCACGCTCGGCGTGCCCGCCGTGTGGGCGCTCGTCCACGAGGACAACGCGGCCAGCCTCGCGATCACCCGCCGGCTCGGCTTCCTCGACGTCGGCTCCGGCGTGCACTACGGCGACGTGCACCGCGTGCTCGTCGCGCTGCCCACCGCGCACGGGCGGGCGCACCACATCGAGCTGTGGGTGCCCGACCTCGCGCGCGCCGAACGCAGCTGGGGCTGGCTGCTTCAGCGGCTGGGCTGGCGCGAGTTCCAGCGCTGGCCCGACGGCGTCAGCTGGCGCCTCGGCCCCACCTACCTCGTGGTGGAAGCCTCGCCCGCGATGGCGACGGGGCCGCACGAGCGCCTGCGCCCCGGCCTCAACCACCTCGCCCTGCACGTCGCCACCCGCGCCGAGGTCGACGAACTCGCGGCCGGCGGGCACGGCTGGCGGCCGCTGTTCGCGGACCGTTTCCCCTACGCGGGCGGGAAACCGCACTACGCGGCCTACCTCGAGAACGACGACGGCTTCGAGGTCGAGCTTGTTGCCCTCGAACACCCACCAGACGGGGACACGTTCACCCAACCGGGTTAGGACTGGTTAGACTCGGCCATCATGCACCCGTTTCGTGGCGGGGTTCGGCGACCCGCGCGAGCCCTCTTCGCCCTGGCGTTGTCGGGGGTCGTGGTGGCGGGCTGCAGCGACAGCTACGCGCAGACCCAGGCCGACGGTCCCGGCCACGGCGGCATCGCGGGCGGCAAGCCGGCTCCGGCCAAACCCCCGCGCGTGGCGAACGTCCCGCTGGAGACCGCGAAAGGTCGTCAGAGCAACGGAGTGGTCGCCGCCGGCGCTGCCGACGCGGTCTACAACTACGGCCCCACCGCGATGGTCGAAAACGGCAAGACCCGCCTGTGGTGGTGCAGCCAGTACGGCAGCGCGGCGCCGCCCGGCGACGACATCCTCTACGCCGAAGCGCCTTCGGCCGACGGTCCCTTCACCGGACCGGGTGGCGGCGCGCCGATCGCGGTCCTGTCCGGTTCACCCGGCGCGTTCGACGGCGTGCACACGTGCGACCCGTCCGTGCTGCGCGTCGGCGGCACCTACTACCTGTACTACACCGGCGCGGCGGGCGACCACGCGCTCGGCAACGCCATCGGCCTCGCGACGAGCGCTGACGGCATCCACTGGACCCGCGCGGCGGGCGGGAAACCGATCCTCGGGCCTTCGCACGACGTGCACCGCGACAACGTCTACGGCGCCGGCCAGCCCTCGGTCGTGTTCCTCGACGGCTGGTACTACCTCATGTTCACCGACACCACCGGCCGCGCCGCCGGCTGGAACGGCGCCGGCCAGTTCGTGATCCGCTCCCACGACCCGGCGTTCCGCAGCGGCGTGGAAGCGTTGGGGGAGCAGGGTTTCGCACCCGTATCGAGCACCTCGGCACCACGTGAGCGCTCGGTGGTCGACGGCTTCAGCGCCGACCTCGAATGGGTCGGCGCGCTCGACGCGTTCGTGATCGCCCACGAGACCGCGGCGGGCACCTCGCTCACCTTCTGGGACAAGGACTTCACGCTCCAGCCCTACACGCCGCTGGTGATCCCCGGCGCGTGGAAGGAAGGGCCCGGCCTCGTCCGGCGCCCGGACGGCCACGCCCCGACGTCGGTCACCGACCCGTGCGACACCGTCTCGTTCGACGTCGTGCGCGCGACGGAGATCGGTTCCGCGGGCGCGCCGACGGGCCTGAAGCACTTCGGGCTCGACGTCCAGGGCGCCGGCGGCTGTTCGAGCCCCGATCGCGTGACCACGACGTTCGACGGCGTCGCGATGCCGTCACCGGACCGCCGGATGGACCTGTTCCGCCGCGGCGTGCGCATCCGCGTCGACCGCCGCTCGGTCGCGGCCGCCCTCGCGGGCGAGATCGTGGACCGGCCGCTCTCGCCCGTCGCCGGGCTGCCGGTGAAGGCGACGCTGAAGTCGGGCACGAACGTGGTCCACTCGTACGGCCTCGGGTACGGCGTGGTGCTCGGCAACGAGCTCTACGGCCTGCCCGACACCACGATCGTGGGCCTCAACGGGGCCGAGGTGACGGAGATCGACCCGCGACAGTGGGACGCCTACGCCCCCGGGCTCCCGCTGGGCGGCTGACGGGCGACGGCTTCGGCCGCGGCGCGCCGGCCGGCTCGGCCTCGGGTTCCGGCAGCTCCAGCTGACCCGACTGGCTGCCCGAACCATCGTTGTCGTCGTACTCCTCGGGCTCCGGCTCCTCGTCCACGGGTGCGGGCCGCCGCACGCGCGAGCCGACGAACAGCCCCAGCCCGGCCGGCACCAGCACCAGCAGCGCCGAGAACGCCGCGCCTCCCGTGAGCGCCGCGCCCAGCTCGGAGGTCCCGGTCTGGTCGACGAACACCGCGCGGCCGATCACGTACAGGATGCCGGAGAAGACGCCGGCCACCAGCGAGGCGATGAACCAGGCCCGGCCGCGGTCCGGCTTGCCGCGCCAGCCGTCGATTGCGCTCCAGAGCGCCGCGACGCCCACCAGCACGGCGAGGGTGACGGACGTGATCACCGTCTGGTCGGTCGGGTGGAACACGGACCACTTGGCGAGCAGCGTCATGGCGGCGGCGTGGACGACGGCCATGACCAGCCCGCGAGTCAACCAGGCACCCAGCATGGACGGAGTGTAGGTGCCACCGGGTGAACGCCGTGTGGTCCGTCCGGATCAGCGGCCCCGCGTGCCCGGCCGGCTGCGGTCCGTGACCACCGCGAGCGTCCCCGGACCGGGCGATCCGCGTGGCTAAGCTGGCCGGGTGCCTGAAACCCATGCTCACCGTCGCGGCGCGCTGCGGTCCCTGATCACCGAGTCCGGGGTCGACGCGCTGCTGGTCACCGACCTGCTCAACATCCGCTACCTCACCGGGTTCACCGGGTCGAACGCCGCGCTGCTCGTGCACGCCGGCGGAGAGGCGCAGACCGTGTTCTGCACTGACGGCCGCTACACGACCCAGTCGGCGTCCGAGGTGCCCGACCTCGAACGCGTGATGGGCCGCGCCAGCGACCGCGTGCTCGCCGATTTCGCGGCCCGCGCCCACTCGACCTACGGGCGTACCGGGTTCGAGAGCCAGCACGTGAGCGTGGAAGACCACGAGGTGCTCAAGGTGCGCTTCGACAAGGTGACGCTGGTCCGCACGCCCGGGCTGATCGAGCAGCTGCGCGCGGTGAAGGACGAGGTCGAGGTCGCGGCCCTGCGCTCGGCCTGCGCGGCGGCCGACCGCGCGCTCGCCGACCTGGTGGCGGCCGGCGGCCTGCGCGCCGGGCGCACCGAGCTGGAAGTGGCGCGCGACCTGGAGAATCGCATGCTGGAGCACGGCTCGTCGGAGCCGTCCTTCGCCACGATCGTGGCCGCCGGGCCCAACTCGGCGATCCCGCACCACCAGCCCACCGGAGCTGAGCTGCGCGAAGGCGACTTCGTGAAGCTCGACTTCGGCGCGACGGTCGACGGCTACCACTCCGACATGACCCGCACGTTCGTGCTCGGCAAGGCCGCCGACTGGCAGCGCGAGCTCTACGACCTGGTCCACCGCGCCCAGGCGGCCGGTACGGCGGCGGTGTTCCCGGGCGCCGACGTGTCCGAAGTGGACGCCGCGGCCCGCTCCGTGATCGCCGAGGCGGGCCGCGCGGAGGAGTTCGCGCACGGCCTCGGCCACGGCGTCGGGCTCGAGGTGCACGAGGCGCCCAGCCTCGCTACCACGGGCGTCGGTACACTGTCCGCCGGTATGGCGGTCACCGTCGAGCCCGGCGTCTACCTCGCGGGGCGCGGTGGCGTGCGCATCGAGGACACGCTCGTCGTGCGGGACTCCGGGCCCGAACTCCTCACCCTGAGCACCAAGGACCTCGTGGCCGTCTGAGACGGGCCGCGGACGAAGAGATCGACACAGGAGACCGAAAGCTCGTGGCCACCACCAACGACCTGAAGAACGGGCTCGTCCTCAACCTCGAGGGCCAGCTCTGGACCGTCACCGCGTTCCAGCACGTCAAGCCGGGCAAGGGCGGCGCCTTCGTGCGCACCACGCTCAAGCACGTGCTGACGGGGAAGGTCGTCGACAAGACCTTCAACGCCGGCACGAAGGTCGAAACGGCCACCGTGGACCGCCGGAACATGACCTACCTGTACAAGGACGGCCAGGACTTCGTGTTCATGGACGGCGACACCTACGACCAGATCACGGTTCCGGCCGAGGTCGTGTCGGACAACGCCAACTACATGCTCGAGAACACCGAGGTCCAGGTCGCGGTGCACGAGAACGAGCCGCTGTACGTCGAGCTCCCGACCTCGGTCGAGATCCTCATCCAGCACACCGACCCCGGCCTGCAGGGCGACCGCTCCACCGGCGGCACCAAGCCGGCGACGCTCGAGACCGGCGCCGAGATCCAGGTGCCGCTGTTCGTCTCGACCGGCGAGAAGATCAAGGTCGACACGCGTGACGGCCGGTACCTCGGCCGCGTCTCCGGCTGATGGCGGACAAACAGAAGCCGCACCCGAACCGCGGCGGTGCGATCAGCCGGCGGCAGGCCCGCCGGCGTGCCGTCGAGATGCTGTACGAAGCGTCTCAACGCGGCACCGACCCGGTCACGCTGCTGGCCGACCGGGTCGGGTCCACCGACGTCGACCCGGTCGCCGACTACACGATCACCGTCGTGGAGGGCGTCACGACCCACCGCGAGCAGGTCGACGAGCTGCTGGCCGAGCACGCGCAGGGCTGGACCCTGGACCGCATGCCGCCGGTCGACCTGGCGGTGCTGCGCGTGGGCGTCTACGAGATGCTCTGGTCTTCCGACGTGCCCGACCCCGTCGCGATCGACGAGGCCGTGGGACTGGCGAAGGAACTCTCGACCGACGACTCGCCGCGGTTCGTCAACGGCGTGCTCGGGCGCATCGGGACGATCGCCGACCGCCTGCGGGCCGTGCTCTGACCCGCTGACGGCCGCAGTCTCGAAGACAGCCGAAAACAAGCGAAAACCGCCGAAGGCCGCGAGCTCCGTGAAGGAGCCGCGGCCTTCGGCGTTGTGCTGGTGCCCCCAGGAAGCCTCACGAGTGGGGTCCGGAAGAGGTCTTCGTCACACCCAGCGTTCTCCGGCCGGTTCCGGGCCGTGCTCGGGCCCGCCCGGGCGTCGCCCGGTGAACCGGGTTCACCGTCACCGCAACCCGGAAGCGCTAGCCCGAACGGGTCACGCGCCGGAACGGCGGACGCGGGTGCGAGGGGACGGCCGGAGCGATGTTGATCACCGTCCGCAGCCGGTCCGGCGGTGTCCGAAGCTCGGTGGGTGTTTCCGGTGCCCCGCCGAAAACACCCACCGCGTCGGGCAACCGCCGCCCATCAGTCTTCTTTGGACGGACGGGCCTCGGGCGGCAGGACGCCCCAGTCGATGAGCTGTTCGGTGAGCTCACCGGGGGTCATGTCGTAGATGATCGCGAGCGAGCGCAGGTCCTCGGTGCGGATGGAGAGCACCTTGCCGTTGTAGTCGCCGCGCTGGCTCTGGATCGTGGCCGCGTACCGCGCGAGCGGGCCGACCTTCTCCGCGGGCAGCTGCTGGAGCCGCTCGAGGTTGATCACGATCTTCGTGGCGGGCTCGGCACCCGAGGGCACACGGCCCTCCGGCAGCAGTTCGACCACCGGTACACCGTAGAAGTCGGCCAGTTCGGCCAGCTTCTGGACGGTGACGGCGCGGTCGCCACGCTCGTACGAGCCGACGACGACGGCCTTCCAGCGGCCGCCCGACTTCTGCTCGACCCCGTGCAGGGAGAGGCCCTGCTGCTGGCGGATCCCGCGGAGCTTGGCCCCGAGCGCCTTGGCGTAATCGCCCATCTGGTGGTTCTCCGTTTCCTCACCCCCACGCCGGTCGGGGTGACCGGTCAGGGGACTCCTCGAGTCGAATACTCAGAGTAATGGTTACGCATAGTTGTCACCAGGTCAAGCAGTAGGTCTCCGTACCTGGTCGCGGACGTGGGCACACCACCCGGAAGGCTGATTGACCGCTCCTGCTACTGTCGGTGCGATTTCCCCGCACGAGCTGGGAGTCGACGTCCTTTAAGGACCCGTCCAGAGAGGCGGGGAAGGAGGTCCGCCTTGTCGTCACGTCCGCGTGGCGCGGCGGAACCGGCCGGGGAGCGCGAGCTTCTTTCGGCCGGCGATGTCGCGCGCACGATAGCCCGGATGGCCCATCAGGTCATCGAGAAGACCGCACTCGGTGCGAGCGCTTCCGGTGACCCCGGCTCACCCGGTGATCAAGCCCCGCCGGTGCTGCTGGGCATCCCCACCCGCGGTACTCCGCTGGCCACCCGGCTCGCCGGGAAGATCGGCGAGTTCTCCGGGGTCGTCCCCCCGACGGGGGCCCTCGACGTCACCCTGTACCGCGACGACCTGCGCCGCCGCCCGCCGCGCGCGCTGGAGCAGACGCAGCTGCCGCCCGGTGGCATCGACGACCGGGTGGTGATCCTGGTCGACGACGTGCTGTTCTCCGGCCGCACCATCCGCGCCGCGCTCGACGCCCTGCGCGACCACGGCCGCCCGCGCGCCGTGCAGCTGGCCGTGCTCGTCGACCGCGGCCACCGCGAGCTGCCGATCCGCGCCGACTACGTCGGCAAGAACGTGCCCACCGCGCGGGCCGAGGGCGTGTCCGTGCTGCTGTCCGAAACGGACGGGCGCGACGCGGTCCTGCTCCGTGCGCCGGAAGGAGAGTCCCGGTGAAGCACCTGCTCGCCACCGACGGTCTGGACGCCGACACCGCCACGGCCGTCCTCGACACCGCCGACGAGCTGAAGCACACGCTGCTCGGCCGGGAGGTCCGCAAGCTGCCGACGCTGCGCGGCCGCACGGTGATCACCCTGTTCTACGAGAACTCCACCCGCACGCGCGTGTCGTTCGAGATCGCCGGAAAGTGGATGAGCGCCGACGTGATCAACGTCTCGGCGTCGAGCTCCTCGGTGAACAAGGGCGAGTCGCTGCGGGACACCGCGCTGACGCTCGCCGCCGCGGGTGCCGACTGCGTGATCGTCCGGCACCCCGCCTCGGGCGCCGCGCACCGGCTGTCGGGCTGGCTCGCCGAGGCCGGCACCGCGGTGGTCAACGCGGGCGACGGCACCCACGAGCACCCCACGCAGGCGCTGCTCGACGCGGCGACGCTGCGCGAACGGCTCGGGTCGCTGAAGGACCGCCGGGTGGCGATCGTCGGCGACGTGCTGCACAGCCGCGTCGCCCGGTCGAACATCCACCTGCTGAGCACCCTCGGCGCGGAGGTGGTGCTCGTCGCACCGCCGACGCTGCTGCCGGTCGGCGTGGAGACGCTGCCGGTCACGGTCTCGCACGACCTCGACGCCGAACTGCCGGCCGTCGACGCCGTGATGATGCTGCGCGTCCAGGCGGAACGCATGCACGGCGGGTTCTTCCCGTCCTCACGCGAGTACTCGATCTCCTACGGCCTGTCCGAGCGGCGCCAGCGGCTGCTGCCGGACCACGCTGTGGTGCTGCACCCCGGTCCGATGCTGCGCGGGATGGAGATCGCCTCGGCGGTCGCCGACTCCCCGGCGTCGGCCATCACCGAACAGGTCCGCAACGGCGTCCACGTGCGCATGGCGGTCCTCTACCACTTGCTGGCCAGTGAAGGAGGCAACCGTGACTGACAATCGATGCCTTACCGGTCGCGGTTGCCGACCGGGTGCGGGTGTCCCGCAAGACACAGGAGCCGCTGCGTGAGCCTCGTGATCAAGGGCGCCCGCCCGTACGGGGAGGGCGAACCGGTGGACGTCCTCGTCGAGGACGGCGTGATCACCGCGATCGGTGCCGTCGAGGTCCCGGAAGACGCCGAGGTCCTCGACGCCGGGGGACAGGTGCTGCTGCCCGGGTTCGTCGACCTGCACACCCACCTGCGCGAGCCCGGCCGCGAGGACACCGAGACGATCGAGACCGGCTCGGCCGCCGCGGCGCTGGGCGGCTACACGGCCGTGTTCGCCATGGCCAACACCGACCCGGTGGCCGACAACGCGCTCGTGACCGACCACGTGTGGCGCCGCGGGCAGGAGGCCGGGCTGGTCGACGTGCACCCGGTCGGCGCCGTGACGGTGGGGCTCAAGGGCGAGAAGCTCGCCGAGCTCGGCACGATGGCCAAGGGCACCGCCGCCGTGCGCGTGTTCTCCGACGACGGCGTGTGCGTGGCCGATCCGCTGCTGATGCGCCGTGCGCTCGAATACTCGACCGCGCTCGACGCCGTGATCGCCCAGCACGCCGAGGAGCCGCGGCTCACGGTCGGCGCGCAGGCCAACGAGGGCGAGAACTCCGCGCGCCTGGGCTACCCGGGCTGGCCGGCTTCGGCCGAGGAGTCGATCGTCGCGCGCGACTGCCTGCTCGCGCTGCATGCGAAGGCGCGGCTGCACGTCTGCCATGTGTCCACTTCGGGCACCGTCGACGTGCTGAAGTGGGCGAAGGACCGCGGCACCAAGGTGTCGGCGGAGGTCACGCCGCACCACCTGCTGCTCACCGACGAGCGCCTCGAGACCTACGACCCGGTCAACAAGGTGAACCCGCCGCTGCGCACGGGCGGCGACGTCGAGAAGCTGCGCGCGGCGCTGGCCGAGGGCGTGATCGACTGCGTCGCCACCGACCACGCGCCCCACGCCGTGCAGGACAAGGACACGGAGTGGAGCGCTGCGCGCCCGGGCATGCTGGGCCTGCAGACCGCGCTGTCGGTCGTCGTCCGCGCGATGGTGGAGCCGGGCCTGCTCGACTGGCGCGGCGTCGCCCGCGTGATGAGCGAGCGGCCCGCCGCGATCGGCAACCTGCCCGACCACGGCCGCCCGCTCGAGGTCGGCGAACCCGCGAACCTGACCCTCGTGGACCCGGGTGCGGAGTGGACGGTGCGTGGCGCGGAGCTCGCCAGCATCTCCGCGAACACCCCGTACGAGGGAATGCGGCTGCCCGCCGTGGTGACGGCCACCGTGCTGCGCGGGCGGATCACCGCGCGCGAAGGGAAGATCTGCTGATGGACCGGTTCCTCCTCACACTGGGGATCGTCGTCTTCTTCCTCCTGTGCCTGTGGGGCATGTGGGTGGGCTGGCGGCGCAAGTCGCGCTCGCAGAGCGCGCAGGTGCCGCCGTTCCCGGGAATTCCCGGGGAACCCGGTGAGATCCTGCTGGAGTCGACCGGGCTCTACGTCAGCACCACCACCGCGGGCAACTGGCAGGACCGGGTCGTTACCCGGGGCGCGGGGCTGCGCACCGGCGCGGTCTGGCGCCTGCACCCGGGCGGCATCGCGGTGGAACGCGGTGGTGCGCCCGACTTCTGGATCCCGCGCGACGCGGTCACCGGGATCCGCCGCGACTCGAAGATCGCCGGGAAGGTGATGGGCACCGACGCGCTGCTCGTCGTCACCTGGCGTCTGGGAGACGCGGACCTGGACACCGGCTTCCGCGGCGACGACCTCGACGACTATCCACAGTGGATCGACCAGCTTTCCCCCGACAACTCGGATCACGACATCAAGGGAGGTGCCCAGTGAGCACCGCGAACGGCACCCGCGTCCCCGCCGCCCTGGTTCTGGAGGACGGCCGGGTCTTCCGCGGCGCGGCCTACGGCGCGCGCGGGCGGACGCTCGGCGAGGCGGTGTTCTGCACCGGCATGACCGGCTACCAGGAGACGCTGACCGACCCGTCCTACCACCGGCAGATCGTGGTGCAGACCGCGCCGCAGATCGGCAACACCGGCTGGAACGACGAGGACGACGAATCGGCCCGCATCTGGGTCTCGGGTTACGTGGTCCGCGACCCGGCCCGCACGCCGTCCAACTGGCGCAGCAAGCGCGGCCTCGACGAGGAGCTGGCCCGCCAGGGCATCGTCGGCATCTCCGAGGTCGACACGCGCACGCTCACCCGCCACCTGCGCGAGCAGGGCGCGATGCGCGCCGGCGTGTTCTCCGGCGACGCGCTGGGCAGCGACGAGCAGATGGTGGCCGAGGTCCTGGCGAGCCCGCAGATGAAGGGCGCCGACCTCGCGGGCGAGGTCTCCACGGACAAGCCCTACGTCGTCGAGGCGCAGGGCGAACGGCGCTTCCGCGTCGCCGCGCTCGACCTGGGCATCAAGTCCAACACCCCGCGCCTGATGACGCAGCGGGGCATCGAGGTCCACGTGCTGCCCGCCGCGACCACGGTCGAGGAGCTGCTCGCGGTCGAGGCCGACGGCGTCTTCCTCTCCAACGGCCCGGGCGACCCCGCGACCACCACGCACGCCACCGCGCTGACGAAGGCCGTGCTGGAGCGCGAGATCCCGCTGTTCGGCATCTGCTTCGGCAACCAGATCCTCGGCCGCGCGCTGGGGCTGGGCACCTACAAGATGCGCTACGGCCACCGCGGCATCAACATCCCGGTGATCGACGTGGCCACCGGCCGCGTCGCGATCACGGCGCAGAACCACGGCTTCGCGCTCGAAGGCGAGCCCGGTCAGCGGTTCGAGTCGCCCTACGGCGCGGCGCAGATCAGCCACTACTGCCCCAACGACGACACCGTCGAGGGCGTGCGCGCCTTCGACGTGCCGGCGTTCTCGGTGCAGTACCACCCCGAAGCCGCGGCCGGACCGCACGACGCGGCGCCCCTGTTCGACGAGTTCGTTGAGTTGATGGAGAAGGAGGCCTGATGCCGAAGAGGACGGACATCCAGCACGTGCTGGTGATCGGCTCCGGGCCGATCGTGATCGGGCAGGCCGCCGAGTTCGACTACTCGGGCACGCAGGCCTGCCGGGTGCTGCGGGCCGAGGGCCTGCGCGTGAGCCTGGTGAACTCGAACCCGGCCACCATCATGACCGACCCCGAGTTCGCCGACGCCACCTACATCGAGCCGGTCACGCCGGACTTCGTGGAGAAGGTCATCGCGGTGGAGCGGCCGGACGCGATCCTCGCGACCCTCGGTGGCCAGACCGCGCTCAACTGCGCGGTCGCGCTGCACGAGCGCGGCGTGCTCGAGAAGTACGGCGTGGAGCTGATCGGCGCCGACATCGACGCCATCCAGCGCGGCGAGGACCGGCAGAAGTTCAAGGACATCGTGCGCACTATCGGCGCCGAGGTCCCGCGCAGCCGCGTCTGCAACACGATGGAGGACGTGCGCGCCACGGTCGCCGAGCTCGGCCTGCCGGTGGTGATCCGGCCGTCGTTCACCATGGGCGGCCTGGGCTCCGGCCTGGCCTACACGCCCGAGGAGCTGGAGCGCCTGGCGTCCACCGGCCTGAGCGAGTCGCCGGTCACCGAGGTGCTCATCGAGGAGAGCGTGCTCGGCTGGAAGGAGTACGAGCTCGAGCTGATGCGCGACAAGCACGACAACGTCGTGGTCGTCTGCTCGATCGAGAACGTCGACGCGATGGGCGTCCACACGGGCGACTCCGTCACCGTCGCGCCCACGATGACGCTCACCGACCGCGAGTACCAGGTGATGCGCGACGTCGGCATCGCCGTGCTGCGCGAGGTCGGCGTGGACACCGGCGGTTGCAACATCCAGTTCGCGATCAACCCCGACGACGGGCGCATGGTCGTGATCGAGATGAACCCGCGCGTGTCCCGCTCGTCGGCGCTCGCGTCGAAGGCCACCGGGTTCCCGATCGCCAAGATCGCCGCGAAGCTCGCCATCGGCTACACGCTCGACGAGATCCAGAACGACATCACCGGCGAGACCCCGGCGGCCTTCGAGCCGACGCTGGACTACGTCGTGGTGAAGATCCCGCGCTTCGCCTTCGAGAAGTTCCCGGGCGCGGACCCGACGCTCACGACGACGATGAAGAGCGTCGGCGAGGCGATGTCCTTCGGCCGCAGCTTCCCCGAGGCGCTCGGCAAGGCCATGCGGTCGATCGAGACCAAGGCGACCGGGTTCTGGACCCTCCCGGACCCCGAGGGCGCGACCATGGAGTCCACTTTGGACTCGCTGCGCGTGCCGCACGAGGGCCGGCTGTACGAGGTGGAGCGGGCGCTGCGCCTGGGCGCCACTGTCGAGCAGGTGCACGAGGCCAGCGGCATCGACCCGTGGTTCGTGGACCAGATCGCGCTGATCGGCGAGGTCGGTTCCGAGGTGCGCGACGCGCCGGTGCTCGACGGCGAGCTGCTGCGCCGCGCCAAGCGCACGGGCCTGTCCGACCGCCAGATCGCCGCGCTGCGCCCCGAACTGGCGGGGGAGGACGGCGTGCGCTCGCTGCGCCACCGCCTCGGCGTGCGGCCGGTGTTCAAGACCGTGGACACCTGCGCGGCCGAGTTCAAGGCGGACACGCCGTACCACTACTCGGCCTACGAGACCGACCCGGCGGCGCAGTCGGAGGTCGTGGCGCAGGGTGACAAGCCGAAGGTGCTCATCCTCGGCTCCGGCCCGAACCGGATCGGGCAGGGCATCGAGTTCGACTACTCCTGCGTGCACGCGGCGATCGCGCTGCGCGAGGCCGGGTTCGAGGCCGTGATGGTCAACTGCAACCCCGAGACCGTCTCCACCGACTACGACACCTCCGACCGCCTGTACTTCGAGCCGCTGTCCTTCGAGGACGTGCTCGAGGTCGTGCACGCGGAGCAGCAGTCGGGCACCGTCGCGGGCGTGATCGTGCAGCTCGGCGGCCAGACCCCGCTGGGTCTCGCGAAGCGCCTGGCCGACGCCGGGGTGCCGGTGGTCGGCACGCCGCCGGAGGCCATCAACCTGGCCGAGGACCGCGGCGCGTTCGGCGAGGTGCTCGGCGACGCCGGGCTGCCCGCGCCGAAGTACGGCACGGCGACGTCGTTCGAGGGCGCCAAGCGGATCGCCGACGAGATCGGCTACCCGGTGCTCGTGCGCCCGTCCTACGTGCTCGGCGGGCGCGGCATGGAGATCGTCTACGACGAGGAGTCCCTCGCCGGCTACATCCGCCGCGCCACAGAGGTCACGCCCGAGCACCCGGTGCTCGTCGACCGCTTCCTCGACGACGCGATCGAGATCGACGTCGACGCGCTGTTCGACGGCGAGGAGCTCTACCTCGGCGGCGTGATGGAGCACATCGAGGAGGCCGGCATCCACTCCGGCGACTCCTCGTGCGCGCTGCCGCCGATCACGCTCGGCGCCACCGACCTCGAGGAGGTGCGCCGCTCCACCGAGGCGATCGCCCGCGGTGTCGGCGTGCGCGGCCTGCTGAACGTGCAGTACGCGCTCAAGGACGACGTGCTGTACGTGCTGGAGGCCAACCCGCGGGCCTCGCGCACGGTGCCGTTCGTCTCGAAGGCCACCGCGGTGCCGCTCGCGAAGGCGGCGGCGCTGGTCATGACCGGCTCGACGATCAAGGACCTGCGCGCCTCGGGCGTGCTGCCCGCCGAGGGTGACGGCGGCCGGATGCCGGCCGACTCGCCGGTGGCGGTCAAGGAGGCCGTCCTGCCGTTCCACCGCTTCCGCACGCCGGAGGGCCACGGGGTGGATTCCTTGCTGGGCCCGGAGATGAAGTCCACGGGCGAGGTGATGGGCGTGGACGTGTCCTTCGGGAAGGCGTTCGCGAAGTCCCAGAGCGGCGCGTACGGCTCGCTGCCGACGTCCGGGCGCGTGTTCGTCTCGGTGGCCAACCGCGACAAGCGCTCGATGGTCTTCCCGGTGAAGCGGCTGGCGGACCTCGGGTTCGAGATCCTGGCGACGTCCGGCACCGCGGAAGTGTTGCGGCGCAACGGGGTCGACTGCACGGTCGTGCGCAAGCACTACGAAGGCTCGACCGAAGCCGAGCCGAACATCGTGGACGTGATCCTCGCCGGCGGCGTCGAGATGGTCATCAACACGCCGTACGGCAACAGCGGCCCGCGCATCGACGGCTACGAGATCCGCACCGCGGCGGTGTCGCGCGACATCCCGTGCATCACCACCGTGCAGGGCGCCGCGGCGGCCGTGCACGGCATCGAGGCGCTCATCCGGGGTGACATCGGGGTGCGGAGCCTCCAGAGCCTCCAGGCGGCGCTGAAGGCCACGTCGTGAGCGGGCCCGAGCGGTTCGGCGCGCGCCTGGCGAGAGCGGTGGCGGCCCGCGGGCCGCTGTGCGCCGGGATCGACCCGCATCCGGGCCTGATCGAGTCGTGGGGCCTGCCCCTGGACGTCAGTGGTCTGGAACGGTTCGCGCTGGCCGCCACGGAGGCCCTGGCGGCCGTCACGGCGATCGTGAAGCCGCAGTCGGCGTTCTTCGAGGCGTTCGGCCCGCCCGGCGTGGCGGTGCTCGAGCGAGTCGTGGACGCGGCCCACGACGCCGGTGCGCTCGTGCTGCTGGACGTGAAGCGCGGTGACATCGGCTCCACGATGGCGGCCTACACGGCCGCGTACGTGGCCGACAAGGCCGCGTTCACGGCCGACGCGGCCACGGTTTCGCCGTATCTCGGGTTCGGCGCGCTCGATCCCGCCGTGGTGGCCGCCACGGCGGCGGGCAACGGCTTGTTCGTGCTCGCGCGCACGTCGAACCCGGAGGCCCACGCGCTGCAGAGCGCGCGGCTCGCGGACGGCCGCACGGTGGCCCAGAGCATCGTCGACGCGGCCGCGGACCACAACGCCGGTGCCGAGCCCCTCGGCGACGTCGGCGTGGTCGTGGGAGCCACGATCAGCCCCGGTGAGCTGGACCTTTCGCGGCTCAACGGACCGGTGCTGGCGCCCGGTTTCGGCGCCCAGGGGGCAACTGTGGCGGACTTAAGGGCAGTCTTCGGGCCCGGTCTGCCGGGGGTGCTGCCGGCGTCTTCGCGCGACCTGCTGCGCCACGGTCCGGACCCCGAGGCCATGCGCCGCGAGGTCGCGCGGGTCGCCGCGCTGCTGGGCCACACAGCCGAAAAAGACCAATAGCAGGCCCCGGAATCGGCCTCCACCAGCCACCCCCGCATTGTGGCGCCTGCTCAAGGGTGGGTACCGTCGCGTCACCCACCCAGATTTGAGAACTACCGGAGGAAAACGTGGCACTTCCCCAGCTGACAGAGGAACAGCGTGCTGCGGCGCTGGAGAAGGCCGCCGCCGCCCGCCGCATCCGTGCTGAGCTGAAGGAGCGGCTGAAGCGGGGCGGTACCACTCTGGTCGACGTGCTGAAGCAGGCCGAGGAGAACGAAGTCCTCGGCAAGATGAAGGTTTCGGCCCTGCTCGAGGCTCTCCCCGGCGTCGGCAAGGTTCGTGCCCAGCAGACCATGGAACGACTGGAGATCGCGCCCAGCCGCAGGCTCCGCGGGCTCGGCGACCGGCAGCGCAAGGCGCTGCTGGCCGAGTTCAGCGGAGAGTGAGCGGCGTCGGTCAGGACTACCCGGTGATCCGGGGCACCGACCGCGACGGTGAGCCGGTGGCGGGGGACACCTCCCGCCACCGGCTCACCGTCGTCTCGGGGCCTTCCGGAGTCGGGAAGTCGAGCGTGGTGGGGGAGCTGCGCAAGCTCGAACCGGACATCTACTTCAGCGTTTCGGTCACGACGCGGAAGCCGAGGCCCGGAGAGGTCGACGGGAGCCACTACCACTTCGTGGAGCGGGCGGAGTTCGACCGGATGGTCGCCGAAGGGCGGCTGCTGGAGTGGGCGGAGTTCGCGGGCAACTGCTACGGCACGCCGCGCGAGCCCGTGGAGCGGGCCCTGGCCGAGGGCCGGCCCGCCGTGCTGGAGATCGAACTGCAGGGCGCGCGGCAGGTCCGGGCGGCCATGCCGGAGGCCCGGCTGGTGATGCTGATGCCACCGTCGTGGGACGAGCTGGTCGGCAGGCTCACCGGGCGCGGCACCGAGTCGGAGGCCGCCGTGCAGGCCCGGCTCGCCGAGGCGGAACGCGAACTGGCGGCCGCGGGCGAGTTCGACCACCGGCTCGTGAACGCCGACGTGGGGACCGCCGCGGCGCGGTTGCTAGACTTGATTACCGGTGGCGATTCCTCTGCCGCCGATATCCTGGACGAGACGGAGTAGCACGAGTGGCTGTTCAACAGGCGATGCTTGAAGAGCTCGAGGGCATCACCAACCCGCCGATCGACGACCTGCTCGAAAAGGTCTCCTCGAAGTACGCGCTGGTGATCTACTCGGCCAAGCGCGCGCGTCAGATCAACGACTACTACGCCCAGCTGGGCGAGGGTCTGCTGGAGTACGTCGGCCCCCTCGTGGAGCCGGGCCCCCGCGAGAAGCCGCTGTCGATCGCGCTGCGCGAGATCCACGGTGGCCTGCTCGAGCACACCGAGGGTGAGTGACACCAAGCCCAGGATCGTCCTGGGCGTGGGCGGCGGCATCGCCGCCTACAAGGCCTGTGAGGTCCTGCGAGGCCTCACCGAGTCCGGGCACGACGTCCGCGTGGTGCCCACCGAGGCCGCGCTGAACTTCGTCGGCGCGGCCACCTTCGAGGCCCTCTCGGGACACCCGGTGCACACCGGGGTGTTCACGGAGGTGCCCGAGGTGCAGCACGTGCGCGTCGGCAAGGAAGCCGACCTCGTGCTGATCGTCCCGGCGACCGCCAACCTGCTGGCCAAGGCCGCGCACGGCATCGCCGACGACCTCCTCACCACGACCCTGCTCACCGCCCGGTGTCCGGTCGCCTTCTTCCCGGCGATGCACACGGAGATGTGGGAGCACCAGGCCACGCAGGACAACGTCGCATTGCTGCGGTCGCGCGGCATGGTCGTGACCGAGCCCGCCGCCGGCCGCCTCACGGGCGTCGACACCGGCAAGGGCCGGCTGGCCGACCCGGCCGAGATCGTGGACCTGGCCCGCCTGCTCCTCGACGAGCCCCGCGCGCTGCCGCGCGACCTCGAGGGCCTGCGCGTGGTCGTCTCCGCGGGCGGCACGCGGGAGCCGCTGGACCCCGTCCGCTACCTGGGCAACCGTTCGTCGGGCAAGCAGGGTTTCGCGCTCGCGCGCGTGGCCGCCCAGCGCGGCGCCGACGTGACGTTGATCGCCGCCCACACCGTGGAGCTGCCCCAGCCCGCCGGTGCGCGCGTGGAGCGCGTGTCGAGCGCGGAGGAGCTGCGCAAGGCCGTGCACGCGGCCGCCGCGGACGCCGACGTGGTCGTGATGGCCGCCGCCGTCGCCGACTTCCGGCCGGCGACCAGGGCCGACTACAAGATCAAGAAGTCCGACGACTCGCCCGACCCGGTGATCACCCTCGACCGCAACGCCGACATCCTCGCCGAGCTGGTCCAGGGCCGGCGCGAGGGCCAGACGGTGGTCGGGTTCGCCGCCGAGACGGGCGACGAGCACGGCAGCGTGCTCGACCACGCCCGCACGAAGCTGCGGCGCAAGGGTGCCGACCTGCTGGTGGTCAACGCGGTGGGCGACGGCAAGGCGTTCGGCACGGAGGACAACTCCGGCTGGCTGCTGGCCGCCGACGGCACCGAGCAGGCGATCCCGCTCGGCGCGAAGGCGCGGCTCGCGGCCACAGTGTGGGACGCTGTAACAAGCTTGCGCGAACGTCGACTCCAGCACTAGGCCTTCTGGGTAATGTAGGGCCGTGTAAGGGGTACCTAAGTTCGCGGGTACCGAGCCGAAACCGAGGGAAGTGACGAGGTCGTGACTGCGTCCACCAAAAGGCTGTTCACGTCGGAATCGGTGACCGAGGGCCATCCCGACAAGATCTGTGACGCCATCAGCGACTCGATCCTCGACGGCCTGCTCACCAAGGACCCGCGCAGCCGGGTCGCCGTGGAGACGCTCATCACCACGGGCCAGGTGCACGTGGCAGGTGAGGTGACCACCGAGGCCTACGCCGACATCCCCACGATCGTGCGGGACGTGATCCTGCGGATCGGCTACGACTCGTCGGCCAAGGGCTTCGACGGCAACTCGTGCGGCGTCAACGTGGCGATCGGCTCCCAGTCGCCGGACATCGCGCAGGGCGTCGACACCGCGTACGAGTCGCGCGTGGAATCCGACGAGGACGAGATCAACCGCCAGGGCGCCGGCGACCAGGGCCTGATGTTCGGCTACGCCTGCTCGGACACGCCCGAGCTGATGCCGCTGCCGATCGCGCTGGCCCACCGCCTGTCGCGCCGGCTGACCGCGGTCCGCAAGGACGGCGTGCTGCCGTACCTGCGCCCGGACGGCAAGACCCAGGTCACCATCGAGTACGCGGGTGAGCAGCCCGTGCGCCTCGACACGGTCGTCGTGTCCACGCAGCACGCCGACGGCATCGACCTCGAGCAGATGCTCGGCGTCGACGTGAAGCAGCACGTGGTGGAGCCGGAGCTGGCCGAACTGGGCCTCGACACGGCCGGCACCCGCCTGCTGGTCAACCCGACCGGCCGCTTCGTGATCGGCGGCCCGATGGGCGACGCCGGCCTGACCGGCCGCAAGATCATCGTCGACACCTACGGCGGCATGGCCCGCCACGGCGGTGGCGCCTTCTCGGGCAAGGACCCGTCCAAGGTCGACCGCTCCGCCGCGTACGCGATGCGCTGGGTGGCCAAGAACGTCGTCGCCGCCGGGCTGGCCGGGCGCGTCGAGGTGCAGGTGGCGTACGCGATCGGCAAGGCCGCGCCGGTGGGCCTGTTCGTGGAGACGTTCGGCACCGAGACGGTCGACCCGACGAAGATCCAGGACGCCATCAGCGAGGTCTTCGACCTCCGCCCGGCCGCGATCATCCGCGACCTCGACCTGCTGCGCCCGATCTACGCGCCGACCGCCGCGTACGGCCACTTCGGCCGCACGGACCTCGACCTGCCCTGGGAGAGCACCGCACGCGCCGACGCGCTGCGTTCGCTCGCGGGTGCCTGAGTTTCCGTCTGTTCTGCCGTTCGTGAAGGGCCCTGTGAAGGAATCGGATTCCTTCGCGGGGCCCTTCACGGCTTTCCGGCTGCGGCGCCGCTCTTGCGCAGCGCACCGAATGCCGCGTTGGGTGCGTTGGAGGCACCGAACGCGACATTGGGTGCGTTGGGCGCCGAACGCCGCGTTCGTTGCGTTGGGTGCACCGAGCGCCGTGTTGGGGGCGGTACGCACCGAGCGCCGCGTTGGGTGCGTTGAGCGCAACCAACGCCACATTGGGGGCGGTGGGCGCACCGAAAGCGGCATTGGGGAGTTCTGGCGGTGGGACCGTCGGTGGGGTCTGGTAGAGATCTCGGGGTGAGCAGCTCCGAACCCGCCCCGCTGTGGGACCTTCCGGAGCCTTCGCGCTCCGCCTCGGAGCCGAAGGCGTCGGCGCCGCGCGCCAGGAAGCCGGCCGCAGGTGCGGGGAAGGCCGCGGCAGCGCGGAAAGCCGGGCCGCGCAAGGGGGCGCAGCAGCCGGCGCCCGAGCTGCCCGTGGCGAAGATCGTGGTGGACATCCCGCTGGCGCACCTGGACCGGACGTTCGACTACCAGGTGCCCGACAAGCTGCACGAGGCCGCGGTGCCGGGCTGCCGGGTGCGGGTGCGGTTCGCGGGGCAGCTCGTGGACGGCTACCTCGTCGAGCGCACGGACACCACGGAGTACGAGCGGAAGCTGGCGTACCTGGAGCGCGTCACGTCGAGTGAGCCCGTGCTGCCGCCTTCGCTGCACGCCGTGTGCCGGTCGGTGGCCGACCGCTACGGCGGCACCCTGTCCGACGTGCTGCGCCTGGCTTTGCCGCCGCGCCACGCCAAAGCGGAGGCCGAGCCTGCGGCAGAACCGGCGCCGCCGCCGGAGGTGCCGGACGTGTCGGCGTGGGCGAAGTACCAGCGGGGTCCGGCGTTCCTGGACGCCGTGGCCGACGGCAAGCCGGCCAACGCGGTGTGGCAGGCCCTGCCGGGCGAGGACTGGCCGCGCCGGCTCGCGGAGGCCGCGGCGGTGGCGGCGTCGTGCGGCCGGGGTGCGGTGCTCGTGGTGCCGGATCATCGGGACCTCACGCGGGTGCACGAGGCTTGTGTCGCGTTGATGGACGATTCGTCGGTGGTGGCGTTGATCGCCGGGCTGGGGCCGGCGGAGCGGTACCGGCGGTGGCTCGCCGTGCTGCGCGGCAGCGTCCGGGTCGTGGTGGGCACGCGCGCGGCGATGTTCGCGCCGGTGGCCGACCCGGGCCTGTTCGTGGTGTGGGACGACGGCGACGACCTGCACCTCGACCCGCACGCGCCCTACCCGCACGTGCGCGACGTGCTCATGGACCGCGCGCACGCCACGAAATCGTCGCTGCTCGTCGGCGGCTTCGCGCGGACGGCGGAGGCGCAGCTGCTCGTGGAGTCGGGCTGGGCGCAGGCCGTGCTGGCCGACCGCGCCGAGCTGCGCGCGGCCGCCCCGCGCGTGACGCCGGTGGGGGAGGACTTCGACGTCGCCCGCGACGAGGCTGCGCGCGTGGCCCGCCTGCCCGCTGTCGCGTTCGAAGCGGCGCGCCAGGCGTTCGCCGCCGGCCTCCCGGCCCTGGTCCAGGTGCCCCGGCGCGGCTACGTCCCGGGCCTGGCCTGTGGCAACTGCCGCACGCCCGCGCACTGCCGCCGTTGCGCCGGCCCGCTGGCGCTGCCCGGCGGCTCGGTGGACGGCGCGCCGAAGCCGCCCGCGTGCCGCTGGTGCGGCGTGCCGGAGACCGCGTTCCGTTGCCAGGCTTGCGGTTCCGTGCGGCTGCGCGCGGTGATCGTGGGCGCGAAACGGACGGCTGAGGAACTGGGCCGGGCCTTCCCGGGCGTTCCCGTGCGCACTTCCGGCGCCGCGGAAGTCTTGGCCACGGTGCCGGGCCGCCCCGCACTGGTGGTCTGCACCCCCGGCGCCGAACCGGTCGCCGAGGGCGGCTACGGCGCCGCGCTGCTCCTCGACGGCTGGGCCCTGCTCGGCCGCCAGGACCTGCGGGCCGCCGAGGAAACCCTGCGCCGCTGGATGGCCGCCGGCGCCCTCGTCCGCCCGGCCGCTTCCGGCGGCCGCATCGTGGTGGGCGCCGAGGCCGGCCTGTCCGTGGTCCAGGCCCTGGTCCGCTGGGACCCGGCCTGGCACGCCGCCCTGGAGCTCGGCCAGCGCCGCGAACTGGGCTTCCCGCCCGCCATGCGCATGGCCAGCGTCGAAGGCACGCCCGACGCCGTCGCCTCCGTCCTCGACGATCTGCCCCTCCCCGACACCGGCGAAGTCCTCGGCCCCGTCCCCCTCGGCGACCTCGACCCCGACGGCAACGCCTCCCGCGAACGCGCCCTCGTCCGCGTCGCCCGCCCGGAGGGCAAAACCCTGGCCGCCCTCCTCCACGACGCCGCCGCCCGCCGCGACGCCCGTAAGGCGTCCGAACCGATCCGGATCCAGCTCGACCCACTGGAGCTGATCTAGCGCCGGAAGCGGGTTGTCCGGACCATTGCGGGCTCGGACCGTTTCGTTTCGGCCTTGATCGGGCATGTGGACAACGGTCGGGGGGAGGACTCGGCCGAACCACGCCCATCGGGCCCCGGACCAGGTTCCGTTGCTCCGTGTGCGCTCCGGGACTGCTGCGTTCGCTGGCTGCACGCTTCCTCCGGGTCCCTTTACGCTGGAGGCGCGATGTTCAGGACCGATCCGCGCGACGCCGACGGCTGCCCGGCCGGTGAAGGGGCGACCGCGCCCTCGATCCGGGAGGCCGATCCGGCGGACGTCGAGGCGCTCGGCGCCGCACTGGGGGAGCCGAAGTACTTCGCGGACCGGCTCGGGCGGCAGGCCGAGGGGCTGGGGGTGCTGTTCACCGCGTGGTGGGCGGGCCGGCCGGTCGGGGACCTGTACGTGTGGCTCGAGGACGCCGAGGAACGCGAGATCCGGCGCCGCCTGCCGGGGGTGCCGTTGCTGATGCACCTGGAGGTGCTGCCGGCCGTGCGCAACCGAGGGGTCGGCCGCGCGCTCATGCTCGCGGCCGAGGACCGGCTGGCCGAGCTCGGCCACCACCGCGGCGCCTTGGCCGTGCGAACGGACAACACCGACGCGGCCCGCCTGTACCGCCGCCTCGGCTATCGGGACTGGGGCCACGGCACCGTCGTCTGCTACGCCGAGCGCACGGCCGCCGACGGCCGCACCGTGTCCGAAGCCGAGGTGTGCCACGTGCTGGTGAAGAACCTCTAGCTCTGCTGCACCAGCCCGGTGATGCGCAGGGTGCGGAACGCGCCGCCGATGCCGTCGGCCTCGTGCTGCTCGTGGAGCTCGGTCACGTGCGCGCACCAGGTCGCCCGGTCCTCCTGCCAAGCCCGCAGGTAGCTCGCGCACAACTCGGCCTCGAGCACGTTCTCGCTCTGGTGCAAGGCAGTGCGCAGCGCTTCGCTCATGTTGTCGCGCCGGGTGGGTTCCAGCCCGGTCGCTTCCTGCACCTGCAGCATCGCCTTGCGGATGAAGTTCCGGCGCTGGACGAGGAACTCGGCCCAGTAGTCCTCGGTCGCGTCGGGGAGGCCGAGACCCCGGTCGAGCAGGGCGTAGACGCCTTCCGCGAGGGTGTCGCCCAGTTCCTCGTTCTCGGCGCGGATCAGGTTGTACGGGTCGTAGTCCGCCTGGAACGCGCTTCCGGTGAGCGCCGTGCGCCGCAACCCGTTGTCGCCCAGCAGGAAGAACCAGTCTTCGTTGTAGATGTCCGGGAAGAACGAGTCGAGGCACTGCTCGCCCACGACCAGCGCCCCGCCGCCGACGAAGGTGTCCTGCCACCCGCCGGACTCGCGATAGGCGTGGCAGACCACGGAGTTGTCCGGCATGCCGATGTTGTTCAGGCCCACGGCCGCGTACTCGCCCAGAAGGCCCGCGGCCTCACGCAGGTCGGCCGGACGGGGCAGCGTGATGTCGTCGTCGAGGAACAGCACCCGGTCCCAGCGTGCGAGGCCCGCGACGAGCAGCCCCAGGTTGCGCTTGAGGCTCGTGTCGGCGCCGCGGAGCAGCTCGTGGCGCCGCAGCAGCTCAGTCGTGGCGAACTGGGGCATGACCTTCGCGGGGAGGTCGTCGGTGTCGATCGCGAAGGCCCGCACGCCGGCCTTTTTCGCCGCCAGCACGACCTGGTCGGCCTTTGCCGCGTGGCTGCACAGCAGGAGGACCGGCACATCGAGCTCGCGGGCGATGTCCCAGACGTGGACCAGCGCGTGCTCGTCACGGCCGTTAGGCACCACGATCGCGTCCAGCTCGGCCTGGGGAGTCCTCCCGGCACCGACCTCGGCCAGCAGGCGCCGGTGGGTGGTGTGCTGCGCCGGCGCTCCGACGGCAGTGGTCATCTCAGCTCGTTTCTGGCCATTCGTGCAGCCGGTGCTCCGCCAGCGTCCAGTCGGGGGTGAGCCCCTGGTTGTTGAAGATGGGCACGCGGCTGATGATGCTGAAGGAGTCCGCGTGGGCGAATCGCGCGTCCAGGTGGGCCTGGTTGCGATCGCGGAAACGCGGGTCGGTCAGCGCTCGCACGGCTCCGAGGGTTCCCCGGCCGTACATCCCGTTGCACACGGTGACGGTGCGTTTGCGGTTGAGCGGGTTGACTCCGTGGTAGAAGAGCGCGACGTCCGCGACGAGGGTGTCGTCGGGTGACGTCTGGGCGTTGAAACGTTCGGTCGTACCGTCCGGGTGCGTTACCTCGAAGCTGCCCGGCACGTCCTCGCCCGGGCCGCCTCGGCCGATCTGTCGCACCGGCGCGTCGATCAGGTTGAGCAGCTCACGGGTCTGCGGGTTGAAGTCGACGCCACCGAGCAGCACGAGGTGCGCCGTGTAGTCCTTGGGTCGCAGGGGGACGCGGGGGTTCGCGGTGCGGAAGGAGACGTTGCTGGTGGGGTTGCAGGCCCGGATGTGGCCGTACAGCTCGATCAGTGCGTCCGGGTCGGCGTAGCTGAAGAGCCGGGAGTAGTCGGGACTGGCGGGATCCGCGTAGCCGATCCGCATGTCCTCGGGCAGCTGGGCGTCGACGATCACGACGTCTTCGTTCGGCGGGAACCGCCAGACGTTGCCCGGCGCGAACTCGGCCGAGCCCGTCGCCTCGTGGGAACCGCCGCGCAGCTCGGTCAGCTCGGCGAGCAGGTCCTCGCGCCCGCGTTGCTCGTCCTCGGTGAGCTGCTCAGCCTGCAGCAGGCGGAAGGACGGCCCCTCGACCGACCGGCGGGTGGCGAAGAACGTGGCGTACGCGTCGAGCCGCAGCATCGGCGGCGACACCGGGTTGCCGGTGTTCTCCCAGGACGAGAGCAGCGTGTTGCTCACCCCGAACACGTCGGCGAGCTGGCGTTGGGTGATCTGCACCCCGGGCCAGGTCTCCTTCCGCAGCGCGCGGAGGCGTCCGGCGAGGGCGGGGCTCGGCTGGGACACGACTTCAGACCTTTCAGTGAAGTCCACTGGAACGCGAGTGACGAAGATTGTACACGGAGAGTACTGGAACGGCGTGGAAGGCTCGTCGGGACGTCTCCGGCGGAGAATTGAGGGGTTGTTCAGTTCGCGGATCGGCAAAAGTCCTAGGGAGAACTTAAGTCTAAGGCCCTGTTCAGGTTCAGTCGCAGCCTTTATAGTTCGATCTATGGAAGTCTACTGGATTTCAGGAACCACCTGAACAGGGGGTCGGCCATGGACACCAGCGTTCTGCACGTGCCACTGCATCGAGCGATCGTGGTGGTCGACATCGAGGGGTCGACCACCCGCACCAACCCCGCTCGGGCGCGGCTGCGCGCGATTCTGTTCGACCTGCTCGACGAGGCGTTCCGCGCCGGCGGCATCGCGGAGGGGTTCCGGGACCCGTTCGTGGATCGCGGGGATGGCGCGTTGTGCCTGGTCCGGCCGGTCGACGAGGCGCCGAAGACGGTCCTGCTCGCCGAGGTGGTGCCCGCGCTGGCGGAGCTCCTCGCGCGGCACAACGCCGAGGGGCCCGACGAGGCCTTCCGGCTCCGGGCGGCGATCCACGCCGGCGAGGTGCACTACGACCTGCACGGCCCCTACGGCGAGGACGTCGACCTCGCCTGCCGGCTGCTCGACGCCGCCGACCTGCGGCGCCGGCTGCGCACCACCGACGCGCCGCTCGCGCTGGCGGTCTCCGAGGCCATCCACTGGTCGGTGGTCCGCCACGACTACGACGGCATCGACCGGGCCGCGTTCACCGACGCGTTCCACGTGCGAGTGGGCGGCCGGCGGATGCGGGGCTGGCTCCGCACCGCCGACTGGGCCGGGGCCGGCAGCCCCAGAACGGGGCTCACCGCCTGACGACCCGGGAGGTGACCCCGTGGACACGACCGGATTCTGGCGCGCGCTCGGCGCCACCGAGCGCGACAAGGTCGCGGAGCTCGCGGTCCGGCGCAGCTACCGCCGTGGCGACCTGGTGTGCCGCGAGGGGGATCACGCCGCCGTGGTGGTGCTCCTGCTGGCCGGACACGTCCGGATCACCATCGCCACCTCGGACGGGCGCGAGGTCGTGATCGCCGTGCGCGGCGCGGGCGACGTGGTCGGCGAGCTCGGCGCCATCGACGGCGGCCCGCGCTCGGCGACCGTCGCGGCGCTCGACGACCTCGACGCGTTAGTCGTGCCGGCTCCCCGGTTCGCCGCGCTGGCGCGGCGCGAGCCCACCATCTCGTGGGCGCTGCTGCTGGTCCTGGCCGAACGCCTGCGCGACGCCGGCCGCCAGCGGCTCGACGTCGGCGGCGGCACCATCACCCGCCGCGTCGCGGCGCTGTTGATGCAGCTGGCCGTGCAGCACGGGGTGCGCCGCGGGGACGACATCGTCATCGCGATCCCCGGCACGCAGGCCGAACTCGCCACCACGGCGGCGATTTCGCGGGAGTCGTGGGCGCGGGTCACGCGGGAGCTCCGGCGGCTCGGGGTGGTCAGTACCTCGCGGGGCCAAGTGGTCGTGCACCAGCTCGCGGAACTCGGCCGGCTCGCGCGCTGAGTCGTCGCAACCGGCGGGGATTTCCCTGCACCACGGCCGGTTCGGGGGCGCGCGGCTGTGGATTTCCCGGCGCAGTGGGCATTCCTGTGCGCTCAACGCGGGTTGAAACCGGAAAATCAGGCCCGCGAGTTTCCCCGAACGTGTCTGCAGACACAGATTTCCCTGCGCCACAGCGGAATCCTGGTGGTACACACTCACGACGGAGGCAGCCATGGACCCGTTTCTTCCCTCCCCGCAACCGATTCGCTGGCGCCGCGGGGTCTACGCGGCCGCGTTGGTCATCCCGTTCACCGTGACGCAGGTGTGGGCGCTGCTCGTGCTCCTGAGCGTCGCCGACTTCAGCGGCCTTGTCGCGCAAGCGGTTCTGGTGCTCGTGCTCGGCTCGGTGGTCTCGCTCGCCGTCGGCTGGCGCTGGGCCTGGCGCCTGGGTTCCGAACGCCGCCGCGCGCTCGAAACCCGCCGCGAGTTCGAGGCCTGGCGCGATGCCGCACGCGAAATCCCGCCGGCCGAACGAATCGGTGCCGGGCGAGGCCGCCGATGAACGCGCTGGCGGCCGCCGCCACCGGGAGCGGCCCGGACCCGTCGACGGTCGTACTGGTGGTTGCCCTCGTCGTGTTCGTCGTCGCCGTCCGGATCGTGCGGCGGATCGTCGGCTTCGTCGTGAAGACGGCCGCGTCGGCCGCGGCGCTGGCCGGCGTCGTCATGGCGGTCGGCGGCCTCGGCGGACTCACGACGCTGGCCGTTCTCGTCCTCCAGTAGGCCGTCCGCGTTCTCCTTGCCCCACCACGATTCCCGGGCGGCCGGGAACCCGGTCCCGCACCTGGCGGGGACCGGGTTTTCTCTTTTCGGCGCAGGAACCCGCTCGACGACCTCGCTCAACCGGCCAGCTGCTTCTTCACCTCCGCCGCCACGCGGCCGCCCTCCGCGCGTCCCGCGACTTTCGGCTGTACGGCCTTCATCACCGCGCCCATGCCCGCCATCCCGGACGCGCCGGTGCTCGCCACGGCGTCCGTGACCAGGGCGGCCAGCTCCTCGTCCGAGAGCTGCGCCGGCAGGTAGCCGGTGAGGACCTCCGCCTCGGCGCGTTCGCGGTCGGCCGATTCGGCGCGGCCGGCACCCGCGAAGGCTTCGGCGGCGTCGCGGCGCTTTTTCACTTCGCGGGTGATGATCTTGCGCACGTCGTCGTCCGAGAGCTCGCGGTGGGTGTCGCCCGCGGTTTCCTCGTAGCCGATGGCCGAGAGCGTGAGCCGCAGGGTCGCGGAGCGGAGCTGGTCGCGCGCCTTGATGGCGGTGGTGAGGTCGTCGTGGAGGGTCTGCTTGAGCGTGGTCATCCCCCGATCCTGGCACCACCGCCGCGGCGACGCGCGGGTCTTCTAGACTCGACCGTGATGTCCAACCAGTACGAATCGCTTCCGGAGGTGCGGTGATGAGGCTCGTTTTCGCCGGCACCCCCGAACCCGCGGTGCCCTCGCTGCGCGCTCTGCTCGAATCCGGTCGCCACGAGGTCGTCGCGGTGGTGACGCGCCCCGACGCCCAGGCCGGGCGCGGCCGCCACGTCGTGCGCTCGCCCGTCGGGGCGCTCGCCGACGAGCACGGCATCGAGGTGCTCACGCCCGCGCGCGCCGGCGACCCCGCGTTCCTCGCGCGCCTCACGGAGCTGGCGCCCGACGCGTGCCCCGTCGTCGCGTACGGGGCGCTGCTGCCGCAGTCCGCGCTCGACATCCCGGTCCACGGCTGGGTGAACCTGCACTTCTCGCTGCTGCCCGCGTGGCGCGGCGCCGCGCCGGTGCAGGCGGCGATCCGCGCCGGCGACGAGATCACCGGCGCCACCACGTTCCGCATCGTCAAGGAGCTCGATGCGGGGCCGGTCTTCGGTGTCGTCACCGAGAAGATCGGCCCGGCCGACACCTCGGGCGCGCTGCTGGGCCGGCTTGCCGAGTCGGGTGCGCACCTGCTGCTGTCCACCATGGACGGCATCGAGGACGGCACGCTGCGGGCCGTCGAGCAGTCCGCCGAAGGCATGACCTACGCGCCGAAGGTGACGGTCGAAGACGCTCGCGTATCGTTCGCGGACCCGGCTGCGGCCGTCGACCGCCAGATCCGCGCGGTGACGCCGGAGCCGGGCGCGTGGGCGGAGTTCCGCGGCGAGCGCTTCAAGCTCGGGCCCGTCACGGTGGTCGACGAACCGGGCCCGCCGCCGGGCGAGCTCGTGGTCGAGCGCAAGCGGGTGCTCGTGGGCACGGCGACGAAACCGGTGCGGCTGGGCGAGGTCCAGGCATCGGGCAAGAAACGGATGGCGGCCACCGACTGGGCGCGCGGTACACGGATCGAAGAGGGAGAGCGCCTGCGGTGAACGAGCGTGGGGAACGGCGGCCGTCCAGGCCGCAGCGGGGCCGGCCGGCTCCGCGCAAAGAGGGACCGCGCCGTCCGCCGGAGGTCGACCCGGCCCGCCAGGTCGCGTTCGACGTGCTGCGCGCGGTGCGCGAGAAGGACGCGTACGCGAACCTCGTGCTGCCGCAACTGCTTCGCGAACGTCGCATCACCGGTCGCGACGCAGCGCTGGCCACGGAGCTCACCTACGGCGCTTCGCGCGCCCAGGGCCTGCTCGACGCCGTGATCGGCGCCTGCGCGGAGCGGCCGATCGAGAAGACGGACCCGGTGGTGCTCGACGCGCTGCGCCTCGGCGTCTACCAGCTGCTGCGCACGCGCATCCCGGAGCACGCGGCCGTCGGGTCCACTGTGGACCTCGTGCGCGCCGAAGCCGGTTCGTGGGCAACGGGGTTCGCCAACGCGATCCTGCGTTCGGTGTCGGCAAAGGACGAACAGACCTGGCTCGACGAGCTGGCCCCCGACGAGGCGACCGACCCGATCGGCTCGTACGCGATGCGCACGGCGCACCCGCGCTGGGTGGCGCGTTCCTTCGCGGAAGCGCTGGGCGACAAGGGCGCGGAGCTGAAGGCGGCGCTGGAAGCCGACGACGCCCGCCCCGAGGTGCACCTGGTCGCGCGGCCCGGCGAGATCAGCGCCGACGAGCTGGCCGCGATCACGGGCGGCGACGTCGCCCCGTACTCGCCGTACGGCGTGCGCCTGCCCGCCGGCGCCGGTGACCCGGCCGACGCCGAGCCCGTGCGCGAACGCCTCGCCGCCGTGCAGGACGAGGGCAGCCAGCTGTGCGCGATCGCCGCCACGAAGGTGCCGCTCGAGGGTTCCGACGAACGCTGGCTCGACCTGTGCGCCGGCCCCGGCGGCAAGGCCGCGCTGCTCGGCGCCCTCGCGGCGATCAGCGGTGCGACCGTCGACGCCGTCGAGAAGGCCCCGCACCGCGCCAAGCTCGTGGAGAACGCCACCCGCGGCCTGCCCGTGACCGTGCGCGTCGCCGACGGCCGCGAGTCCGGCCTCGAACCGGGCTACGACCGCGTGCTCGTCGACGCGCCGTGCAGCGGCCTCGGCGCCCTGCGGCGGCGCCCGGAAGCGCGCTGGCGCCGCAAGCCCAGCGACGTCTCCGACCTGACGAAGCTGCAGGGCGAGCTGCTCACCGCCGCGCTGGACCTGGTCCGGCCGGGCGGTGTGGTCACCTACGTCGTGTGCTCGCCGCACCTGGCCGAGACCGAGGGCGTGGTGGGCGAGATCGCCCGCCGCACCAAGGCCGAAGTCCTCGACGCGCGCGAGTTCTTCCCGGGCGTGCCGCAGCTCGGCGACGGCCCGTACGTGCAGCTGTGGCCGCATCGCCACGGCACCGACGCGATGTTCTGCGCCACGCTGCGCAAACCGTGAGGGACCTCGGCCTGGTCGCGAGCTCGTGCGGTGGGCTGGACACCCGGTTCACCGCCGAGCTCGCCCGTCCCGCCGCCGCGCGGGGCTGGCGCCTCGCGGTCACGCTGACCCCCGTCGCCCACCGCTGGCTGGAGGCGACGGGCGGGCTGACCGAGCTGGCCGCCACCACAGACCTGCCGGTGCGCAGCGTCTCGCGCCTGCCCGGCGAGCCGCGCCCGCACCCGGATCCGGCGGTGTTCCTCTTCGCCCCCGCGTCGGCCAACTCCCTGGCCAAGCTCGCCCTGGGCATCGCCGACAACCAGGCGCTGACCCTGCTCGGCGACGTCCTCGGCGCACCCGGGATCACGATCGTGGCGGCGTACCAGATCCAGGACACCCGGGTGCACCACCCGGCCTGGCAGCGTCACCTGGACACGCTGAAGTCGGCGGGCGTGCGGCTGCATCGCCTGGATCCCCGGCGGCCCTGGTCGGAAGTCCTGGACCTGCTGCCCGGCACATGAGAAACGGGTGTGCCCCCGGAACCCGAGGACACACCCGTCAGCCGAACGTCAGCGCAGGTGCAGAGCGCGCTTGAGCGTCGAGAACAGGTCGGTCTGGTTGGTCAGCCCGACAACGTTCGCGGCCTGCGGCCCGTAGCCCGCGATGCGGACCTGGGTGCCGGTGTGCGACTGCGAGCCGCCCGGCTCCGCGGTGCCGTAGGCGATCGTCATGTTCGAGCCCTCGTTGGTGACCAGCGTCGCGGTGAGGCCCGGGGTGGCGGTGGGCTCCACGATCTGGCTGCTGTGGCCGTGGTCGGCCGTCACGAGCACGAGGGTGTCGCGGTGGCTGCGGGCATAGGCGAGGCCCGCGGCGATCGCGGAGTCGAAGTCGACCGTCTCGCCGATCTGGCCGCACGGGTCGGCGGCGTGGTCCTGCTTGTCGATGCTGGCGCCCTCGACCTGGAGGAAGAAGCCCTTGTCGCTGTGACGGTCGTCGAGCAGCTCGATCGCCTTGCGGGTCTGGTCGGCGAGCTTCGGCTGGGTCTTCGGCAGCGCCGGGTTCGGCGTGCAGCGGGCCGGCTGGGTGCCGCCGTGGACCGCGGCCGGGCCGGTCCAGTTCACCGGCATGTTGTTCGCGGCGAACAGGCCGAGGACCGGCTTGCCGTTCTTCGCCTTCGCCAGGTCGGCGGCGGTGTTGACGACGTTGTAACCGGCGGCCTTCGCCTGGTCCAGCACGGTCTTGCCCTTGAACTTGCCGGCCGTCACCTTCTGGGCGAAGAACGCCGCGCCGCCGCCCAGCAGCACGTCGGGGCGGGTCTGCACCAGCTGCTCGGAGATCGAGCCGGCGCCGCCGTTCTCCTTGGCGTTCTGCGCGCACTTGGCGGTCGTCTCGACCGGGCCCTTGCAGTCGCGGCTGACGACGTGGGAGCCGAGCACGGCCGGGGTCGCGTCCTGGACCTCGGAGGTCGTGACGTCACCGGTGCGCAGGCCGCCGCGCTTGGCCAGCTCGAGGATGGTCGGCACGGCGTTGCCGTACGCGTCGACCGAGATCGCGCCGTTGTAGGTCTTGGTGCCGGTGGCCCAGCCGGTGCCGGACGCGGCCGAGTCGGTCACGTAGTTCGGCTTGCCGGGGTTGTTCTGCTCCACGGCGTACGTGGTGTAGTCGCCGGTCAGCGGCAGCTCGTCCATCGCGAGCCGCCCGGCCGCGCCGCGCTCGTAGTTGCGTGCCGCCGTGATCTCCGACTGGCCCATGCCGTCGCCGATGAACAGGATCACGTTGCGCGCGGTGCCGCCCTGGATCGCGTTGCGGACGTCCTGCGTGCGGTCACCCGCGGAGGCGGTGCGCGACGTCGCGGTGTCCGAAGTCGCCAAGGCGACCGGGGCCGCGGCGATCAGCGCGGCGCCGAGCGCGCCCGCGGTCAGCCACTTGCGGCGGCCGGCGAAGAGCGTTCTCATGCAGTTTCTCCTCCGATGGGGATTAATCCGGAACTTCCGGGTCGCCCCATTAGTCCGTGTGCATGTGTTCCGCACGAGTCATCCCGATGATCACGGTGTGTCCGAAAGGCGAACAGCGGACGGCCGCAGCCGGTTCACGACGGTTAACCGGCCCGACCTAGACTCGGGGCGTGGCCGATCGACCCCTCATCGCACCCAGCATCCTGTCCGCGGACTTCGCCCGGCTCGGCGAGGAGATCGCGGCGATCGCGCACCCGGGGGAGACCCGCGCCGACTGGGTCCACGTGGACGTGATGGACGCGCACTTCGTGCCCAACCTGACGCTCGGCCTGCCCGTGGTCGAGGCGCTGCTGAAGTCCACCGACGTGCCGCTCGACTGCCACCTGATGATCGACGACCCGGACCGCTGGGCGATCGGCTACGCCGAGGCCGGCGCCTACAACGTCACCGTCCACGTGGAAGCCGCGAACGACCCGGTGAAGCTCGCGAAGAACCTGCGCGCCGCCGGGGCGAAGGCGGGCCTGTCGGTGAAGCCCGGCACCCCGCTCGAGCCCTACGTCGAGACCCTCAAGCACTACGACACGCTGCTCGTGATGTCCGTCGAGCCCGGGTTCGGGGGCCAGTCGTTCATGCCCGACGTGCTGGAGAAGGTGCGCACCGCGCGCCGGCTGGTCGACACCGGCCACCTCAAGCTCCTGGTGGAGATCGACGGCGGGATCAACGCCGAGACCATCGAGCAGGCCGCCGAAGCCGGTGTCGACTGCTTCGTCGCCGGGTCCGCCGTCTACGGTGCGGACGACCCCGGCCGGGCGGTCGCGGCCCTGCGTGAACAGGCCGCGCGCCACCGCGCGAACTGACCCCGCGCCCCGGGAAACATCGGGGTACGGGCGGGTGTTGGATGGAGGGATCACCGGGTTCGGACGGTGACGGCGGCGAGGAGGCAGCAGCAGTGTTCACCGGGATTGTCGAGGAAATCGGCGAAGTCACCGCGGTCGAGCAGGGCACGAACATGGCGCGGCTCACGGTGCGTGGCCCCCTGGTCACGTCCGACGCGAACCACGGCGACTCGATCGCCGTCAGCGGGGTGTGCCTGACGGTCGTGGACGTCTCGGATGGTGGGTTCACCGTCGATGTGGTGAACGAGACACTCGCGCGCTCCAGCCTCGCCAAGGTGGCCGTGGGCGACGCCGTGAACCTCGAGCGCGCCACCCCCGCGGGCGGCCGGCTCGGCGGGCACATCATGCAGGGCCACGTCGACGGCACGGGTGTCTTCCTGTCCCGCGACGACACGGGTGTGACCACGTTCGCCCTGCCCACGGGCCTGGCGAAGTACGTCGTCGAGAAGGGCTCGATCGCCGTCGACGGCGTTTCGCTGACCGTGGCGTCGATCACCGACGAGCAGTTCTCCGTCGCGTTGATCCCCACCACGCTCGAGGCCACGACGCTCGGCCGCCGCGAAGCGGGCGATCTCGTGAACCTCGAAGTGGACGTGGTCGCGAAGTACGTCGAGAAGCTGGCGACCCCACATCTGGCCGCGAGCGCGCACAATGTGTGACGTTCGGTCGGACGGTACGAAGGAGCAGCCGTGAGCGAGACTAAGGCGGCCGAGCCGCGGACGGGCTGGACGCCCTGCGGTACCGGCACGGTGTTCGACGCGGACGCCATCGAGGCGGCGGTCGCGGACATCGCGGCGGGCAAGGCTGTGGTGGTCGTCGATGACGAGGACCGGGAGAACGAGGGTGACCTCATTTTCGCGGCCGAGAAGGCGACGCCCGAGCTGCTGGCGTTCATGGTCCGCTACACCTCGGGGTATGTGTGTGTCGCGTTGACCGAGGCTGAGGCTGATCGGCTGGATCTGCCGCCGATGTATCACACGAACCAGGACGTGCGGGGGACTGCGTACAGCGTCACGGTCGACGCGGCGGAGGGGATCACCACCGGGATCTCGGCGGCGGACCGGGCGCACACGATGCGGTTGCTGGCCGATCCGGCCGCCTCGGCCAAGGACTTCCGCCGCCCGGGGCACGTGGTGCCGCTGCGGGCGAAGGAGGGTGGTGTGCTGCGGCGTCCCGGGCACACCGAGGCCGCGGTGGACCTGGCCCGCATGGCCGGGTTGAACCCGGCTGGTGTGCTGTGTGAGATCGTGTCGCAGAAGGACGAGGGCGACATGGCGCGGCGTGACGAGCTGGAGGTGTTCGCGGCCGATCACGACCTGCGGGTGATCACGATCGCTGACCTGATCGCGTACCGTCGCCGTACCGAGAAGCAGGTGGAGCGGGTCGCCGAGGCCCGGATCCCGCTGGCGGCGGGCACGTTCCGCGCGGTGGGGTACGACAGTCTGCTGGACGGGATCGAGCACATCGCGTTCGTCTACGGCGAGATCGGCGACGGTGAGGACATCCTGGTGCGGGTGCACTCGGAGTGCCTGACCGGCGACGTCTTCGGCTCCCTGCGCTGCGACTGCGGCCCCCAGCTCGAAGCCGCGCTGCAGGCCGTGGCCGACGAGGGCCGCGGTGTCGTCCTCTACATCCGCGGCCACGAGGGCCGCGGCATCGGGCTGCTGCACAAGCTGCAGGCCTACCAGCTGCAGGACGCCGGCGCGGACACCGTCGACGCCAACCTCGCGCTCGGCGTCCCGGCCGACGCCCGCGACTACGGCACAGGCGCGCAGATCCTGTGCGACCTCGGCGTGCGGTCGATGCGGCTGCTCACGAACAACCCGGCCAAGCGTGTCGGTCTCGAGGGGTACGGCCTGCGGGTCACCGGCCGCGTGCCGCTGCCCATCTCGCCCAATCCCGAGAACCTGCGGTACCTGCGCACCAAGCGCGACCGCATGGGCCACGACCTCGCGCAGCTGGAGCACTACGAACAGGTGGGTGCCGCCGACCAGGCGGAGAAGGGGACAGCACCCGATGAGCGGTGAGGGACGGCCCGAGTTCGAGCTCGACCTGAGTGACTGCAAGGCGCTGAAGCTCGGCATCGTGGCGACGCGGTGGAACGCGAACATCACCGACACGCTCCTGGAGCGGGCCCTGGCCGCCGCGAAGGCGGCCGAGCTCGAAGAGGAGCCGACCGTCGTGCACGTCGCCGGCGCCGTCGAGCTGCCGGTGGTCGCGCAGGCCCTGGCCCGCCACCACGACGCGGTCGTGGCGCTCGGCGTGGTCATCCGCGGCGAGACCCCGCACTTCGACTACGTGTGCGACTCGGTCACGGCCGGCCTCACGCGCGTGGCGCTCGACGAGAGCACGCCCGTCGGCAACGGCGTGCTGACGGTCAACGACGAGCAGCAGGCGCTCGATCGTTCCGGCCTGCCGGGTTCGAAGGAAGACAAGGGCTACGAGGCCACGGTCGCGGCGCTCGACACCGCCCACGTGCTGCGCGGCCTGCGTCAGCCGTGGACCGAGCGGGGATTCGTGTGAGCCCGGCCGTGAGCGAGCAGCAGGAGACCACCCTGGTGATCCGCCCCCGGCGGGCTCTGGTGATGTGCAGCGTGCTGGCCGTGCTGCTGCTCGCCGTGTTCATCGTCGTGGCGATCCTGCTGCGCAACTCCCACACCGGTGTCGTGTTCGAGAAGTCGGACCAGGTCGCGATGATCGGCATCGGCGTGCTGCTCGCGCTCGGCACGATGCTGTTCGCCAACGCCCGTGTGCGCGCGGACGCGACCGGCATCGAGGTCCGCAACGTGATCACGACCCGCCGGTTCCTGTGGAGCGACGTGCTGTCGGTCAGCTTTCCCGACGGCGCTTCGTGGGCCCGGCTGGAGCTGCCCGAGGACGAGTACTTCTCCGTGATGGCCGTGCAGGCCGTGGACCGCGACCGCGCGGTCGCCGCGGTGCGCGCGCTGCGCAAGCTGCACAAGGCAGCCACGGCTTCCTGATCTTCAAAACGAGAAAGCCGCCCGGACGACCGTGGTCCGGGCGGCTTTCTCGTTGGTGCGTCACAGCTCCAGGTCGACGACGATCGGCGCGTGGTCCGATGGGCCCTTGCCCTTGCGGGCCTCACGGTCCACATAGGAATCGCGCACGGCCTTGGCGAACGGCTCGTTGCCGTACACGAGGTCGATGCGCATGCCGCGGTTGTTGGGGAAGTTCCCGGCGCGGTAGTCCCAGTACGTGAACGGGTGGTCGTACTTCAGCGGGCGCGGGAACACGTCGGCCAGCCCGAGGCCGCGCAGGCGGGCCAGCGCCGCGCGCTCGGGTTCGGTGACGTGGGTGGAGCCGTCGAACAGCGAGCGGTCCCACACGTCGGCGTCGGTGGGGGCGACGTTGAAGTCACCGAGCACGGCGAACGGTGTCCCGGAAAGCCCTGCCAGCTCGGCCGCGGCGGTCGTCCGCAACGCTTCGAGCCATTCGAGTTTGTACGCGTAGTGCGGGTTGTCGGGCTCCCGGCCGTTGGGCACGTACACCGACCACACCCGCACACCGCCGCAGGTGGCGCCGACGGCGCGCGCATCCGTGGCGCCCTCGAACTGCGGTTCACCCGTGAGGCCGCGGACCACGTCGTCGAGACCCACCCGCGAGACGATCGCGACCCCGTTCCACCGGCCGAGGCCGTAGGCGGCGACGTCGTAGCCGAGCGCCTTCACCTCGTCGGCCGGGAACGCTTCGGTGGTGTTCTTCAGCTCCTGCAGGCACAGCACGTCGGGTGCCGAGTGCTCGAGCCAGTCGAGCACGCGCGGCAGCCGCGGCACGATCGAGTTGACGTTCCAGGTCGCGATCCTCACGACCGCCAGGATAGGGGTGCGTGGCCCGGGGCACCCGGCCACGCACCCCCGGCTCGGTGGGGCCGGCGCGGATCAGACGCCCGCGGTGCTGCGGATCCACGAGCGGCTGGTGGCGACGCTCGCGTAGTTGTTGGTGCCGCGGGTGTTCGTGCCGCTCTGGTTCTGCACGGTCGACGCGACGCCGACCTGCACGCCGTTGGAGACCTCGGGCCCGCCCGAGTCGCCCTTCCAGGCCGAGCCGTTGATCCCGACGCTCTGGATCGCGCGGCCGCCGAACGCGTCGGTGGAGCGGCCGGTGACCTGCACGTTCGTCACCTTGAGCGCGGACGCCGGCGGGCCGGTCGGGGTCGTGCGGCCCCAGCCGTAGAGCTGGTTGGTGCTGCCGGTGGCCGGGTCGGCGCTGCCGAGGGTGATCGGCGTGGCGGAGGTGGCCTGGGCGAGGTGCAGGAGGGCGATGTCGCCGTTGGGTGACTCCTCCTCGCGGTCGACGGCGATCTTGGTGCCGCCGAAGAGCGTGTTGGTGCCCACGCGCACGTACATGCCGCTGCCGTCTTCGTCGAGGCAGTGCACGGCCGTCATCACCCAGCGCGACGCGACGACCGTGCCCGAGCAGTTGAAGCCCTGGAAGTCGCGGCCCGGGGTGTTGACGTAGACCTGGGCGCCCCAGCTGACCGCGGGCGCGGTGCTGCCGCCCACGATGTTCGTCTGCGCGGTGGCGGCGGTACCGCCGGCCAGGGTGCACGCGACCGCGACGGCGGTGACGGCGCCGGCGATTCGGGTTCTGCTCACGGGATGTTCCTCTCGGTGGGGACCGGAAGAGCCGGGTTTCGGCTGGAACGGACGGTAATCAGCGCGTCACCCGGCCGGGAACCGACGAACGTCGCTTCTGCCCGGATCACCCGACTTCCGTCGGGTTCGGGGCACCGGCCGGGCACTCGACGTCCCCTGTGCACCGGGGCCTCGCAAACTTGTCGGGGCCGCGCCATAGGCTTGGGACGTGGCTGACCCGACCACCTACCGTCCCTCGCCGGGGAGCATCCCGGACGCCCCTGGCGTGTACAAGTTCCGCGACGCCGCCAAGCGGGTCATCTACGTCGGCAAGGCCAAGAGCCTGCGCAGCAGGCTGAACTCCTACTTCGCCGACCTCATGGGCCTGCACCCGCGCACGCGCCAGATGGTCACCACGGCCGCGAGCGTCGAGTGGACCGTGGTCACCACCGAGGTCGAGGCGCTGCAGCTCGAGTACAACTGGATCAAGGAGTTCGACCCGCGGTTCAACGTCCGCTACCGCGACGACAAGAGCTACCCCGTGCTCGCGGTGACGTTGAACGAGGAGTTCCCGCGCCTGCACGTCTACCGCGGGGCGCGCAAGAAGGGCGTGCGCTACTTCGGGCCGTACTCCCACGCGTGGGCGATCCGCGAGACGCTCGACCTGCTGCTGCGCGTCTTCCCGGCGCGCACGTGCTCCGCCGGAGTGTTCCGCCGCCACGGCCAGATCGGGCGGCCGTGCCTGCTCGGCTACATCGACAAGTGCTCGGCGCCGTGCGTCGGGCGGGTCAGCGCCGACGAGCACCGCGGGATCGTCGAGGACTTCTGCGACTTCCTCGCCGGCCGCACCGACGCGATGATCCGGCGCCTCGAACAGGAGATGTCCGCGGCGTCGGAGGAGCTGGAGTTCGAACGCGCGGCGCGGCTGCGAGACGACCTGGGCGCGCTTCGCCGCGCGATGGAGAAGCAGGCGGTGGTGTTCGGCGACGGGACCGACGCCGACGTCGTCGCCTTCGCCCACGACGAGCTGGAAGCCGCCGTGCAGGTCTTCCACGTGCGCGGGGGACGCGTGCGCGGGCAGCGCGGCTGGGTCATCGACAAGGCCGAGGAAATGGCCGTGCCGGACCTCGTCGACCAGTTCATCACGCAGTTCTACGGCGAGGAGTCCGACCGCGCGGCGCGCGACGGCGTCGACAGCGGCCCGGTCGTGCCGCGCGAGGTGCTCGTGCCCGAGCTGCCCGCCGACGCGGAAGCGCTGGGGGAGTGGCTCTCGGGCATGCGCGGCTCGCGGGTGCGGGTGCGCGTGGCCCAGCGCGGCGACAAGAAGGCGCTCGCCGAGACGGTGGAGCGCAACGCGGCCGAAGCGTTCACCCAGCACAAGCTGCGCCGCGCCGGCGACCTCACCGCGCGGTCGGCGGCGTTGCAGGAACTGCAGGACTTCCTCGCGCTCGACAGCGCGCCGCTGCGCATCGAGTGCATCGACATCAGCCACATCCAGGGCAGCGACGTGGTCGCGTCGCTCGTGGTCTTCGAAGACGGGCTCGCGCGCAAGTCCGAGTACCGCCGGTTCGCCTTGCGCGAGGCGGCGGAAGAGGGCGACGTCGCGTCGATCGCGGAGGTCGTGCGCCGCCGGTTCCACCGCTACCTCAAGGAAACCGCCGAGGACGGCCCGGCCGAAACCGGCAGCGGTGACGGCGATGGCGGCGAACCGAACGGCGAGGCGATCGAACCCGCCCGCCCGGGCATCGACCCGGAGACGGGCCGGCCGCGCAAGTTCGCCTACCCGCCCAACCTGCTCGTGGTCGACGGCGCCGGCCCGCAGGCCACGGCGGCGGCCGACGTGCTGGCGGAGCTGGGGATCACCGACATCGCGGTGGTGGGGCTCGCGAAGCGGCTGGAGGAGGTCTGGCTGCCCGCCGACCCCGACCCGGTGATCCTGCCGCGCACGTCCGAAGCGCTGTACCTGTTGCAGCGCCTGCGCGACGAGGCCCACCGCTTCGCCATCCGCTACCACCGCGAGAAGCGGTCCAAGCGGCTGTCGGCGTCCGAATTGGACAGTGTGCCCGGGCTGGGGCAGGCTCGGCGCACCGCGCTGATCAAGCACTTCGGCTCGGTGAAGAAGCTCAAGCAAGCCAGGGTCGAGGAGATCGAGGCGGTGCCCGGCTTCGGCAGGCGCACCGCGGAGGCCGTGGTGGCGGCGCTGGCCGGGGAGACCGGTGCCGGCTCGGGAGGGGACAAGGGGTCGTGATCGGGGAAGGAACCATCGTGAGTGCGCAAGAGGACAACCGGGGAACCGGGATGGAGGTCGCCGTCGTCAGCGGCCTCTCGGGAGCGGGCCGCTCCACCGCGGCGAAGTGCCTGGAGGACCTGGGCTGGTTCGTCGTGGACAACCTGCCGCCGGAGCTCATCGCCACCATGGTCGAACTCGGCGCGCAGGCGCGCGGCGCGATCACCAAGGTGGCCGTGGTGATGGACGTGCGTTCGCGCGCGTTCACCGACGACCTGGCCTCGGTGATCAAGGACCTCGACGCGCGCGGGTACAAGCCGCGCGTGCTGTTCCTGGAGGCCACCGACGCGGTGCTGGTGCGCCGCTTCGAGGCCGTCCGCCGTGGCCACCCGATGCAGGGCGACGGGCGGCTCGCCGACGGCATCACCGCCGAGCGCAAGCTGCTCGCGCCGCTGCGCGAGGAAGCCGACCTGGTGCTCGACACGTCGGCGCTGTCGGTGCACGACCTGCGGGCGAAGATCGAGGACGCCTTCGGCTCCGAGGCGAGCACGCAGACGCGGGTGACCGTGCTGTCGTTCGGCTACAAGTACGGCCTGCCGATGGACTCCGACCTGGTGATGGACGTGCGGTTCCTGCCGAACCCGTTCTGGATCCCGGAGCTGCGCGAGCACACCGGGCTCGACGGCGAGGTCCGCAACTACGTGCTGTCGCAGGAAGGCGCGGAGGAATTCCTCGACCGCTACCACCAGCTGCTGCGGCTCATCGGCGCCGGCTACAAGCGCGAGGGCAAGCGGTACCTCACCCTCGCCGTCGGCTGCACGGGCGGGAAGCACCGCAGCGTCGCGATCTCGGAAGAGCTCGCGCACCGACTGTCCAAGGAGGACGGAATGGCCGTGAAGGTGGTGCACCGCGACCTTGGCCGTGAGTGACGTGCGCGCGGTCGCGCTCGGCGGTGGACACGGCCTGCACGCGACGCTCACCGCGTTGCGGCGGGTCACCCGGGAGGTCACGGCGGTGGTCACCGTCGCCGACGACGGTGGCTCGTCCGGGCGGCTGCGGCGCGAGCTGGGTCTCCTGCCTCCGGGCGACCTGCGACAGGCCTTCGCGGCGTTCGCGGCCGAAGACGGCGGCACGCTCTGGGCCGAGGTCTTCCAGCACCGCTTCGGGGGCGACGGCGCGCTGGCCGGCCACGCGGTGGGCAACCTGCTGCTGGCCGGCCTGTTCGAGGTGCTCGGTGATCCCGTGGCGGCGCTCGACGAGGCGAGCCGCCTGACGGGGATTTCCGGACGGGTGCTGCCGATGTCCCCGGAGCCGCTGGAGATCGAGGCCGAGGTGAGCGGCCTCGACAGCGAGGACCCGGGCGCCGTCCGCCGGATCCGCGGCCAGGTCGCCGTGGCGAGCACCCCGGGCCAGGTGCACCGCATCAGCCTGCACCCGGTCGGACGTCAGGCGCGGCCGCCGCAGGGCTGTCCGGAGGCCATCGAGGCCGTGCTCGGCGCCGACGTGGTGTTCCTGGGGCCGGGCTCGTGGTTCACCAGCGTGCTGCCGCACGTGCTCGTGCCGGATCTGTACGACGCGCTCGTGCGCACGAAGGCCACCAAGGTGGTGGTCCTCAACCTTGTCCCCCAGCCGGGGGAAACTGCCGGGTTCTCCCCGGAGCGGCATCTGGACGTACTCTTCGAGCACGCCCCCGCGCTGCGGGTCGACGCCGTGATCGCGGACCGCGATTCCGTGCCGGACCCGGCAAGTCTGCGCCGGGCGGCGCAGCGGCTGGGTGGCCGCGCCCATTTGGGGGCGGTGGCCGACCCGGTCGTGGAGGGACGGCATGATCCTGATGCGCTCGCCCGGTGCATGCGAGAGGCTCTCGGCCTCGATGGGGGACACAGCGGGCACCGTGGCTGACGGCGGGCGCGCAGCGGAAGGCAGGAGGGGCAGTACATGGCGATGACCGCCGCGGTGAAGGACGAACTGAGCAGGCTCGAGATCACGAAGATCGGGCCACGCCGGGCGGAGGTCGCGTCACTGCTTCGCTTCGCCGGCGGGCTGCACATCGTGGCCGGTCGCGTGGTGGTGGAGGCCGAGCTCGACACGGGTTCCGTGGCCCGGCGGCTGCGCAAGGAGATCCACGAGCTCTACGGCCACCAGTCCGACGTGCACGTGATCACCGCCAGCGGCGGCCTGCGCAAGGGCACGCGGTACGTCGTGCGCGTGGTGAAGGACGGCGAAGGCCTCGCCCGCCAGACCGGGCTGATCGACCAGCGCGGGCGGCCGGTGCGCGGCCTGCCCGCGGCCGTGGTGTCCGGCGGCGTCGCCGACGCGGAAGCCGCCTGGCGCGGTGCGTTCCTGGCCCACGGTTCGCTGACGGAACCCGGCCGCTCGTCGTCGCTGGAAGTCACGTGCCCGGGCCCGGAAGCGGCGCTGGCTCTCGTCGGCGCGGCCCGGCGCATGGGCATCCAGGCGAAGTCGCGTGAGGTCCGCGGCGCCGACCGGGTCGTGGTGCGCGACGGCGACGCCATCGGCGCGCTGCTGACGCGCCTCGGCGCTCACGCGAGCGTGCTGCAGTGGGAGGAACGGCGGATGCGCCGCGAGGTCCGCGCGACCGCCAACCGCCTCGCCAACTTCGACGACGCCAACCTCCGCCGCTCGGCCCGCGCGGCCGTCGCGGCGGCCGCCCGGGTCGAACGGGCCCTCGACATCCTCGGCGACACCGCGCCCGATCACCTGCTGGCGGCCGGCAAGCTGCGGCTGTCCAACCGGCAGGCGTCGCTGGAGGAGCTCGGCCAGCTGTCCGACCCGCAGATGACGAAGGACGCGGTCGCCGGCCGCATCCGGCGTCTGCTCGCGATGGCGGACAAGCGGGCGAAGGACCTGAACATCCCGGACACGGAGTCCGCGGTGACGCCGGAGATGCTGGAGGACGAGGAGGCTTAAGGCCTTCTCGGGGCCGGCAGTTTCAGCTCGGTGACGAGCGCGCGCAGCCACGGCCGCGCGATCGCCGGTTCCTTCACGATGCCGTGCACCAGCCGGTCGCGCACTTCGGGTGTGCGACCGGCCGCGACGACGGCCAGCGCTTCGGCGAGGGCCTCGCGGGTCTTGTCGTCGTGGCGGGGCGCGCGGGCGTCCTCGGCGCCCCATTTCTCGCGCGAGAACGACCGCGTGAGCTTCGGTTGCGTATTGCCGAAGTACGCCCAGACGTCGCCGTCGAGGGAGACGTTGCGGACGGCGCTCGCGGGCAGCTCGGCGGTCCAGTCCGCGTGCTGGTGCCAGCGCCAGGTCTTGGGGCTCGTGTCGTAACGCCACGTGATGCCGAGGAACCGCATCCTGCGCCGAACTTCCACCCACGCGACGTCTTCATCCGCGGCCCAGGTTCGCAGCAGGTGCACGAGCGTCCGGAACGTGCTGCCCGAGTGCACCAGGTCGGTGAACACCACCGGCGCCCCGCCACCCGCGAGCGCGGCGGGGGAGAGCCCGGCGTCGGTGAGGTTCGCCCGCAGCTGCGCCGCTTCCGCACCCGCGAGCGGGTCCGTGCCACCGACCATGCGCAATGACAACGGCAGCAACCGCAGCCGGCTGCGGTCGGTGAGCGCCCCGCTCAACAGGTCGTACACGCTGTCGGCCGACCGCCCGACGAAGAAGAGGTCCCCGTCCTCACTGCGCGCCAGCACCTTCGCCGCACACGCCGTGAGCTCGTCCAGGAACCACAACACGGGCGCCCCGGTGGGCAGACTCCCGAGCTGGTCCGGGCGCACGAGATCCCAGCGATGCGGGCGGTTCGGTTCGGTCACCCTTCCAGAACACCATGCGGCGCAACCGATTTGACCTGCGTAATTCGGTTGCGGCACACCACGACCGTGCGCGATGCTCGACTCCTCATGTCGCTGTACGACTACTTCCCCGCCGGCCTCACCTGGGCCGAGGTGGACCCCCGAGCGCACCCCTTCGACGCCGCCGCGGCCGCCGCGGTCATCGCCGCCGTCCCCTGGGACGACGACTGGACCGAAGGCGTCCTGGCCGCGCTCGACCGCCGCATCGGCCCGTGGACGCGCGGCTGGGCCTGGGGCCGCGGCGAAAGCGACTTCGGCGGCGGCCCGGTGGCTTCTTGGTGCTGTGTCACGGATTCCGTGACCACCCCGGCCGAGACGGCCACCCGCGCCCTCACTCGCGCTGAGGGAATGGCGCGACTGGCTCGAACGGCTCGTCGACCTGTTCGCCACGCACGCGCTGCCGGCCGGTCCCGCCGGAGAGCGGCTCGCCGCGTGGGAACGGGCGGTGTCCGCGCTCGTGGAGGAAGTCGTGGACCGCACCGAAGCCGGCGACGCGTGGTACCGGCACTGCGCGCAGGTCCTGGACTGGTTCCTGGCCGACCAGGGGATCGCCGACCCGCAGCTCGTCGAGCAAGCCCTCGGCGGCCGGTTCGAGAGCTGGTGCGCGCCGGCCGAAAGCGAGGTCGCCGCGCTCGCGCGGCGGATCGCCGCGGCCGAGCCCGGTGCGTGACGATCTGCGGGCCTGGCTCACGGTCCGCGCGAGCGTCCCGTGGGCCGAGGTTCCCGACGTGTCACCGAAAACCGGCGGCCGGGACGGCGTGGCCGAGTTCGTCGGCACCACCGTTCGTCGCCGGAGCGAGGAGCGCGCCGAGCGGTTGGCAGCCGCGCTCGCGAGGTCGCGGGCGGACGTCGGCCGGCGCCTCACCGTCGAGATTCTGGCTGCCTGGCAGGAAATCGTGCTCGGCGAGCCGACCGCGTTCCGCACCACGGCGGCGTTCGCCAAGGGCGGCCGGGAACGCTACGGGCCCACCACGCCCGCGGAGTTCGAAGCCCGTCTCGCCGAAGCCCACGACCACACTCCGCTGCCGGGCCGGGTCGCGCGGGCGTACCTCGACGTGTGCTTCTTCCACCCGTTTGCCGACGGCAACGGCCGGTTGGCGATGCTCGTCGCCGATCACCTACTGACCAGCGACGGCGTGGCCCTGGACCGGACCGGTCCGCTGTTCGTCATTGCCCGCCGGGCCGACGACGCGGCGGGTGCCCTGGGGCTTGCGCGGCTCGTCGCGAAGTTGCTCGGGTGACCAGCCCGGCGGGCCGAACACATACCCCACCCGGTCCCGCCACGAAGCGGCGCCACGAAGGTCCCGCAGGATCGAGCCGTACTCGTGGAAACCGACCTTCAGCAGGTTGTAGGTCCCGATGTTGGTGGTCAGCCCGTAGGTCGGCCGCTTGCCCTCGGGGACGAAGCTGCGGAACAGCCGGTCCCAGACGATCAGGATGCCGCCGTAGTTCGCGTCGAGGTACTCGGCGTCGCTGCCGTGGTGGACGCGGTGGTGCGAGGGGGTGTTGAAGACGTACTCGAACCAGCGCGGCAGCTTCCGCACCTTCTCCGTGTGCACGAAGAACTGGTACACGAGGTCGATCGACAGGCCGGTGAGGATCATCCACGGCGGGATCCCGCACAGCGCGAGCACGGACCAGAACGGCAGCTGGAAGTACGGGGTCCACTTCTGCCGCAGCGCCGTCGAGAAGTTGTAGTGCTCGCTGGAGTGGTGCACCTGGTGCCCGGCCCACAGCAGCCGCACGCGGTGGCTCGCGCGGTGGTAGGCGTAGAACACGAGCTCCTGGCCCAGCAGCATGAGCACCCACGTCCACCAGTCGCGCGGGTCGAACTTCACCGGCGCCAGCTCGAAGAACACGGCGAAGACGACGAGCATCACGAGCCGGAACAGCGCGTTCACGCCGAGCGCGACAGTGCCCATCAGCATGCTCGTCCGGGTGTCGGCCGGGCTGTAGCCGACCACGTCGTCATCGTGGCCGAGCACGTGCACGGCGACGATCTCGACGGCCACGAACAGCAGGAACACCGGGATCGCGTAGAGCACCGGGTCACGCAGGTGCGCCAGGAAGTCGGCCACGTCGTCTCCTCCCACGGAACTAACTCCGAGGTAACTTACCCAAGGGTCACTTACGGTAGGCTCAACCCCGTGACAGGGTCAAGGGCCGTCGGGACGAAGGGTGTGCCGCGCGGCGAGCGCGAGTCGCAGATCCTCGCGGCGGGCACCGAAGAGTTCGGCCGGGCGGGGTACGCGGGCGCGTCGATGGTGGAGATCGCGCGCCGCGTGGGCGTCACGAAACCCTTGCTGTACCAGTACTTCGGCTCGAAGGACGGGCTGTACCTCGCGTGCCTGCACCGCGCGGGCGACCGGCTGACGGAGGGCGTGGCCGAGACCATGGCGGCCGGCGGCGACCCGGAGCGCATGCCGCTCGCGGTCCTGGCGGCGATCTTCGCGACCTTCGACCACGACCGCTACGCTTGGAAGCTCCTGCGCGACCCGACGGTACCCGCGGCGGGCGACATCGCCGCCGCGGCCGGCGACTACCGCGAACGGCTCGACGCGTTCGCCCTCGTCGGTGCCGGCCAGCTGCTGGGCTCGCACGGGCTGTCGGACGCGCTGGACGTGGAGGCCCTGGCCCACATCTGGACCGGTGTCGTGGACTCGCTGATCAGCTGGTGGATCGACCGCCCGGCCGAGACCGCCGCGGCGATGACCGACCGCTGCGCGCGCATGATGGCGGCGCTCTTCGGCTGGTGAAGTGTCCGCTGTGGACATACGTGCTCGAAACGCCGGCGCGGCCGGGACGACCGGCGCCGCTCCGGTCATCCCGGCCGCGGTCCGGGGTGCGCGCCGCCGGGAAGGCGACGGCGCTGGTGTGCGCCAGGGGTGACCGGCGCCGCTCCGGTCACCCCTGGCGCAGTCCTGGGTTCCGGCACGAGCACGCGCCGCCGAAGGCCGCCGCGCCGGGGGAACCCCTGCGGGACAGGGGATCCGGCGGCGGCAGTGCGGCCGGGAGGGCGGAGCGGAGAGGTGCCGGGGGCGGGGTCGGGGACTGATCGAGGTTGATAGTTAGGAAACTTTCCTATCTATTACGGAAATGACACCATCCCGGACGGGGTGGTGTCAATACCGGACCGCTCGATCACCGTCCGTCAACCGCGGCAGCTCCCCAGCGCCGGGATCAGCCGAGCAGCCAGGCGAACTCACCGCGACGGCCCGGTTCCGCCACCGCCCGCTCGCTCGCCGATCCACGTCCGGCAGGCGCCGTCCGGCACGTCCGGCGATCAGGCCGTGCGCACACCGGGGTCGAACCACAGCAACCAGTCCAGGTCACCGGGGCGTGCGAGCCGACCACCGGCGCGCGACCGACTCCCGGGTCACGTCCGGCACCAGGACGACATTCGGCTCGCCGCGCGGCGCGGACTCGTTCAGCCCGCGATGTCCGCCCGCGCGATCACCTTCGTGATCTTCGCCCGAACGAGCGATTCCTCCGGCACGGCGTTGCGCTTGCCGTACGCCTCGGCCTGGTCCGCGCCCATGTAACGGCCGCCGAGCCGGGTCGCCCAGTCGAGCATCTCGTCGAGGTCGTGGTGCAGCGTCGCCTCGGCGGTGAACTGCACGTAGGAATACGGCGGCTTCTGGTCGTCGACCGCCAGCGACAGCCGCGGGTCGCGCCGCAGTGCCTTGCCCTTCAGCGTGTCCGTGCCCGTGGTGAACACGATTTCGTCACCGTCGGGGCCCTCGTTCAGCAGAAACCAGATCGGCGTGACGATCGGGGCACCGTTGGCGCGCACGATCCCCAGCATCCCCGTCCGCGTGCCCTCGGTCGCGAACGCCCACCACTCGGCCCTGCTCATCTCACGCATGTGGGTCACGCTAGCCGTCCGCGTGTGCGGGCGCCTGAGCAGGCCGACTAGCCTGGCCTGCTGTGCGAGACGACGACATGGGGTTCGCGGGCCTGGCCGACGAGGGGCTGACCCGCCGGCTGAAGGCGCTCGCGTGCACCGCGCCGCTGCACGACCTCGACGCGCGCAAGGCCAAGCTCGACTGGGCCGACGCGACGATCTACCAGATGGCCGAGATCGCGCTGCACACGATCGACCAGGTCACCATCGCGATGGACTTCGACACCGGCGCGGGCCACGACCGGGTCATCGACCGCTTGCTGCCGTTCATCGCGCAGCAGGCACCTTCGCGCACGCCCGAGGAGCACGTGCGCGTCGCGAAGTGGGTGCTGGACAACCTCATCAACGTCGGCACCACCGACCGCGGCTTCCGGCGCGTCTACGGCTCGATGGGCCCCGGCGGCTACCAACGCCGCCAGTTCGACTTCAAGCTGCTCGTCGAGCTGGCCGCGCCCGACGGCGAGGTCTACCTGCGCGCCACCGACGAGGCCATCAACGTGCTCGTCGGAGCGCTGGACACCGACGTCGAGTCGGCCCAGATCGCGGCCGAGGTGAAGCTCGAGAACCTGATCAACCGCGGCCGGCTCGCCGACGCGAAGCTCGCGGCCGAGCAGGCGCGCTACCGCACCGTGCAGTACGGCGAGACCCTGCGCGCCAAGCTCGACGCCACGCGCCGCGACGTGCGCGCCGTCGACTGGGAGCTCGAGGTGCCGGACCTGATCGACTCGGCGCTAGGGCACATCGAATCCCGCTTCCGCGCGGAGAACGCGATCCTCAAGAACATCACCACCGCACGAGATGAATCCGAAGAGCCCGACCACAAGCGGCGCGCGGCCGAGCTCGTCGACATCGTCGCCGACTGCATCCGCCGCCACACGCGGCTGCAGTCGCGCCTGGCCGCCGCCGGCGCCGTGTTCCGCGCCGAGCAGGACCGCCAGCAGTTCTCGGGTCCGCCGCAGCGCGCGACGATCGACCTGTTCGGCCAGCTGCTCGTCCCGACGCTCGGTCTGCCACTGGCCGACGCCGTCGCGCCCGCCGAGCACTTCTTCCACGCGGTCGCCGGCATCACGCCGCCGGTGGTGCCCGCGTTGTCCTCGCTCGTCTCGCTGCTGCTGCGGCCCGCGCCGGAACGCGACCAGCTCGTCGGCGAGATCCCCGAGCCCGAGCTGATGCCGGCCGAGGACACCGACCGCTTCGGCGACGACGTGTGGCGCCTCGCCGACGACCTGCTCGACCTGCCCGACGTGCCGCGCCGCCTGTCGGGTCTGCTGGAGGACGCGCGCCGCACGAAGCAACCCGGTCTGGCCACCCTGGTCGCGCTGCGCGCCCTGCACGCCTACAGTCCCGAGATCGGCGCCGCGCGCCGCCAGGGGGAACGCCACGTGCTGCTGGCCGTCGACGACGGCACGCTGCTGGACGACCCCGAGTTCGGCGGTGCCGACCTGCTGCTGTCCACCGCCGAGGTCGAGCGCGCCGAAGAACCTGCCGAAGAGAGCGAGGAGGTCGCCTGATGCCCGTGACCCACACGAGCGTCGACGCCGAGGCCGCCGCGCGCCTCGTCGCGTTCGGCATGCGCCCGAAGCAGCTGCCCGCCCGCGACGTCGTCTACGGCGAGCTGGTGCGCCGCTACGCCGAGGACAACGCGTTCAAGGCCCTGACCCACGCCGTCGCGTCGGGCCTGGGGCTGATGGTGCTGGAGGTCAACCAGCAGGCGGGCGCGGTGCTGGCTGCCGTGGACGAGTCGATCTTCGAGATCAAGATGGACAGCTACGCACGCCAGGCCAAGATCCGCGAACGCCGCGAGACGGAGAAGGTCATCCACGGCCTCATCCACCTCGCCGCCGCCGCGCTGGCCTACCCGCGGCCCGACGACCTCGCCAACGACACCTACATCGGCCGCGTGAGCGTGGAGCAGGTCGACGCGATGGTCCGCGAGGCCGCGCGCATGCTCGACGAGCGCGCGCAGCAGGCCGAGGCCAACAACGACCCGCTGGCCGACGCGCCGGAGCTGGAGCAGGCGTGGCGCGCCTACGCCCGGCGCCCGGCCGCGGCGGCCACGAAGGACGGCCGCATGGCCGCCGACACCACCCGGGGCATGGTCGCGCGCGCCCTGCGGTTCCTGGCCGACCAGGGCTTCCTGGTGCCGGTGAGCGACGAGCAGGGCGGCACCTACCGCACCACGCCGCGGTACCAGATCCAGGTGCGCGAGCTGGCCGCCGACGCGGCGTTCGACGACCTGCTCGCGCTCGACGTCGTCGCGGTCGCGAGCGCGGGGGGAACGCTGCGCGCGGCCTCTTCGGACACGTTGCAGTAGAGGGGATTCGATGTACGAGCTTTCGCGGGTCCGCCTGCACTCGGTGGGCCCCGCGGGCGCCCGCTACCAGGACGTGGTGCTGGACTTCAGCGGCGTCGGCGCCACCATCACCGCGCCGAAGCAGGACGCGTTGTTCAGCGCCGGCATCCACGCCGGGGGACCGGTGCGCCGGCCTTCGCCCGCGAGCGTGCTGTTCCTGGAGAACGGCGGCGGCAAGTCGGTGCTGATCAAGCTGATCTTCTCCGTGATGCTGCCCGGCCGCCGCCAGGTGGTCGGGACCACGAGCACGAAGGTGCTGGAGAAGTTCGTGGCGGCCAAGGACGTCTCGCACGTGGCCCTGGAGTGGCTGCACGTGGAGACCGGGCACCGCGTGATCACCGGCAAGGTCTCGGAGTGGCGCGGGCACGTGACGTCGGCGGACTCGGAGAACCTCGTGGACTCCTGGTACTGCTTCCGTCCCACGCAGGAGCTGGGCCTCGACTCGCTGCCGCTGACCGAGGACGGCCGGCTGCTCACGATGTCCGGCTTCCACGACCGGATCGCCGCGGCCGCGATGGCCGAGCCGGAGCTGGAGCTGTCGTGGACGCGCCGCCACCACGAGTGGACCGGCCGGCTCGACTCGCTCGGCCTCGACACGGAGCTGTTCCGCTACCAGCGCGCGATGAACGCGGGCGAGGGCGAGGCGGCCGACGCGTTTCAGTTCTCCACCGACGAGGCGTTCGTGGAGTTCCTGCTGCGCGCCGTGCTGTCGGAGGACGAGCCGAAGGACCTCGCCGAGGTCGTGTCGACGTATGCGCACAACCTCGCGCAGCGCGGCGACCTGCTGGCGGAGAAGGACTTCGTGGAGGGCGCGCTCGAACTGCTCGGCCCGCTCGCCGACGAGGAGGGCGTGGCCGCCGCGTCGCGCCGGATCGCCGAGTCGGCCCGCGCGGACCTGCGTGAGCTTGCCGGCCGCATCCACGCGCGCAACGAGCTGGAGAACGCGCGGCTTTCGGGGCTCGAAGAACACGTCGACGAGGTGAAGTCGGCCGAGAAGCTGGCCGAGGGTGACCACCGCCGGCTCGCCGCGGGGGTGACGGAGCTGCGCCGGCTCGTCGCCGTGCTGCGGCTGGAGGAGGCGCAGGAAGCGCGCCAGCGCGTGGACGCCGAGCTGGCCGACGCGAAGACGGCGGCCGAGGCGTGGCGCGAGACCGCGACCGTCCTGAACCAGCTGAACGCCTCCCGCAAGGCGAAGGACCTGCGTGAGCTCGTCGGCAACCGCGAGGAGAAGGCGAAGCCCGCGCTGGCGGCACGCAACTCCGCCGCGTCGGCGCTGGCGCGTGGTCTGACGGCGCTGGCCCGCGACGCGCAACGGCAGGCGGACAAGGCCGAGGCTCACGCGGACGCGTTGCGCGCGGAGGCGGAGAAGGCGCAGGCCGATCGGGACGAGGCCGCGAACCTGGCGGCGTCTCGCCGGGCCGAGGCGCGGGGGCTGTCGTCGCGGATCGCGGAGCTGCGTGAGGAAATCTCGACGTCCGTCCGAAGTGGACTGTTGACGGCCGGCGCGGACGTCGCGGAGGCTTCGCGCGCGGCCCGAGCTCACGCCGACGAGTCGGCCGCGGAGCTGGGCCGCCGTGAGCAGGAGCTCGACCGCGCGGCCGAGGATCTGCAGGCGGCGCAACGGGCCGTGAACGAGGCGAACCAGCTCGCCGGGTCCACTCAGGACCGTCTGGTGCGCGCTGCGGAAGACCTCGACCGGGCGCACCGGCGGACGGACGCGCTCGCGGTGGAACCCCGGCTCGTCGAGCTGCTCGGGGCCGACGACGTGCGCCTCGAAAGCGACCTTCCCGTGCTGCTGCAACGCCTTCGAGAGGCGAGTGCGGCCGTCGAGAAGGAGCAGACGGCGCTGCGGATGGAGGAGTCGGCCGACGAGCGCGCGCTGGCGGCGCTCGGCTCCGGCGGCCTGCTCCCGCCGCCGCACGACGTTCAGGCGGCCCTGGACGCCTTGGAGGAAGCCGGGATCACGGCGTGGTCCGGCTGGCGCTACCTGTCCAAACTGGACGCCGGCCGCCGCGCCGACGTGCTGGAGCGCGTGCCGCAACTCGTCGCGGGCGTGCTGCTGAACGACGCCGCGCAGGTGCCGCGGGCGCGTGAGGTGCTGGCGGCCGGGCGGTTGCTGCCCAGCGCGGTGATCGCGGTGGGCACCACCGAGGCGTTCCAGCTCGACGACGGCGAGGCCGCGGCGGGCGTGGAGTTTCTCGTGCCGCCGAACCCGGCGATGTACGACGAGGAAGCGGCCGACACCGAACGCGAGGCCGTGGCGCTGCGGCACGCCGAACGCCAGCGGCGGCTGGAACAGCTGGCCGGTGCGCTCGCCACCGACGGCGCGCTCACGTGGAAGCTCACGACCTGGCGCGAGGACTACCCGGCCGGCGCGATCGCCACGCTCGCGGAGCAGGCCGAAAGTGCCCGTGTGGCAAGGGAAACCGCGCAGACGGCGCTGGGGCAGGCGGAGGCGGAGTTCGCGCGGCTGAGCGAAAAGGCGGCGGCGCTGCGCGAGCGCGTGCCGGCGCTGCGCGTGGCCGTGACGGAGGCCGAGGAGAAGGCGCGCAAGCTGGGCGAGCTCACGACCCGGGCCACGCGGGTCGCCGAGTGGACCGAAGAAGTGGAGCGGGCCACGGAGATCGCCGAGCGCGCGGGGACCACGGCGGCCGACGCGGCGGCTCGCGCGGCGCGGCTGCGCGAGCAGGCGGGGGAGGAGCAGCGGACCGCCGACGGGCACCGCCGCACGGCGACCACCGCACGCTCCGAGCTGGCCGAGGTCCCGGGCGCGGCGGAGGTGACCGAGGACGCCGAGGCGCCGGCCGAACCCGTGGACGCGTTGCGGCGGACCTTCGCGTCGGCCTCGGAGGCCTACGCGAAGGTGGAAGTCGGCAGCGACCTGCGCGCGGAGCTGGAACAGGCCGAGTCGGCGGAAGCCGCGGCGGGCTCGGCGCTCGAGGCGCTGGACGAAGCCGTGCGCACGCGGGCGGCGGAGCTGCTGGAGACGCCGGACGGCTCCGACGCTTCGGCTCGCGCGGCCGCGTTGGCCCGCGCGCGCCGCGTCGTCGACGCCGTGGAGGAGGACCGCACCGAGGCGATCGGGCAGGTGTCCACGCGGCGGGCGGAGCTGGACGTGCTGCCGCTGCAGACGGGCGCGGCCTCGCCCGCCGAGCGGCCGCGCGACATCGAGCACGGCCTGGAGCTGATCGACGCCGCTTCGCTGGAGGTCTCGGCGGCGGCCCGCACGTGGGAAGAACTGCAGGAGCGGCGCGCGGCGGCGGAGGCGACGCTGGACGCGGCGAAGGCGTCGGCCTCCGGCTTCGGGCTGCTCGGCGAATCGCTCGCGCACCTGCTGCCGGAGGACCCGGCCGAGGCCTACGACGGTGACGTGGAATCGGCCCGCAGCAAGCATTCTCAGCTCAACACCGTGCTGACGACCGCGCAGGAAGCCGCCGACGCGGGCGACCGCCGGGTGCGCGCGGCGGCCGACCAGCTGGCGCAGTACGCCACGGAGAAGCGGTTCGAGAAGCTGAGCACGCCCGTGCGCCAGCAGGTGATCGCCGTGAAACGCGACCAGCTGCCCGGCCACGCGGCGGAGTGGGCCGAGGCGCTGCGGCCGCGGCTGCGCACGCTGACCGACGACCTCGCCCAGATCGACCGGCACCGCGGCGGCATCATCACGCGCCTGCAGGGCATGGTCGACGGCGCGCTGCGCACCCTGCGCTCGGCCCAGCGCGTGTCACGGCTGCCCGACGGCCTCGGCGACTGGTCGGGCCAGGAGTTCCTGCGCATCCGCTTCACCGAGCTCGAGGACAACGTGCTGGCCGAGAAGCTCGGCGAGGTCGTGGACGAGGCCGCGGTGGGCAAGACGGCCGACGGCCGCGACGTGAAGCGCGACGGCCTTTCCCTGGTGCTGCGCGGCGTGCAGGTGGCCGCGCCCAAGGGGTTCCGCGTCGACATGCTCAAGCCCGACTCCGTGCTGCGCACCGAACGCCAGCGCGTGTCCGAGATCCGCGACGTGTTCTCCGGCGGCCAGCAGCTGACCGCCGCGATCATCCTGTACTGCACGCTCGCGGCGCTGCGCGCGAACAACCGCGGCAAGGCCCGCAACCGCCACTCCGGCGTGCTGTTCCTGGACAACCCGATCGGCCGCGCGTCGGCGGGTTACCTCCTGGAGCTGCAGCGTGCCGTCGCGGAGGCGCTGGGCGTGCAGCTGATCTACACGACGGGCCTGTTCGACGCCGGCGCGCTCGCGGAGTTCCCGCTGATCGTCCGCCTGCGCAACGACGCCGATCTGCGCGCCGGGCGCAAGTACCTGTCGGTGGACTCGACCATCCGCAACTCCCTGGAGGACCTCGGCGAGCCGGACGGCGTCGCCCGGCTCTCGGCGACGCGGATGTTCGCGAAGGTCGAGGCCGCCGCGGAGCCGGCCGAGGATTCCGCTGTGGACGAACAGCCCGCGTGACGTGGAACACCGCCGGGGGCGCAGGAGTTGCCCCCGGCATGAGCGAACTGGGCCCACTGGGCGCCGCGACACCCGCGTTCGACACCACGGACTCGGCCGCCGCGGTCGACGCGGCCGTGCGGCTGGAGGAACTCGGCTACGCCACGTTGTGGGTGCCGGGCGGCCAAGGCGACAACCTGGCGCTCGTCCCCGACCTCGTCCGCGCGACGCGGCGGATCACCGTCGTCAACGGGATCCTCTCCGTGGACCGCGTCCCGGCCGCCGACGTGGCCGCGACGTACCGCTCACTGGCGGCCACACACCCCGGCCGCTGGCTCCCCGGCCTCGGCGGCGCCCACGGCCCCCGCCCCCTCGCGACGCTCTCGGCGTACCTCGACGAGCTGGACCCCGCGGTCCCCGCCTCGCAGCGCGTGCTGTCCGCCCTGGGCCCCCGCATGCTCGAACTGGCCCGCGACCGCGCCTCGGCCGCGTACCCGTTCCTCGTCACGCCGGACTACGTCGCCTCGGCACGCGTACTCCTCGGCGCCGGCACCCGCCTCGCGGTGCTGGTCACCGTCACCGCGGATCCCGACCCGGCCCGCGCCCGCGACACCCTGCGCGGCGGCTCACTGCGCTTCCTGGCCGGCGTCCCGGGCTACGCCGCCAACTTCCGCCGCATGGGCTTCACCGACGCGGACGTCACCGACCTCTCCGACCGCCTCGTCGACGGCGTCACCGTCCACGGCTCTTTCGACACGGTGGTGACCCGCCTGCGCGAATACCTGGCCGCGGGTGCCGACCAGGTGGTGGTCTCGCCGGACGGCCTGCCCACCTCGTGGCACGGCGACCTGGTGGCCGCGCTGGGTTAGTCCCTGCGGCCGGTGAACGCGAGCGTCGCGCCGAGGCCGATCATCACCAGGCCGCCGGTGCCGCCGACGAGCTCGAGGCGGCGGGGCGAGCGGGCGAACCACGTGCGGGCCGTGCCGGCGACCAGGGCCCACGCGGTGTCCGACGCGAGCGCGATCACCGGCAGGCAGAGGCCGAGCAGCAGCATCTGCGCGGGCACGGAGCCGGCGGCCGGGTCGACGAACTGGGGGAGCAGCGCGGCCAGGAAGACGATGGACTTGGGGTTCGCGAAGCCGACGATGAAGCCGTCGCGCAGCACGGTCAGGGTGCGGCCCGGGGTGGTGCGCACGGCGGCGGCCATGGCGTCGGCGAGCTTGCGGCGCTTGCGGATCGCCTGCACGCCCAGGTAGACGAGGTAGAGCGCGCCCGCGAGCTTGATCGCGGTGAACACGGTGGCGGACGTCGTGACGACCGCGCCGAGCCCGAACGCGATGGCCACCACCTGCGTGTAGACGCCGGTGGCGTTGCCGAGCACCGTGAGCAGCGCGTCGCGGCGGCCCACGGTGAGCGCGCGGCTGATGGTGAACAGCACGCTGGGCCCGGGGACCACGACCATGAGGAACGTCAGGGCGGCGAAGGCCGCGAAGTGCGCAGGCGTGACCATCTCCCGAGCGTAGAACGCGCTGCCGGGCCAGGACGAGACGTTTTTGTCGGACCCCGCTGGTACAACGAACCCGTGAAGATCTCCCTCGCGCAGCGCCGCGCCCGGCTCGGCGTGCGCCACCACCTCGCCGCGCCCGCGGCCACCGTCGAGGAGGCCGCCGCCGGGGTCGTCGCCCTGCACGCGACCGACCCGGCGTCGGTGTTCTTCGCGGCGTGGGCGCGGGTGCCGGACGTCGGCGTGGCCGATGTCGAGCGCGCGCTGTACGAGGACCGGACGTTGGTGCGGCTGTTGGGCATGCGCCGCACGATGTTCGTCGCCGACGTGGCCACGGCGGCGCTCGTCCAGGCCGGTTGTGCGAGCGATATCGCGGTGAAACAAGGGAAACTGCTCGAACAGCACCTCGGCACGGTCGGGCACCCCACCAACGTCGAGGATCCGCCGGGCTGGCTCGCCGACGTCGCCGCGAGCGTCGAGAAAGCCTTGCGCGCCAGGGGATCCGCGACGGCGCAGGACCTGGTCGACGACGAACCGCGCCTGCGCCAGCAGCTTCACATGGCCAAGGGCAAGCCGTACGCGGCGATCGGCAACGTCACCAGCCGCGTGCTCTTCCAGCTCGCCGTCGACGGCCGCATCGTGCGCGGGCGCCCGCGCGGCAGCTGGCTCAGCACGCAGTACCACTGGGCCCCGCTCGACGGCTGGCTTCCCGGCGGCCTGCCCCCGATCCCGCCCGCCGACGCCCGCGCCGAACTCGCGCGGCGCTGGCTGCACGCCTTCGGCCCGGCACCCGTCGCCGACCTGCGCTGGTGGACCGGCTGGACGGCCGCCCAGACCAAACAGGCCCTCGCCGCCGTCGCCCCCGCCGAGGTCGACCTCGACGGCGAACCCGGCGTCGTACTGGCCGACGACCTCGACCCCGTCCCCGAACCGGCCCCCTGGGTCGCCCTCCTGCCCGCCCTCGACCCGACACCCATGGGCTGGTCCACCCGCGACTGGTACCTCGGCCCCCACCGCCCCGCCCTCTTCGACCGCAGCGGCAACATCGGCCCCACCGCCTGGTGCGACGGCCGCGTCGTCGGCGCCTGGGCCCAACGCCCCACCGGCGAGGTCGCGCTTCGCCTCCTGGAAGACGTCGGCGCCGACCGCGCGGCCGCCCTGGAAGCCGAAGCCGCCCGCCTGACGACGTGGCTGGGGGAGACCCGCGTGATCCCGAAGTTCCGCACCCCGGCCGAACGCGACCTGTCCACCTGACCGCGCCGCCGATCAGCCCCGGCCGCTCGGGCATCGCCACCGGCGTGGCCGGCCGCGACGCCGGGTTTCCGGCGCGCCCGTTGTGTGCGGCCGTGGCCGCTGGCGCGGCGGGTCGTCTCGCGACGTACCCGCGACGGCGGGCCTGGCGGTCGGCACTTGCTGAGCCGACTGGCCGCGACGCCGGGTTTCCGGCGCGGCCCGCTGTGCGCGGGCGTGGCCACCAGCGCGGCTGGTCGCCTCGTGAAGTGTCAGCGAGCGGCGGGCCCGACGATCGGCACTTGCTGAGTCGGCGGGCCGCAGGCCTCCGGACTCCAGCGCGACCCGCCGCGTTCGGCCGTTTTCCGCTGGCGAGGCGGGTCGCCTCGTGAAGTACCGGACAGCCAGGTTCCTGGGCGTCGGCGCCGGGTTTTCGGCGCGGCCGGCTGTGTTCGGGCAATTGGCGCCGGCGTGGCCGGTCGCCTCGTGAAGTGCCGGACAGTCAGGGGCCCAGGCGTCGGCGGCGGTTGAGCCGGCTGGCCGCGGCGCCCGGTTTCCGGTGCGGCCCGTCGTGCGCAGGCGTTGCCGCTGGCGCGGCGGGTCGTCTCGCGAAGCGCCCGCGAGCGGTGGGCCCGGCGGTCGGCACTGGCGGAGTCGGCTGGCCGCAGTCCCCGGATTCCAGCGCGACCCGCCGCCCTCCGGACCGACGCAACGCCGACCCGTGCCTAGGTGACCCGCCCACTCACCTGACACCCACCGCCAGGGGGCGGCCCCCGCGTGTCTCGCTCACCACGCGCCCGGCCCGCCCCACCCCGATCCCGACCTTCCGGACTCCACAAACCCCTCAGGCCGCCGCGTGAACCACGGCACCAAGACCGATCAAGCGACTGGTCCGCACCCCTCCTGTGACACCGCTGGATTACCTGTCGCAAGCTCGTGAGCTGGCTTCTTAATCGATTCTTGACGGTTCGGCGCAGTGGTGGAAGTCTCGTCGGGGCAGTCAGGGTCGACCGCGCCCGCACGCTAGGGTTGCGCCGAGCCCGGAAGTCTTCCGGGGCGTGGGCCCCGGTTCGAAAAACAAGAGGAGTGGCAGCAGTGACCGTTCGCGTAGGTGTCAACGGCTTCGGCCGGATCGGCCGCAACTTCTTCCGCGCCGTGAAGGCGAGCGGTCACGACATCGAGGTCGTCGCGTTCAACGACCTCGGCGACGTCGCGACGATGGCCCACCTGCTCAAGTACGACTCCATCCTGGGCCGCTTCCCGGGCGAGGTCAGCCTGAGCGACGACGGCATCGTCGTCGACGGCAAGACCATCAAGGCCCTGGCGGAGCGCGACCCGGCGAACCTGCCGTGGGGCGACCTGGGCGTGGACGTCGTCGTCGAGTCGACGGGCTTCTTCACCAACGCCGACGCCGCGAAGGCCCACATCGCCGGCGGCGCCAAGAAGGTCATCATCTCCGCGCCCGCCAAGGGTGAGGACCTGACCATCGTGCTGGGCGTCAACGACGACAAGTACGACGGCTCGCAGGTCATCATCTCCAACGCCTCCTGCACCACCAACTGCCTCGGTCCGCTGGCCAAGGTCCTGCAGGACGCGTTCGGCATCGAGCAGGGCCTGATGACCACCATCCACGCGTACACGCAGGACCAGAACCTGCAGGACGCGCCGCACAAGGACCTGCGCCGCGCCCGCGCCGCCGCGCTGAACATCGTGCCGACCTCGACCGGTGCCGCGAAGGCCATCGGCCTGGTGCTGCCGGAGCTGCAGGGCAAGCTCGACGGTTACGCGCTGCGCGTCCCGGTGCCGACCGGCTCGGCCACCGACCTCACCGTCACGCTGACCAAGTCGGCGACGCTGGAAGAGGTCAACGCCGCGTACAAGGCCGCCGCCGAGGGCCCGCTGTCGGGTTACCTGCGCTACAACGAGGACCCGATCGTGTCGGCCGACATCGTCACCGACCCGGCGTCCTGCATCTACGACGCGCCGCTGACCAAGGTCATCGGCAACCAGGTCAAGGTCGTCGGCTGGTACGACAACGAGTGGGGCTACTCCAACCGCCTCGCCGACCTGGTCAAGCTCGTCGGTTCGAAGCTCTCCTGAACCCGATGACGGTCAAGAACCTCGAAAACCTTCTGAGCGAAGGCGTTCACGGCCGCTACGTACTCGTGCGCAGCGACCTGAACGTCCCGCTCGACGGGGACCGGATCACCGACGACGGCCGCGTCCGCGCGGCCCTGCCGACGATCGAGAAGCTCGCCGGCGCGGGCGCCAAGGTCGTCGTCACGGCGCACCTGGGCCGCCCCAAGGGCGAGCCCGACTCGAAGTACACGCTCGCGCCCGTCGCGAAGCGGCTCGGTGAGCTGCTCGGCACCGAGGTCTCGCTCGCCGGTGACCTCGTGGGCGACTCGGCCAAGGCGCTCGTCGGCGGGCTCGCCGACGGCGGCGTTGCGCTGCTGGAGAACGTGCGCTTCGACGCGCGCGAGACCAGCAAGGACGCCGTGGACCGCTCCGAGCTGGCCGCCGAGCTGGCCGCGCTCGTCCCCGGCGGGGCGTTCGTGTCCGACGGGTTCGGCGTGGTGCACCGCAAGCAGGCCTCGGTCTACGAGATCGCCGCGGTGCTGCCGGCCTACGCCGGTGGCCTCGTGCTGGCCGAGCTCGACGTGCTGAAGAAGCTCACCGACGACGTCAAGCGCCCCTACGTGGTGGTGCTCGGCGGCGCGAAGGTGTCGGACAAGCTCGGCGTGATCGCCAACCTGCTGACGAAGGTCGACCGCCTGCTCATCGGCGGCGGCATGGCCTACACCTTCCTCAAGGCCCAGGGCCACGAGGTGGGCCAGTCGCTGCTGCAGGCCGACCAGCTCGACCAGGTGTCGGGCTTCCTCGCCGAAGCGCAGAAGCGCGGCGTCGAGCTCGTGCTGCCGGTCGACGTGCTGGCGGCCACCGAGTTCGCGGCCGACGCCGAGAACGAGGTCGTCGCGGCCACGGCGATCCCGGCCGACCGCCAGGGCCTCGACATCGGCCCGGCCTCGCGCGAGCTGTTCGCGAGCAAGCTGGCCGACGCGGCCACCGTGTTCTGGAACGGCCCGATGGGCGTGTTCGAGTTCGAGGCGTTCTCGGGCGGCACCCGTGCCGTGGCCGAGGCGCTCGTGAAGAGCGACGCGTTCACCGTGGTCGGCGGCGGCGACTCCGCCGCCGCGGTGCGGCAGCTGGGCCTGCCCGAGGACGGTTTCTCCCACATCTCCACGGGCGGCGGCGCCTCCCTGGAGTACCTGGAGGGCAAGGAACTGCCCGGCGTCTCGGCGTTGGAGGAGAAGCACTAGTGGCACGGAAGCCGTTGATCGTCGGCAACTGGAAGATGAACCTGAACCACCTCGAGGCCATCGCCTTGGTTCAGAAGATCGCCTTCGCGCTGCCGGAGAAGTACTACGCGAAGGTGGACGTGGCGGTGCTGCCGCCGTTCACGGACATCCGCAGCGTGCAGACCCTCACCGACGGCGACAAGCTGTCGCTCACTTACGGCGCGCAGGACGTGTCCCCGCACGACTCCGGTGCCTACACCGGTGAGGTGTCGGGCCCGATGCTCGCGAAGCTGGGCTGCACCTTCGTCGCCATCGGCCACTCGGAGCGGCGCGAATACCACGCCGAGACCGACGAGCTGGTCAACAAGAAGGTGCGCGCGGCCGTCAAGCACGGGATCACGCCGATCCTGTGCGTCGGCGAGAAGCTCGAGGTCCGCGAGGCCGGCGAGCACCACGCGCACGCCACGAACCAGCTCATCGAGGGCCTCAAGGGGCTCAAGGCCGAGCAGGTCAAGGACGTCGTCGTGGCGTACGAGCCGGTGTGGGCCATCGGCACCGGCAAGGTGGCGACACCCGCCGACGCCGAGGAGGTCTGCAAGACCATCCGCACGGTGCTGGCGGAGAAGTACGGCGACGAGGTCGCTTCGGCCGTTCGGGTGCTTTACGGCGGTTCGGTGAAGTCGGGCATAGTGGGCGAGCTGGTGGCCTGCGAGAACATCGACGGTGCTCTCGTGGGTGGCGCGAGTCTCGACGGTGACGAGTTCACCAAACTCTGCGCACTCGCGGCGGGTGGCCCCCTGCCCTGATCGAGGCCACTACCGGGTAACCTGTGTATCCGGTCCGTCACACAGCAGTGGACGAGTCCAGGGGTACGGTGATATTCGAGCCGTACCCCTGCATTCTCCGATGAGCACAGAGGATGACATGAAGCTGTTCCTGCAAATTCTGTTGATCGTCTCCAGCGTGCTGCTGGTCGTGGCGGTGCTGCTCCACCGCGGCCGGGGTGGCGGTCTGTCGTCGCTGTTCGGCGGCGGTATGCAGTCCAGCCTCTCGGGCTCGAGCGTGGCCGAGAAGAACCTCGACCGGATCACCCTGCTGCTGGGTGCCATCTGGCTGATCAGCATCGTGGGCCTCGGCCTGCTGCTCAAGGTCTGACCGGACTCCCCGCTCGGGGCCGGCGAGTCAGGGGCTCCGTGTGCATCGGCGTGCCTATTGGGGGGCGCGCCGCCGATTCCTAGGTGTGAGGATTCATGGTTGGCGGTAACGCGATTCGAGGCACCCGGGTGGGTGCCGGTCCTTCGGGCGAATCGGAGCGGGGTGAGTCGGCGCCGCGGCGCCGGATCTCCTACTGGTGCGCAAACGGCCACGAGGCCCGCCCGTCGTTCGCGATGGAGGCCGAAATCCCCGACGAGTGGGACTGCCCGCGCTGCGGTCTGCCCGGCGGACAGGACGAGCAGAACCCGCCCGCCGCGCCCCGCACCGAGCCCTACAAAACGCACCTCGCGTACGTCAAGGAGCGCCGCAGCGACGCCGACGGCGAAGCGATCCTCGCCGAGGCCCTCGAGCGTCTGCGCCAGCGCCGCGAACTGATCTAGCTTTTTCCCGTCGGAGACCACCGACCAGGCCGATTCGGTTCGGCTCTGGCCGGTGGTTTTCGCGTTTCCGGGGCTTTTCCGGCACGCCGGCGACGGGTGGTGCAGTTCGCCGGCCTTGACCGCGGCTTGCCTCGGCCGCGGCTTTCTGCGGCGCGGGTTGTGTGCGGTGCGGGCTCGCGTGGGCGCGGCAGAGTGCGGTGCGCCTGGCTGTGGTGCGTCCGCGTCCGGTGCGGCTGGGTTTGCGGCGAAGACGTCTGGTGCGCCCGGCTGCGGTGGAGCAGGCGGATCCCCTTCTCAGGCAAAGCCTCTGGGTCATAAGCGCCAGTAATCCACACTATGCCCGAGTTGTGCACAAATCGGCCCCTCAGTGACCTTTGGTCGGTTCTCGTCGGAGTGCTCGATAGAACGGACATGGGCAGCCCCTTGGGAGGGCGAGGGGTTTCTCTAGATGTGAGGCCTGGGGGCAAAATCCCGCGGAGCGCCCGAGCCGCGGCTGGGTGAGGCCGTCGCCGGCCGTACGTCGCAGGGTGGAGCGGGTTCCCGCTGAAGGCGTTGTTGCCGGATGTAGGGGTCGTGTGGGTGCGGTATGGGCGAGGGCGGTTCCGTTGCTCGCCGGCTCGCGCTGGGTGAGGACCGCGGCGTCATAGCCCGCCGCCGCGACCGGGTGAGGCGGTAGGCCACAGCGATCGTGCCGCCCAAGCCACGAAAGTCGCGAGCGACAAAGCACCCAGGACGCGGCGAAGGGGTGGCACCCGACCGCAGCCGGATCGCGGCTCGCGCGCGGGGCCACCCCTTCGGCCTACGGGGGACCGGGGAAGGTCGGTGGGTCAGCGGTCCAGCGGGTACCGGGCCCGCACGCGGAAGCCGCCGTCTTCGGTGTCCGAGGTTTCGAAGCTGCCGCCCAGCAGGCGGGCGCGTTCGGCGAGGCCGGTGAGGCCGTGGCCGCCCGAGGGGAGGTGTTCGCCGGCGCGCTCGGCGCGTTCGTTGCGGACCTCGATGTTCAGGGCGCCGCTGCCGCCCTGGATGCGGATGGTGGCGGTGGCGCCGGGGGCGTGCTTGTGGACGTTGGTGAGGCACTCCTGCACGGTGCGGTACGCGGCGGCCGACACCTGGCTCGGCACGGTGTCCGGCAGGCGCTCCACGGTGAGGTGCACCGGGACGTCGGCGGTACGGATCAGGTGGTCGAGCTCGCCGATGCCGGGGCGCGGGCCGTCGTCCTCGGCGCCGGAGCGCAGCACGCTCACCAGCGAACGCAGTTCCTCGAGCGTCCGCGTGGAGAGCTGGCGGATGACCTGCGCGGTCTGCAGCGCCGGGCCGTCGGTGGCCTGGGCCTGCAGCGCGCCGGCCTGCATGGCGATGAGGGTGATCTGGTGGGAGACGACGTCGTGCATCTCGCGGGCCAGGCGGGCGCGCTCCTCGGCGCGCACGGCGTCGGCGTGGAAGCGGCGTTCGCGGTCGCGGCTCTTGGCCAGCTCGGCGAGCTTGGCGGAGATCTCCGCGCGGGCGCCGATCAGCAGGCCGATCGCGATCGGCATACCCGCCACGAGCACGCCGTAGATGCCGTCGAGCACGTGCTCGCGCCAGCTGAGCTGGGCGAAGTCGTCCAGCGGCCACTGCACGAACCGGCAGGTGAAGACCAGTCCCGCGCCCACCCAGGTCTGCCAGTGGATCTGGCGCTTCGTCGCGAGCGTGCCGAGCGTGATCATCGACGCCAGCTGCGCCCACCCGGCGAGGAAACCGGGCACCGCGAGGATCACGGCCAGGAACGGCAGCTTCCGCCGCAGCACCACCGCGAGACACGCGGCCGCCGACAGGTAGATCGAGTACGGCGGGGCCTTCGGCGGGATCACCAGCCACACGTCGAGTACAGCCAGCAGCACGGCGACGGCCTCGACCCCGACCGTCGTCGCGATCGGCCGGCGCAGCGAAGCGAACACACCGCGCAGGCTGAACCGCCGGACCCGATCGGCCGCCCCCGCGCCGGGGCTGCCCATCGAGATTCCTGGAATCGAGAGTCCCTCAGTGCTCATGCGGCGACCCCATTCGTCTTGTGGACTTGATGATGAGATGCGCCGGGCACCCGATCGGGACGCGCGGCGGGCAACAAATGTGCGGATGCTAACGAAGAGACGTGTGACGACGGTAAGTTTCACCCGCACCCACAAATTTGGTCGTCTGATCTCCATCACTACGGCATTCGGGTGACGAAAAGAAGTCTGACGTCACCTCGTGTCGATCACAACACCCTACGTTCACCTTACGGGTGATCCCACATACTGGTGAGCCGCTTGATGGAGTAGTGGTCACTGCTCCGTTCGGCAGATGAATGATCTTCACGCTTACGGGTGGCACGCGTCATCCGGTCGAGCGGGCCCTGAAACCCACGGTCAGGGCCGCGAAACAGTCGCGAAACAGCTGCCCGGCGACAGAAAAAGGCCGCCCCGGGCGAACCCGGAGCGGCCTTCGAGAACCAGCGAGCGTCACGCGGTCGGCGGCTCGTACACCTTCGTCAGCTTCCCGGCCGCAGTGCGGTCCAGGAGCCACAGCGTCCGCCGGTAGCCGCGGGCACCCGAAACGGGCACCTGCACCTCCGGCGCACCCGCGAGAGCCAGCGACACGGCCTCGGCCTTCGCCTCGCCCGCGGTCATCAGCCACACCTCACGCGCGCGGCGGATGGCCGTGAGCGTGAGCGAGATGCGCGTCGGCGGCGGCTTGGGGCAGTCGCGCACCGCCACCGCCGAAAGCCGCGTCTCGTGCACGGCGGGGGAGTCCGGGAACACCGAAGCGGTGTGCCCCTCCCCGCCGAGGCCGAGCAGGCAGATGTCGAACGCGGGCACGCCGCCCTCGTCCGGGCCCGCCTGCGAGGCCAGCACCTCCGCGTACGCCGCGGCCGCGGCGTCCACGTCGGCACCGAACTCGCCGTCCGACGGCGCCATCACGTGCACGCGCTTCGGGTCGAGCGGCACGTGGTCCAGCAGGGCCTCGCGCGCGCCCTTCTCGTTGCGCTCGTCGGAATCGGCCGGCACGAACCGCTCGTCGCCCCAGTAGACGTCCAGGCGCGACCAGTCGATCGCGTCGCGCGCGCTGGAGCGGTTGAGCTCCTCCAGCACCGCGATGCCCGTGCCGCCGCCGGTGAGCACGACCGAGGCCGAGCCCTTGGCCGCCTGCACGTCGACGATCCGGGTGACCAGCCGCGCCGCCGCGGCCGCCGCCAGGAGGTCGGCGTTCTCGTAGACGACGACCTCCGTGCGGCTCACGAAGCGCTCTTTTCCGCCTTGGCCTTGCCGGCCTTCTTCGCCGGGGCCTTGGCCGCCGCGGCCTTCGGCTTCGCCGCCGCAGAAGCAGCCGAAGTCGCCTTCGCCGCCGTTGTCGGCGAGGCGATCTTGGGCAGCCCGTGCAGCGCCGCCTCGAAGACCTCGTCCGGGTCGAGCCGGCGCAGCTCCTCCACGAGGCACTCCGGGTTGCTCCGCCGCTGCAGCGCGATGCGCCGCGTGGGCTGGCCCGGCTGCGTCAGCGTGCCGACGCGGCCGTCGGGCCGGGTCAGCTCCACCGCGCCCGAACGCCGTTCGAGCTCGACGGAGATGATGCCCTGCGCGCTGGAGCTCTTGATCCGCTTCACCGGCACCTTGAGGTACTCGGCGAGCCAGCCCGCCAGCAGCTCCGTGGACGGCGAGTCGGCCTCACCGGTCACGGTCGCGCTCGTGATCTTCTCGTACGGCGGCAGGTCCAGCGCCGACACGAGCTGCGCACGCCAGTGCGTCAGCCGCGTCCACGCCAGGTCGGTGTCGCCCTCCACGTAGGCCTTGGCCCGCGTGGTCAGAGCCCTTATGGGGCTCTTCTCCGCGGCCGAGTCGGTGATGCGCCGCTGCGCGATCTGGCCCAGCGGGTCCTCCGCCGGGGCCTTCGGGCCCGCGCCCGGCCACCAGGTGACGATCGGCGCGTCGGGCAGCAGCAGCGGCACGACCGCGCTCTGGCCCTGCGCGGCCAGCGGCCCGTAGAGGCGCAGCACGATGACCTCGCTCGCGCCGGCGTCGCCGCCCACGCGGATCTGGCCGTCGATGCGCGGAGCCGCCGTGCGGACGCCCTTCGCGACCACGATCACGCGCGACGGGTGCTCCCGGCTGGCGTGGTTCGCGGCCTCGATGGCCTCCTCGAGCTTGGCGTCGTCGTCCGCCACGATGACCAGGGTCAGCACCCGGCCCAGCGCGACCTGACCGCCCTGGTCGCGGATCTCCACCAGCTTCTTGTTCAGCTGCGAAGTCGTGGTGGATGGCAGGTCGATGATCACGGACGCCTCCAGTTCCGGCCCGTACGCTCGAGCATTTCGTCAGCGCTCTGCGGGCCCCAAGTACCCGGCGCGTACTGCTCGGGCGCGCCTTCCTTGGCCCAGTGCTCCAGGATCGGGTCGAGGATCTCCCAGGAGAGCTCGACCTCCTCGTTCACTGGGAACAGCGACGGCTCGCCCAGCAGCACGTCGAGGATCAGCCGCTCGTACGCCTCGGGGGAGGACTCGGTGAAGGCGTGGCCGTAGCCGAAGTCCATGGTGACGTCGCGGACCTCCATCGTGGTCCCCGGCACCTTCGAGCCGAACCGCAGCGTGATGCCCTCGTCGGGCTGCACGCGGATGACCAGCGCGTTCTGGCCCAGCTCCTCGGTGGAGGTGGAGTCGAACGGCAGGTGCGGCGCGCGCTTGAACACCACGGCGATCTCCGTGACGCGCCGGCCCAGCCGCTTGCCGGTGCGCAGGTAGAACGGCACCCCCGCCCAGCGGCGGTTCTGCACCTCCAGCGTCACCGCGGCGTAGGTCTCGGTCTTGGAGTCCTTCGCGAAGCCCGCTTCCTGCAGCAGGCCCGGCACCTTCATGCCGCCCTGCCAGCCGCCGGCGTACTGCCCGCGCGCGGTGGTCTCGTCGAACGGCCGGATCGGCATGGTCGCCGCCAGCACCTTCGCCTTCTCCGCGCGCAGCGCCTTCGGCTCGAACGACAGCGGCTCGTCCATCGCGGTCAGCGCGAGCAGCTGAAGCAGGTGGTTCTGGATGACGTCGCGCGCGGCGCCGATCCCGTCGTAGTACCCCGCGCGGCCGCCGAGGCCGATGTCCTCGGCCATGGTGATCTGCACGTGGTCGATGTAGTTGGCGTTCCAGATCGGCTCGAACATCTGGTTGGCGAAGCGCAGCGCCAGCAGGTTCTGCACCGTCTCCTTGCCGAGGTAGTGGTCGATGCGGAACACCGACTCCTCGGGGAAGACGTCGTTCACGATCCCGTTGAGCTCCTTGGCGCTCTTGAGGTCGTGGCCGAACGGCTTCTCGATCACCACGCGGCGCCAGGTCGTGGCGTCGGTGTCGGCGAGGCCCGAGCGCGCCAGCTGCTTGGTCACCACCGGGAACGCGCCCGGCGGGATCGAGAGGTAGAACGCCGTGTTGCCGCCGGTGCCGCGTTCGGCGTCGAGGTCCTTGACCGTCTGGGCGAGGCGGTCGAAGGCGTCGTCGTCGTCGAACGTGCCCTGCACGAAGCGGATGCCCTCGGCGAGCCGGTTCCAGACCGACTCCTTGAACGGCGTCCGCGCGTGCTCGCGCACCGAGTCGTGCACCAGCTCGCCGAAGTCCTGGTGCTCCCAGTCGCGGCGCGCGAACCCGACCAGCGAGAAGCCTGCGGGCAGCAGGCCGCGGTGGGCCAGGTCGTAGATGGCGGGCATGAGCTTCTTGCGGGCCAGGTCGCCGGTGACTCCGAAGATCACCAGGCTCGACGGGCCCGCGATGCGCGGGAGGCGCTTGTCGCGCGGGTCCCGCAGCGGGTTCTGCCAGGTCGTCACTCGCCGGCCTCCTGTACGGCCCGCACGAGCTCGGCCAGCCCGGCGGCCCGGTCGGTCAGGTGCAGCCGCAGCACGGGGCGGCCGTGCTCGGCGAGGACCTGACCGTCGCCGAGAGCCTGCGCGTGCTGCAGCTGTCCCAGGGTGTAGGGGCGGTCCGGCACAGCCAGGTCCTCGGCGACCGCGCCGGTGATCTGGAGGAAGCTGCCGTTCTGGTGGCCGCCCTTGTGGTACTGCCCGGTGGAGTGCAGGAACCGCGGTCCCCAGCCGAACGTCGTCTGCACGCCGGTGCGCTTGGCGATCTCGCCGCGCAGCAGCGAGGTCGACGCGTCGTCGAGCCGGTCGAGGTAGGCCTGCACCGCGAAGTAGCCGCCGTCGGCGACCGAGCCGAAGAACGCGCGCAGCACGTCCACCAGCTTTCCTTCCGTGACAACGCCTTCCGAACCGAAGACCTCGACGGCACCGTCCACAGTGGCCGGAGTCTCCTTGCCGGACAGCTTCTCCGGCTCGTCGAGCAACGCGCGCGCGGCCTTCTTCGCGGCCTCGACGTCGGGCTGGTCGAACGGGTTGATCCCGATCAGCCGGCCGGCGAGCGCGGTCGCGAACTCCCACAGCAGGAACTGCGCGCCGAGCGGGCCCGTCACCGAGATCTTCGCGGCACCTTCGGCAGCACCGACGGCGACCGGGGTCGCGTCGGCCTTCGCGTCGGCGAAGCCGGGGGCCTGGGGGCCCTCGACGGCCACGGGCAGCAGGCCGGTGCCCAGCTTGCCGGTCGACTCCGCGATCAGCTGCTCGGCCCAGTCCGGGAAACCCTTGATGCCCGAACCGGTGTCGGCCAGCACGACCTTCTCGGCGCCGCCCTCGTGGGCGGCGGCCCAGGCGGCCGCAAGCTTGATCGCCGGGTTGTCGGCCGAGTCGGAGCCCAGCGTCTCGGCCACCGCGGCGGCCTGGTCCAGCAGGCGCGCGATGTCCGCGCCCGCGAGACCGGCCGGCACGAGGCCGAACGCGGTCAGCGCCGAGTAGCGGCCGCCGACGTGCGGGTCGGCCAGGAAGGTCTTGCGGTAACCCTCCTTTTCGGACAGTTCCGAGAACGGCGAGCCCGGGTCGGTCACGACCACGATCCGCCGCGCCGCGTCGATCCCCGCTTCGGTGAAGGCCTTCGCGAAGATGCGCCGGTGGCTGTCGGTCTCCACGGTGCCGCCGGACTTCGACGACACCACGATCACCGTGCGCTCGAGGTCGCCCGCGAGCGCGTCGGCCACCTGGCCCGGGTCGGTCGTGTCGAGCACCGTCAGCGCGACACCCGCGATGACCTCCGGCGCGAGCGACGAACCGCCCATGCCGGCGAGCACCACGCGGTCCACGCCCTCGGACTGCAGCTCTGTGCGCAGCGCCTCGATCTCACCGATCAGCGGCCGCGACGACTTGTGCAGCGACGTCCACGAGAGCCGGATCGACGCCTCGGACTCGGCGTCCGGTCCCCACAGCGTCGCGTCCTGCGCGGCGAGCTTCGACGCGGCCTGGTCGGCGACGAGGCGCTCGACCAGCGGCGCCGCCTTGCCTGCCAGTTCGGCGTCGACGAGCTCGACGCCGGTTTCGTCCCCTGTCATGGTCTGGCTTCAGCCCTTCGCCTTGTTCAGCTGGCCGGTCACCGTCTCGAGCAGCTCCTGCCAGGACTTCTCGAACTTCTCGACGCCCTCGGTCTCGAGGACCACGAACACGTCCGGCACGTCGATGCCGGCCGCGCTCAGCTTGTCGAACACGCCCTGCGCCTCGGCACCGCGGCCGGTCACCGTGTCACCGGTGAGCTCGGCGTGGTCGGCCACCGCGTCCATGGTCTTCTCCGGCATCGTGTTCACGACGCCGTGGACCAAGAGCTGGTCGACGTAGCGGGTGTCGGAGTACGCCGGGTCCTTGACGCCGGTCGAGGCCCACAGCGGACGCTGCGCGTTGGCGCCGGCGGCGGCCAGCGCCTTCCAGCGGTCGCTCGCGAAGAGCTCCTCGAACTTGGCGTAGGCGAGCCGGGTGTTGGCGATCGCGGCCTCGCCGAGCAGAGCCTTGGCCTCGTCGGTGCCGATCTTGTTCAGGCGCTTGTCGACCTCGGTGTCCACACGGGACACGAAGAACGACGCGACCGAGTGGATGCCCTTGAGGTCGTGGCCGTTGGCCTTCGCCTGCTCCAGGCCGGCGAAGAACGCGTCGATGACCTGGGCGTAGCGCTCGACGGAGAAGATCAGCGTCACGTTGATGCTGATGCCCTCGGCCAGCGCCGCGGTGATGGCGGGCAGACCCTCGTCGGTGGCCGGGATCTTGACCATCAGGTTCGGCCGGTCCACGGCCTTCCACAGGTCCTTGGCCTCGGCGATCGTCTTGTCGGTGTCGCGCGCCAGGCGCGGGTCGACCTCGATGGAGACGCGGCCGTCGACGCCGTCGGTGGCGTTGTAGACGTCGCGGAACAGGTCGGCGGCGTTGCGCACGTCCGTGGTCGTCAGCTCGCGGACGGTGCCGTCGAGGTCCGCGCCGCGGTCGGCCAGCTCCTTGACCTGCGCGTCGTACGCCGCGCCGTGGGACAGGGCGTTGGCGAAGATCGTCGGGTTGGTCGTGACACCCACGACGTGCTTGTCGCGGATGAGCTCGGCGAGGTTGCCCGTGCTGAGGCGCTCGCGGGAGAGGTCGTCCAGCCAGATGGAGACGCCCGCCTCCGAAAGCTGCGCGAGCCGGTCAGTGCTGCTCATGACTCTTTTCCGTCCCTTCAGAAATTCAGTTCTTGGTGTTGGCGATCGAGCGACGGGCGGCCTCGACGACGTGCTCCGGGGTGAACCCGAACTCACGGAACAGTGTGGCGGCGTCGGCCGAAGCACCGAAGTGCTCGATCGAAACGTTCACCCCCGCGTCACCGGTGAAGCGGTGCCACGACTGCGCGACCCCCGCCTCGACGGACACCCGCGCCTTGACGGCCGGCGGCAGCACGGCGTCGCGGTAGGACTGCTCCTGCGCGTCGAACCACTCGACGCACGGCATCGACACGACGCGGGTCGGCACGCCGTCGGCCTCGAGGGTCTTGCGGGCCGCGACGGCCAGCTGGACCTCGGAACCGGTGGCCATCAGCACGACCTCGGGGGCGCCGTTCGAGGCGTCCTCGAGCACGTAGCCGCCGCGCTTCACGCCTTCCGCGCTCGTGCCTTCGAGCACCGGCACGTTCTGGCGGGTCAGCGCGACACCCGACGGGTGGTGCACGTCCTCCAGCACGGCCTTCCACGCGTAGGCGGTCTCGTTGGCGTCCGCCGGGCGGACGACGTTGAGGCCCGGGATCGCGCGCAGCGCGGAGAGCTGCTCGATCGGCTGGTGCGTCGGGCCGTCCTCGCCGAGGCCGATGGAGTCGTGCGTCCACACGTAGAGCGTGGGCAGGCCCATCAGCGCCGCGAGCCGGACCGGCGGGCGCATGTAGTCGGAGAAGATGAGGAACGTCGCGCCGTACGGGCGAGTGCCGCCGTGCAGGGCGATGCCGTTGAGGATCGAGCCCATCGCGTGCTCGCGGATGCCGAAGTGCAGCGTCCGGCCGTACGGGTTGGCGTTCCAGGCCGCCGTGGTGGCCTTCGCCGGGCCGAACGAGTCGGCGCCCTTCATCGTGGTGTTGTTGCTCTCCGCCAGGTCGGCGGAGCCGCCCCACAGCTCGGGCAGCGGGTCGCGCAGCGCGTTGAGGACCTCACCGGAGGCCTTGCGGGTCGCGATGCCCTTGGGGTCCGGGTCCCAGTGCGGCAGGTTGTCGGCGAAGCCCTCGGGCAGCGTGCGGGTGGCGAGCCGGTCGGCCAGCGCCTTGCGCTCCGGGTTCGCCTCGGCCCACGCGTCGTAACGCTCCTGCCAGGCGGCGTGCTCCTGCTTGCCGCGCTCCAGGGCCTTGCGGGTGTGGGAGATGACCTCGTCGTCGACCTGGAAGGTGCGCTCGACGTCGAAGTCGAGGATCTCCTTGACGGCCTTGATCTCGTCGGCGCCGAGCGCGGCGCCGTGGGCCTTGCCGGTGTTCATCTTCGTGGGCGCCGGGTAGCCGATGATCGTCCGCACCGCGATGAACGACGGGCGCCCGGTCTCCGCCTTGGCGGCCTTGATGGCCTCCTCGATCGCGGTGACGTTCTCGCCGCCCTCGACGACCTGCGTGTGCCAGCCGTAGGCCTCGTAGCGCTTGACCGTGTCCTCGGACAGCGCGATGTTCGTGTCGTCCTCGATGGAGATCTTGTTGTCGTCCCAGAAGACGATGAGGTTGCCCAGCTCCTGGCGGCCCGCGATCGACGAGGCCTCCGACGTCACGCCCTCTTCGATGTCGCCGTCGGAGGCGATCGCGAAGATGTGGTGGTCGTAGATGCTCTCGCCGGGCGCGGCGTCGGGGTCGAGCAGGCCGCGCTCGCGACGGGCGGCCATCGCCATGCCCACCGCGTTGGCCAGGCCCTGGCCCAGCGGGCCGGTGGTGGTCTCGACGCCCTTGGTGTGGCCGTACTCCGGGTGGCCTGGGGTCAGCGAGCCCCACGTGCGCAGCTGCTTGAGGTCCTCGAGCTCGAGGCCGTAGCCGGCGAGGTACAGCTGGATGTAGAGGGTGAGGCTGGAGTGCCCGGCCGAGAGGACGAAGCGGTCGCGGCCGCGCCAGTGCGGGTCGGCCGGGTCGTGGCGCATGGTCCGCTGGAACAGCGTGTAGGCGAGCGGGGCGAGGCTCATCGCGGTGCCCGGGTGACCGCTGCCGACCTTCTCGACGGCGTCCGCGGCGAGGACCCGGACGGTGTCGACGGCGCGGGAATCGGTCCCGGTCCAGTCGGCGGGCACGTCACGCCGGAGCAAAGGGTTGTTCTCGCTGGTAGAGGCGGTTTCGGACACTGAACTCGAACTCCCCGTCCTGAGGTTGTCGCTTGCTTTCCGTCATGGTGTAGCCGGTGCGCACTGCCAGTAATCTCAATCGATCCCGAAGGGACGATATTCCTGCTGGGAGCACTGCGCCGGGGTGCCACGCGGCCCGTCCGCGACAGCCTAGTGCGTGGGGTGTGCTCCGGGCAGCCGCGACAGCCGTGCCCGTCCCCACCGGGCAGGTGATCCCGCCCATGCGGGTCGCTTGCCGTCCGCCGCTGGTCACGGACCGTGCAAAAGGGACGATCGAGGGGACCGACCGGACCCGCCGGACACCACGACCGGTCCTTCCGGACACACCGTGCGCCGCCGTGGTCGTCGCGGGTGAACCCGGTGGCGTGACGCAGAAGACAGGCGTGGCGTGTCGAGGACCCTCGATCACGCAGGCGGATTCGCCACGTCTAACATCGAGCGCGGGCCTGGTCCGGGAGCTTCACCAGTTCCATCGCGGTCTTCCGGATCGCCACCCGGCCCCGAACTGACCTTGGGAGTGAAATGTCGTTGGTGAACGCTGCGCACGGACGCAGTGAGAACACCAGCGCCGAACACCCGACCGGTGAACGACCGCGTGGTGCCCGGCGAACTGTCCGCCAGGTGGTCGGCGCTTACGCCGCGCTCGCGAAGCCGAGGGTGATCGAGCTCCTCCTCGTCACCACGATCCCGGCGATGTTCCTCGCGGGGCGCGAGATCCCGTCGCCGTGGCTCGTGCTCGCCACGCTCGTGGGCGGCACGATGGCCGCCGGCAGCGCCAACGCGCTCAACTGCGTGATCGACGCGGACATCGACAAGGTGATGAACCGCACCAAGAAGCGCCCGCTGGTGAAGGACTCGGTGCCGCGGCGCAACGCGCTGATCTTCGGCCTCGTGCTCGGCGTCGCTTCGTTCGCGGTGCTGTATTTCACCGTGAACCTGCTGTCGGCGATCCTCGCGATCGCGACGATCCTCTTCTACATCTTCGTGTACACCCTGGGCCTCAAGCGGCGCACGTCGCAGAACGTCGTCTGGGGCGGCGCCGCCGGCTGCATGCCGGTGGTCATCGGCTGGGCCGCCGTGTCCGGCACCGTGCAGTGGCCCGCGTTCGTCATGTTCGGCGTCATCTTCTTCTGGACGCCCCCGCACACGTGGGCCCTGGGCATGAAGTACCGCGAAGACTACGAACGCGCGGGCGTCCCGATGCTCCCGGTCGTGGCGACCCCGCAGCACGTCGCCAAGCAGATCGTCATCTACTCGTGGGTGATGGTCGCCTGGACCCTCCTGCTGCTCCCCGTGACGAGCTGGCTGTACGCCACCTTCGCCGTCCTCGCGGGCGCCTGGTTCCTCTTCTACGCCCACCGCCTCCAGGCCGCCGTCCGCCGCGGCGAGGAGACGAAGCCCATGTCGCTGTTCCACCGCTCGAACACGTACCTGATGATCGTGTTCGTCGCACTGGCGGTGGACTCGGCGATCGGACTGCCGACGCTCGGCTTGCCGTTCTAGCCGGTTTCTTCACCGCAGCTTCAAACCACAGCCGCTTCACCACAGCGCCGCCGAGGCTCCCGGCCCGGCGGCGTTTTGGCGTGTGGACCAGGTCACTCGGCTCTTCCACCGGCTCCGCGGCGGCTGAGCCGCGCTCGGGAATGGCGTAGTCTGGTTGGCCGTTGTGGTTTTCCGGCTGTCCGCCGCCTTCTCCCGATGCGAAAGCAGGATCTCACTTGTCCGTGTCCCCGGACCGGGAAGCAGACCGCGCCCTCGAGGACGGTACGCCCGAGCACGCCGCCGAGCTGTCGCGTGAGCAGGCGTATGTCACGACGCTCTACGCGAAGCTCGACGCCGAGCGGGTGGAGGCGCAGCGGCGCCTCGACACCACGTTGCGGCAGACCGGCGGTACCCCGCAGGCGCGCACCGAGCGGGACGTCGCCACCACGCTGTACTCCGACCGCCTCGCGCAGCTCGGGTCGGTGGAGCAGGGGCTGTGCTTCGGCCGCCTCGACTTCGTGCCGGAGAGCGCCGAAGAGACGACCTACATCGGCCGCCTCGGGTTGTTCGAGGAGGACGACGACTACAAGCCGCTGCTGGTGGACTGGCGGGCGCCGGTCGCGCGGCCGTTCTACCTCGCCACGGCGGCCTCGCCGGACGGGGTGCGCCGGCGGCGGCACCTGCGGTCGCTGAGCCGCAAGGTGACGGGGTTCGACGACGAGATCCTCGACCTGTCCGCCGCCGACCAGGGGCAGGACCTCGGGCTGGCGGGCGAGGCGGCGCTGCTGGCCGCGCTGGAACGGCGGCGCACGGGCGAGATGAGCGACATCGTCGCGACGATCCAGGCCGAGCAGGACCGGATCATCCGCGCGCCGCTCGGCGGGGTGATGGTGGTGCAGGGCGCGCCGGGCACGGGCAAGACCGCCGTCGCGCTGCACCGGGCCGCGTACCTGCTCTACACGCACCGCCAGCAGCTCACCACGCGCGGCGTGCTCGTGGTCGGACCCAACAGCACGTTCCTGCGCTACATCGGCCAGGTCCTCCCGTCGCTGGGCGAGACCGGCGTGCTCCTCGCCACGATCGGGCAGCTCTACCCGGGCCTCGACGCGGAGGGTGTCGAGGCGCCGGAGGCCGCGGAGGTCAAGGGGCGCCTGGTGATGGCCGACGTGCTCGCCAACGCCGTGCGCGACCGCCAGCGCGTGCCCGAGCCCGTGGTGGAGATCGAGCACGAGCGGGAGATCCTCAAGCTCGACCGCAAGACCTGCGTCGAGGCCCGCACCCGCGCCCGCCGCTCGCGCCGGCCCCACAACCTCGCGCGGCGCCTGTTCGTGTCCGACGTGCTCGACGCGCTCACCCGCCAGGCCGCCCGCAAGCTGGGGGAGGACCTGCTCGACGCGCAGGACGTGCAGGACATCCGCGCCGAGCTCGCCGCCAGCCCCGCCATCGCCGCCGCCGTCAACGAGCTGTGGCCGAAACTGACCCCGGAAGGCCTGCTCGACGACCTGTTCGCCGAGCGCGAACACCTCGATCGCGCCGCCGGCAAGCTGCTGTCCGAGGCCGATCGCGCGCACCTCGAGAGCGGCCGCGACGCCAAGTGGACGCCTGCCGATGTGCCGCTGCTCGACGAGCTGGCCGAGCTGCTCGGCGAGGACGACAGCGAGGAACGCGCCGAGCGCCGCCGCCGAGACCGCGTGCAGCGCGCGTACGCCGAGGGCGTGCTCCACATCCTGGAGCAGGACGAGGAGATCCAGGACGAGGAGATCCTGCGGGTGTCCGACGTCCTCGACGCCGAGCTGTTCGCCGAACGCCAGCAGGAGCGCAGCGAGCTGACCGCCGCCCAGCGCGCCGCGCAGGACCGCACGTGGACGTTCGGCCACGTGATCGTGGACGAGGCCCAGGAACTGTCCGCCATGGACTGGCGGCTGCTCATGCGCCGCTCGCCGAACCGCTCGATGACGCTCGTGGGCGACGTCGCGCAGACCGGCGCGGCCGGGGGAGCCCGCACGTGGGACGAGGTCCTCTCGCCCTACGTCGCCGACCGCTGGCGCCTGGAGCAGCTCACCGTGAACTACCGCACCCCGGCCGAGATCATGGCCGTGGCCGCGCGCGTGCTGGCCGAGCTCGACGTGAACCTCGCGGCCCCGGCGTCGGTGCGCGAGACGGGCGTGGCGCCCTGGTCGAAGGCGACCAGCGACCTCGACGCCGATCTGCCGGGTTTCGTCGCGCAGGAGCTGTCCGCAGTGGACGGTGGCACCGTGGCCGTGCTCACACCGGCGGCCCGGCTCGCGGCTGTGGAAGCGGTGCTGACGCCTGACGAACGCGTGAGCGTGCTCACGGTCGAGCGCGCCAAGGGCCTCGAGTTCGACGCCGTTCTGCTGGTCGCGCCGGACGAGGTCGTCGCGGCCTCACCGCGGGGGCTCAACGACCTTTACGTGGCCCTCACGCGGGCGACCCAGCGGCTCGGCGTGGTCCAGACCGGTGACGTCGTACCGGCCCTGGCAGAGCTTGGCTAGGGTGCCGGGCATGCAGAGAATCGGCAAGATCGCCTCCGTGGGCGCCGTGGCGGTGGCCGCGGCGTTCAGCCTGTCCGCGTGCGGTGACGACTCGACGAGCGCGAGTACCCAGCAGCCGTCCCAGCCGTCCGCGCCCGCCGCACCGTCGAGCTCGGCCGCGCAGGCCGCCCAGACCAAGGGCCGCGAGTGCACCGCGGACGACATCAAGACCACCGGGACCTTCGGCCAGGCGCCGACGATCACCATCCCGGACGACTGCGATCCGCCGAAGAAGCTGATCACGAAGGACCTGGTCGCGGGCACCGGCAACGGCGCGAAGGCCGGCCAGAAAGTGTCGATGAACTACTCGCTGGTCACCTGGTCGGACAAGCAGAAGCTCGACAGCTCGTTCGACCGCGGCCAGACCTTCGACCTGACGCTCGGCGCGGGCGAGGTCATCCCCGGCTGGGACCAGGGCCTCGTCGGCATCAAGCAGGGCGGGCGCCGGCTGCTGATCATCCCGCCCGACCTCGGTTACGGTCAGGGCGGCAACGGCATCGCGCCGAACGAGACCCTCGTTTTCGTCACCGACGCCGTCACGGTGCCGAACGACAAGAGCTGAGCCGTGGCCCGCACCGTCCACCGCGGCTGGGTCGTGCTCTGGCACGACGAGGACGGCTGGGGCGTGCTGGAGTCGCGGACGGTGCCCGAGCAGGTCTGGGCCCACTACTCGCACGTGGACATGCCCGGGTTCCGGCGGCTGAGCGCCGGTGCCGAGGTCGAGTTCACCGTCGAGCGCGCCGAGCAGGACGGCTTCCATTGGCGGGCGGTCTCCGTCACGGAACGGCCACCCGAGAAGCCGAAGAACCCGAAGCAGCCCAAGAAGCCCAAGCAGCGCTGAACCGCCGGGCCAGGCACCCACCTGGCCCGGCGGATCGCGTCACGGGACGAGGATCAGCTTCCCGGTCGTCCGGCGGCCCTGCAGGTCTTCGTGCGCCTTGCGGGCGTCGGCCAGCGGGTAGCGGCCGCCGATGCGGATGTCGAGCGAACCGTCGGTCACGGCGGCGAACAGCTCGTCCGCGCGCCAGTCGAGCTCCTCGCGCGTGCGGACGTAGTGGCCGGACGTCGGGCGGGTCAGGAACAGTGAGCCGCCCGAGTTGAGGCGCTGCGGGTCGATCGGCGGCACCGGGCCGCTGGCCGCGCCGAACAGCGCGAGCATGCCGCGGATGCGCAGGCTGGCCAGGCTGCCGTCGACGGTGTCCTTGCCGACGCCGTCGTAGACCACGTGCACGCCCTCGCCGTCGGTCAGCTCGCGCGTGACCTCGGCGAAGTCCTCGCGGTCGTAGCGGATCACGTGGTCGGCGCCGGCCCCGCGGGCCAGCTCGGCCTTCTCCTCGGTGGACACCGTGCCGATCACGCGCGCGCCCCGCGCCTTCGCGAGCTGCACCAGCAGCAGGCCGACACCGCCGGCCGCGGCGTGGACCAGCACGTCGTCGCCCGGCTTGACCTCGTACGTCGAGCGCACGAGGTAGTGGGCGGTGATGCCCTGCAGCATCGTGGCGGCGGCGACCTCGTCGGACACCCCGGCGGGCACCTTCACGGCGACGGCCGCGGGCACCAGCTTGCGCGCCGCGTAGCTGCCCAGCGAGCCCTGCCAGGCCACGCGGTCACCCGGGGCGAACGCCGTCACGCCCTCGCCGACCTCGGCCACGGTGCCCGCGCCCTCCAGGCCGAGCACGAACGGCAGGTCGATCGGGTAGATGCCCTGGCGCTGGTAGGTGTCGATGTAGTTGACGCCGGCCGCGGCCACGTCCACCAGCAGCTCACCGGCACCGGGCGAGCCGACCTCGACCTCGGTGACCTCCAGTACCTCGGGACCACCGGTCGTCCTGACCTGCACAGCGGACGGCATGTTTCCTCCTCGCGTCGGGTTGGGCACTCACCGGTGCCAACTATGGCCGACACCACGCTTGTTCCGCGTCACCGGGTGAGACCGGTTAAGCTCGCCGACGTGGCTGAGGAGACCGAGCAGACGCCCCCCGCACCGACCGGACGGCAGCTGGCCGCCGCCCGTGACTTCGTGGCGCGGCACGGGAAACCGTCGCGCGCGGTGGTCGAGAACATCGGCCGGATCGGCGCCCGCGTGGTGCTCGTCGGAGCCGACGGCGCCCTCGGCGACGTGATCGTGCCGGCCCCGGAGACGGGCACGGCGCTCGTCGAGGCGGTCGACGACCTCGAACCGGCCGAATGGGACAGCGAGACCGTGAAGGCGACCAAGATCGGCGCGGCCCACCGCCGCAAGATGGCCGGTCCGCGAGCCGGCCGGTGAACCGCGAAGCGATCTTCGTCGCCTGCGCGCAGATGCCGGAGGGCGACGGCGACGACACCGCCGCCGCGGCCGCCCTCGACGACCTCGGCTTCGGCGTCCGCTGGGCCGTCTGGGACGACCCGGGCGCCGACTTCTCCACCGCCGACCTCGTGGTGCTGCGCGCGACCTGGGACTACCCCGAGCGCCGCGCCGAGTTCCTCGACTGGTGCGAGACCGTGCCGACGCTGGCCAATCCCGCCGCGGTCGTGCGCTGGAACACCGACAAGGCCTATCTCGTCGAGCTGCTCGACGCGGGCGTGCCCACGGTGCCGACCACGCTGGTCGAGCCGGGTGAGCAGGCGAAGTGGCCGAAGGTGCCGTTCGTGGTGAAGCCGTCGGTCGGCGCGGGTTCGCGCGGCGCCGCCCGTTTCGGCGCCGACGCCGCGGGCGCGGCCGAGCACCTGCGCGAGCTGCACGCCGACGGCCGCACCGCCGTCGTCCAGCCGTACCAGTCCAGTGTGGACAGCCAGGGCGAGATCGCGCTCGTGTACTTCGGCGGCGTTTATTCGCACGCCTTCACGAAGGGCGCGATGCTCGGGGCCGGCACCGACCCGTCGGGCCTGTTCCTCACGGAGAAGCTCGCGCCGGCCGTCCCGGCGTCCGGTGTGCGCGCCGTCGCGGAGGACGCCCTGGACGCGGCGTGCTCGCTCATGGGCATCCTGCGGGCCGAACTGCTCTACGCCCGCGCGGACATCGTGCGCGGCGAGGACGGGCACCCGCTCGTGCTGGAGCTCGAGCTGGCCGAACCGTCACTCGGCTTCCGCAACGCCGACGCGGGGGCCCCGTTGAGGTTCGCGTCGGCGGTGCGGCAGCAGCTGGCCTAGTTCAGTTCACGGGTTACTTCAGGCCCGAGGACGCCAGCCCGTCGATCACCCGGCGTTGCAGCAGGATGAACAGGATCAGGATCGGCGCCATCGCAAGCAGGCTCGCGGCCATCAGCACGGGGTAGTTCACCGTCACGTCGCCGGCCAGGGTGGCCAGCGCGGCCGACAGCGGCATCTGCGTGGCGCGCGTGGACACCACGAGCGGCCACAGCAGCTCGTTCCACGACCACAGCACGGCCGAGATGGCGAGCACGCTGATGCTCGGGCGCACCACGGGCAGCAGCACGCTCCAGAACGTCCGCAACGGCCCGCTGCCGTCGATGCGCGCCGCCTCCTCCAGCTCCGCCGGGAGGTTGAGGAAGGCCGTGCGCATGAGGAAGGTGCCGTACGCGCTGAACAGCCCGGGCGCGACGATGCCGGCCAGGGTGTTGAGCCAGCCGAGGTTCTGCACGATCTGGTACTGCGAGATCAGGTAGGCCTGCGAGGGCACCAGCAGGATCGACAGCACGAGCCCCAGCAGCACCGCGCGGCCGCGGAAGCGCATGCGGGCGAACGCGTAGCCGGCCAGGGTGCACAGCACGATCTGGGCGAGGGTGCGGATCACCGTGATGAGCACCGACGTCCACAGCTGCGACAGGAACGGCAGCCGCTGGAACACCACCGCGTAGTTGGACCACTGCAGGTGCGCGGGCCAGAACGTGGGGGTGACGCTCTGCACCTCGGCGTTGGTGGACAACGACATCACGATCTGCCACAGGAACGGGAAGGCCATGATGAGGCCGCCGACCCCGAGCACGAGGTGGATCAGGGCGTGGGACTGCCGGCGTCGGGCTCTAGGCATTTCCGGCCCACCTCCGTTGCAAGCGGAACTGCAGGAGCGTGACGAGACCGATCAGCACGAAGATGACCATCGCGATCGCCGCGGCGAAACCCTTGTCGTTCTCGACGAAACCCGCGTTGTAGAAGTAATAGACGAGCGACATCGTCTTCGGCAGCACCGCGTTGTGGTTGCCCAGCAACGCGTACAGCAGGTCGAAGAGCTGGAAGCTCGCGATGGTGGTCACCACGACCACGAAGAACACGCTGGGCGCCAGCAGCGGCAGCGTGATCGAGCGGAACTGGCGGAAGCGGCTCGCACCGTCGAGCTCGGCGGCTTCGTACAGCTCCGGCGGGATGTTCTTCAGGCCCGCGCCGAGCACGATCATCGAGAAGCCCAGCGACGACCACAGGCCGACCACGGCCACCGCGGCGAGCGCGAAGCCCGGCGTGTTGACCCACGACGGGCCGGGGATCCCGATCAGCGACAGCGCCCAGTTGAGGATGCCGTAGTCGCCGTTGAAGATGATCCGCCACACCAGCGCCACGGCGGCGGGCATCGCCACGTAGGGCAGGAAGAACAGCACGCGGTAGAACTGCGCGAACCGCAGGCCCGGGGTGTTGAGCAGGCTCGCGAGCCAGGCCGCGATCGGCACGCCGAGCAGCACCACCGCCGTGTAGATCAGGGTGTTCAGCAGCGACCGGTACAGCTGCGGGTCGGTGAACAGCCGGCTGTAGTTGTCCAGCCCGGACCACTTGAAGCCGCCGAACACGCCCCAGGTGGTGAACGAGTAGAACGCCGTCTGCAGGATCGGCCAGATGTAGAAGACGAGCACGCCGGCCAGCAGCGGCAGCACGAACGCCCAGGGCCACAGGCCGTCCCCGCGCCGGACGCCGCGCCGCGCCCGCCGGGTGGCGGGAGCGGCGGGCGCCGGAGCGGACTCGGAGACGTCGGCGGACACGGCACTCATTCCTTGGCCAGGTCCGCGTTCATCTGCGAGGTCAGGTCTTTCAGCACGGCGTCGACGGGCTTGGTGCCGTCGAAGGCGTCGGGCAGCAGGTTGGTCTCCAGCGTGTTCCACGCGGCGGTGTTCTTCGACACCGGCAGCGGCTTGGCGTAGGAGACCTCGTCGAGGAACAGCTGCAGGTCCACGCCCGGCATGGACTTCGCGAACGCGTCCTGCGTGCCGGTGTAGGCCGGGATCACGGCGCCGAGGTCACCCTGCTGCTGCTGGGCTTCCTTGCTCGCCAGGAACACCTGCAACGCCTGCGCGGCCTGCTTGTTCGGGCTGTTCGCGGCGACCACGTTGGACAGACCGTGGATCACGGTCGCCTGCTGGTCGCCCTTCGGCACGGGCAGCACCGCGACGTCCTTGGCGATCGGCGCGGCCGCGACCTCGCTACGGGCCCAGCTGCCGCCCTGGTACATCGCCGACTTGCCGGAGACGAACCACTGGTCACCGGTGGTGTCGGTGAGCTGCTTGATGGTCGGCATCGCCTTGGACTTCACGAGGTCGGTCCAGAACTGGATGCCCTTTTGCGTCTTCGGGTCGTCGTAGGTCGAGGTCTTGCCGTCGGGCGAGATCACGGAGCCGCCGGACTGGAAGATGGTGTTGTAGTAGGTGGTCTGGCCGTCCATGCCGGCGGAGATGCCGTAGACGCCCTTGCTCGCGAGCTTCTGGGAGATCTGCGCGGCGGTGGACTGGAAGTCGGCCCACGTCCAGTCCTTGCTCGGGATCGGCACGCCGGCCTCGGCGAACAGCGCCTTGTTGATCCAGACGCCGATGGTGTCGAAGTCCTTCGGCACGCCGTACTGCACACCGTCCAATGTGTACAGCTGGTCCAGCGACTGCGGGTAGTTCTTCGGGTCGATCGCGCCGGCCTTGACCTCGCCGGTGATGGGCTCGATCTTGCCGTTGCTCGCGTAGAGCTGGAAGTTGGGGCCGTTCATCCAGAACAGGTCGGGCAGGCTGTCGCTGGAGGCCTCGGTCTGCAGCTTGGTGAAGTAGTTGGCGAACGGCGTGACGTCCACGTTCACCTTGACGTTCGGGTACTTCTTGGTGAACTCGGCGAGGTTGGCGTTGATCGCCTTGACCTGGGTCTGGTCCCAGACCGCGTAGGTCAGGTTCGCCGAGATGTTCGCGTCGGGCGGGCTGTACGGGGTGTCCGAATCGGACGCTGTGGACGCACCCGTGGACGAGCACGCGGCGAGTGTGGCGGCGGCCACCGTGCCGGCCACGGCGGCCAGGGCTCGGCGGGGGAATGAGGCCATCGGGATTCCTTTCAGCGGGCGGGGGAGGATCGGGAGGTCAGCGGGTGCCGGTGGGGAAGTGCGCGCGCACGGCGGCGGGCAGCTCGGGCACGTCGAGGGGGACCGAGCCGGTACGCAGCGACCGGGTGGCGAGCGCGCCTGCGGCCACGGCCTCGCGGGCGGCGACCGGGGAGAGCGTCGGGGTCTCGCCGTCGATCACGTAACGCAGGAACTCGGTCATCGTGAGCAGGTCGGCGTCGGCGTGGCCTTCCTCGACGCCCGAGATCGGGTACTCGCGGTCGCCTTCGGTCGACCAGCCGCGGCGGTGGTTCCAGACCTTCACCACGCCGCCACCGGTGTCGCCGAAGTTCTCGGCGCGGCCCTCGGTGCCGATCACGGTGTAGTTGCGCCAGTAGTCCGGGGTGAAGTGGCACTGCTCGTAGCTGGCGAGCACGCCGTTGTCAAGGGTCATCAGCACCATCGAGACGTCCTCGACGTCGACCACCTCGTTGAGGCCGGTCTGCGTGGCGGGGGGCCAGTTGTCGAAGGAGAACCAGTCCTGCATCAGCTCGTTCTCGTGGCCGCCGCGGTCGGTGATGTCGCCGTAGACCGCGAGCCGGCCCATGCCGACCACGCGGCGGGTGTAGCCGCCGGCGAGCATGTGGATCACGTCGAGGTCGTGGCTGGCCTTCTGCAGCAGCAGGGAGTTGACCTTGCTGCGGTCGGCGTGCCAGTCCTTGAAGTAGTAGTCGCCGCCGTTGCCGACGAAGTGGCGGCACCACACGGTTTTGACCTCGCCGATCTCGCCGCGGGCCACGACTTCGCGCAGCGCCCGGGCCACGCCCGAGTGTCGGAAGTTGTGTCCGATGTAGAGCGGTGTGTTCGACTCCTGCGCGGCGGCCAGCACGGCGTCGGCGTCTTCGAGCGTGATCGCGAGCGGCTTCTCGAGGTAGACGGCGATGCCCGCGCGCAGCAGGTCGACCGCGATCTCGGCGTGGGTCCAGTCCGGCGCGGTCACGATCGCGGCGTCGACGAGTTTGCGCTCGATCAGGTCCGTGTGCTGCTCGACGACGTCGATCTCGCCGAACAGCTCACGGGCCCGGGCGCGGCCGGCCTCGGTCGGGTCCGCCGCGGCCACCACGGTCGCGGCCAGCCCGGACTCCGCGATGTGCCGGGCGATGACGGCCCGCTGGCCGACTCCCACCACACCCACGCGGACAGCTTCGCCGTTTCCCACCTGGTCACCTCACCTCTGCGTGATATTGATCTGCATGATGGCAAACCAATCACTAATGCACAACACGCGATGACAAGTCTGCTCAGACGCGTGCGCGAACCGTTACTCGGGCCGTGACCGGTCCGCGATCGGCTCGGGGCCGGCTCGTGGTCAGCTCGCGACCACGAGGTCGACCGACGCGGCGGCCAGCTCGGCGGCGAACGAAGCGGGCACTTCGGCGTCCGTGACCAGCACGTCGATCTCCGCGAGGCGGCAGATGCGCGCGAAGGTGGACTTCATCAGCTTCGTGGCGTCGGCGACCACGATCACGCGCCGCGCGACCTGGCTGAAGTGCCGGCTGACCTCGGCTTCTCCCTCGTGCAGCGTGGTGGCGCCGTACTGCGCGCTCAGCCCGTCGACGCCCAGGATCACGGTGTCGAGGGCGAACGCGGCGAGCGCGTTGGACACGAGTGAGCCGACCAGTTCGTAGGACTGGCGGCGGGCCACGCCGCCGGTGACCACGATCTTCACGTGCGCGCGCACCGACAGCTCGTAACCGATGTTCAGGGCGTTGGTGACGATGGTCAGGCCGGTCTCGCCGTCGGCGCGGATGAACCGCTCGCTCTTGCCGAGCGCGCGGGCGACCTCGGTGGTCGTGGTGCCGCCGTTGATCCCCACCGTTTCGCCGGGCCGGACCAGCTCGGCGGCGGTACGGGCGATCGCGGTCTTGGCCTCGGCCTGGCGCGCGATCTTGTACTGGAGCGGCAGCTCGTAGCCGGCGCCGAGGGCCGCCGCGCCGCCGTGCGTGCGGGTGATCAGGCGCTGATCGGCGAGGATCGAGAGGTCGCGGCGCGCGGTGGCGGGGGAGATGCCGAGCGTTTCGCCGATCTCCGTGATCGTCACGTTCCCTCGTTCGCTCACCAGCTCGAGCAGGGCGTTGAGGCGTTGCTGGGGTGTCATCGGGCGGCTCGCGTTCGAGGTCGAGGGCAGGACCGACTCATCCTAGAGGTCATCTCCACTGAGCCGGATGATTGAAGATGACGTATATCGCTCACTCCAATCAAGAATGATCGTCTATGCTCACGTCTGCGATCACGTCGATCGCCCTTGGCTCGAAAGGTCTCCATGTCCGACTCCTTCGTGTCCCGTGAGCTCGCGTCCCAACCGCAGATGTGGCGTACGGCGGCCGAGCTGTTCCCCTCCGTCGCGAGCGCGCTGCCGCAGCCGGGGGAACGCGTCGCCGTCGTCGGGTGCGGCACCAGCTGGTTCATCGCCATGAGCTACGCCGTCGCGCGCGAGCAGCGCGGGCACGGCCTGACCGACGCGTTCGCCGGGTCCGAGTACCCGCGTGAGCGCCAGTACGACCGAGTGGTCGCGATCTCGCGCTCCGGCACCACGACCGAGATCGTCGACCTGCTCGGCGCACTCGGTTCGCAGCGCACGGTGCTGATCACGGCCGTCGGCGACGCGCCGGCCGCCGCGGTGGCCGGCGAGGTCGTCGAACTTCCCTTCGCCGACGAGGAATCCGTGGTGCAGACGCGGTTCGCGACGACCACGCTCGCGCTGCTGCGCGCGGGGCTCGGCGACGACGTCGACGCGCTGGCGGCGCAGGCCGAGCAGGCGCTGCAGGTGCCGATCACCGACCTGCTCGACGCCGAGCAGGTGAGCTTCATCGGCCGCGACGCCGCCGTGGGCCTCACGTTCGAAGCCGCGCTGAAGACGCGCGAGGCCGCGCAGTTCTGGGCGGAGTCGTACCCGGCCATGGACTACCGCCACGGCCCGATCGCGATCGCGCAGCCCGGCCGGCTCGTGTGGTCGCTCGGCGCGACGCCCGAGGGCCTGGCCGACGACATCGCCCGCACCGGCGCGACGTTCGTCCACCACGACTTCGACCCGATGGCGGCTTTGGTTGTGGTGCAACGGTTCGCGGTCGCGCTGGCCGTGCGCCGCGGGCTCGACCCCGACCACCCGCGTTCGCTCACGCGCTCGGTCATCCTCACCTGATGGCCGTGCTGGGTGTCGACGTCGGCGGCACCACGGTCAAGGCGCGCGTCACCGGCGACGACGGCGCGGTGCTCGCGCAGTGGCGCGAACCCACGCCGACGGGCGACCCGCAGGCGCTGGCGGGGCTCGTGCGCCGCGCCACCGAGTGGTACCCGGTCGACGCGGTGGGCCTCGTCGTGCCCGGCATCGTCGACGAACGCGCCGGCTTGTGCCTGCAGGCCGTGAACCTCGGCTGGCGCGACGTTCCGGTGCGGGAACTCGTGTCCGCTGCGGTGGCCGTGCCGGTGGCGTTCGGGCAGGACGTCCGCGCCGGCGCGCTCGCCGAGGTCCGCACGGGTGCTGCGGCCGGGTCTTCGGAACCGGTGCTGTTCGCCGCCGTCGGCACGGGCCTGGCCGGCGCCCTGGTGGTCGACGGCCGGGTGCTCGACAGCCCGTGGGCCGGCGAAATCGGCCAGGTGCTCCTGGCCGGCGGCGGCCGAGTAGAGGAGGTCGCTTCCGCCTCGGCCCTCGCCCGCCACGCCGGCGCCCCCGACGCCTTCACCGTCGCCGAACGTGTCCGCGGCGGCGACGGCGCCGCGCTGGCCGCCTGGCGCGAGTGCGTCCGCGTGCTCGCCGAATCCATCGCCTGGACCACCGCCGCCGTGGGCTGCGCCACCGTCGTGGTCGGCGGCGGCCTGGCCGAAGCGGGCGCCCTCCTGCTCGACCCCCTCACCCAGGAGGTCGCCGCGCGCCTCGGCATCCTCCGCGCTCCCGCCCTCGTCCGCGCCCACCACGGCGACGCGGCGGCGGTCATCGGCGCGACGCTGCTGGCGCAGGACATGCTGGCCGCGGGAATGGCCCGATGACCGGCGTTGTGCTCGATCCGGCAGGGGGAGCCACCGATGGCGTGGCGCGGTACGAGTCGGTGATCGTGCGAGCGCACCGAGGTCGCGCGGCGCCTGTCGGTGGAGGACTCGTTCGTCGTGGGCGCCCTCCCGCGCTCGCTGCGACGTTGCCGGCGCAGGACTTGCCGGCCGCGGGAGTGGCCCGATGATCGTCGTGGTCACGCCGAATCCGGCGGTCGACGTCACCTACCGCGTGGCGCGGCACGAGCCCGGGGAGACGAATCGGGTGCTGGAGGTTCAGCGGAGGCCCGGGGGCAAGGGGCTGAACGTCGCGCGGGTGCTGGCCGGGCTGGGGGTCGAGGTACTGGCACTGCTGCCGCTCGGGGGTGAGGCCGGGCGGTGGGTCGCGGGCGAACTGACTGTGCCGCATGAAGTCTCGCCGCTCGCGGGGGAGACGCGCACGACGGTGACCGTCGTGGGTGAGGGGCATCCGACCGTCTACACCGAGCCCGGGCCGGAGACGAGCGAAGCCGAGTGGGCGGCGTTCGCAGAGTTGCTCGGGCGGCGGCTGGCGGGCTCGGACCTGCTGGTGGTCTCGGGGTCGTTGCCGCGAGGGGCGCGGGCGGGATTGCTCGGCGACTGGGTGCGGGCGGCGCACGAAGCCGGTGTCCGGGTGCTCGCCGACGTTTCCGGGCCCGCGTTGCTGGAAGCGGCGAACGCCGGGGCGGACGTGGTGAAGCCGAACCTCGCGGAGCTGCTCGAAGCGACGTCCACTGTGGACGAAACCGCCGGCGCCGCCGAACTGGCGCGACGAGGCGCCGGGCTGGTGGTCGTTTCGCGTGGCGCCGAGGGGATTGCCGCGCACACCGCCGAACAACTCCTTGAAATCCCCGCCATCCGCGGCGTCACCGGAAACCCGACCGGAGCCGGCGACGCCGCGACCGCCGGCCTGGCACAGGCGCTCGTCGACGGCGTCCCGCTCGACCGAGCCCTTCGCCGCGCGGCCGCGCTCGGGGCGGCGGCCGTGCTGCGTCCGGTGGCGGGCGAGGTCGACCTCGAGGCCTACCGACGTTTTCTCGAATCGAACGGAGAACCCGCATGATCACCCGCCCGGCTCTCGCCCGGATCCTCGCGTCGGCGCGTGAGCGCAACGCCGGGGTCGGCGCGTTCAACGTGATCCTGCTCGAACACGCCGAGGCCATCGCGAGCGGTGCCGAACAGGCCGGTGTGCCCGTGGTGCTGCAGATCAGTGAGAACTGCGTGCGCTACCACGGCGGGCTGGCGCCGATCGCGCTCGCGTCGCTGGAGATCGCCAGGCGGGCGAAGGTCGAGGTGCTCGTGCACCTGGACCACATCGAGGACCAGGACCTGGTGCGCGAGGGCGTCGAGCTCGGCGTGGACAGCGTCATGTACGACGGGTCCCGCCTGCCCTACGACGAGAACGTGCGCACCACCCGTGAGATCGCCGACCTGTGCCACGCGGCAGGCATCGCCGTGGAGGCGGAGCTGGGTGAGGTCGGCGGCAAGGACGGCGTCCACGCTCCCGGCGCCCGCACCGACCCGGCCGAGGCCGCCGCGTTCGTGAAGGCCACGGGCGTCGACGCGCTGGCGGTCGCCGTCGGCACGTCGCACGCCATGGTGTCGCGCACGGCCAGCGTCGACCGCGCGCTCGTCTCGCGGCTGCGCGACGCGGTGGCGGTGCCGCTGGTGCTGCACGGCTCGTCCGGCCTGTCCGACGAGGAACTGCGCGGCGCCGTCGAGAGCGGGATGACGAAGATCAACATCTCGACGCACCTGAACGGCCTGTTCACCCGCTCGCTCAAGCAGTTCCTCGACGAGCGGCCGGACGTCGTCGACCCGCGCAAGTACGTGCGGCTCGGGCGCGCGGCCGTCGAGGAGGAGACCGCGCGCCTGCTGCGCCTGCTCGCGGCTTAGGCCGGCTGCTTCCGCTTGGCGGCCAGGCGATCGGCCCGGGGCCACCGCACGTCGGTGGCCCAGCCGAAGCGCTCGAACAGCCAGATCACGCGCGCCGACACGTCGACCTGGCCGCGCAGCACGCCGTGGCGGGCGCAGGTCGGGTCGGCGTGGTGGGAGTTGTGCCACGACTCGCCCATGGACAGGATCGCGAGCGGCCAGAAGTTGGCGGCCTTGTCACGGCTGGCGAACGGGCGCTCGCCGATCAGGTGGCACACGGAGTTGACCGACCAGGTCACGTGGTGCAGCAACGCGATGCGCACCAGGCCCGCCCAGAAGAACGCCGTGACCGCGCCCCACCACGACCACGTGATCAGCCCGCCCAGCGCGGCCGGCAGGGCGACGCTCAGCGCGATCCACAGCGCGAAGAACCGGTTCACCAGCCGCAGGTCGCGGTCGCCGACGAGGTCCGGGGCGAAGCGGTCGGCGTTGGTCACCTCGCGCTTGAACATCCAGCCCATGTGCGCGTGCCAGAACCCGCGCAGCAACGCCGCCGGCGACGTCCCGAACAGCCACGGCGAGTGCGGATCACCCTCGCGGTCGGCGAACGCGTGGTGACGGCGGTGGCTCGCGACCCAGAAGATCACCGAGCCCTGCACCGCCATGCTCCCCGACACCGCCAGCGCGATCCGCAGCGCGCGCGGCGCCTTGAACGCACCGTGCGTGAAGTAACGGTGGTACCCGACGGTCACACCGAGCGTGCCGAACGTGTAGAAGACCGCGAACAGCGCCGCGTCGACCCAGCTGAGCCCCCAGCCCCACAGCAGCGGGACGGCGGCCACCAGCGCCACGAACGGCACCAGCAGAAACGTCTTGAGCACGACCATCTCCGCCGGACCCCGGCGTCCGGAGATCAACGGCTTCACGGTGCTGGACGGGACGGACGTCATGAGCGTCACCTCGCGGCGCTTCGGATGGCGGTTCCGAGCCGAAGGGTAGGTGCCCGTTCTGTCCGCTGCGCCGACGGCGAGCCGACGGAGAGTTACGAAGACGTGGCCGTCCGGGGCGTCAGCCGGCCGGGGTGAGTTCGCGGTCCGCCGGGGGTGCCGGCTCCAGCGAGACCGCCGGGCCGCGGTCGCGGGTGCTGGTCCACAGCGTCGCGGTGACGACGATGACCAGGGCCGAGCCGAGCACGTGGAACGACACCATCGCCTCGGGCACGCCGAGCGCGTACTGCACCGTTCCCAGCACGCCCTGCGCGAGCGCCACCGCCCAGACCCACGCGTAGCGCTGCCACACGCTCTTCGGCGCGCCCACGCGCAGCAGCTGCAGGCCGAAGACCGCGAGCACCACGAGGTAGACGATCAGGAGTCCGCTGTGGACCTGGGCGAGCTTCTCGATGGGAACGTCGAGGCGGTGGGTGTGGATGTCGCCGCCGTGGGGGCCGGCGCCGGTGACGGTCGTGCCGGCGATGAGGACGGCCCACATCAGTACCGTCAGCAGCACCAGCACCTTGCGGCCCAATGGCGGCACGAGCGGGCGCGCGGGTTCGTCGCCTTCGCGGAACGCGCGCAGCAGCAGCACGGCGAGCCAGATCAACGGCGTGGACGCGAGGAAGTGGATCGCGACCGTCCACCATTCCAGCTTCGCCAGCACCGTGATGCCGCCGAGCACGGCCTGCAGCACGACACCGCCCGGCATCGTCCACGCGAGCACCAGCAGGCGCTTGCGGCTCGGGTGGTCGATGAGGATGCGCCACGCCGTCAGTACCGCCAGGGCGGCCACGACGATGACCGCGCCCGTCAGCATGCGGTTCGAGAACTCGATCCACTGGTTGACCGCGTGGATCCCGGGGTGCTGCACCGGCACGAGACTGCCGGGCACGCACTGCGGCCACGTCGGGCAGCCGAGGCCCGAACCCGTCACCCGCACCACGGACCCCGTGACGCCGATGCCGCCCATCGCCACCACGGAGGCGATCCCGACGGCCCCCTGGACCGCGACGGACGGATAGGGCAGGCGGGCGATCAAACTGCGAAGAGACACGGGGGAATCGTACTCGCGCACAATTCCGCGCTTTCCTGCTGTGTGCGTGGAGACGCTTTTCTCACACCCGTTTCACGGGCACTCAGGTGAGTTTTGTGGTCCGTGTCGCGATAAGTCCGGCCACGATCGCCCACACCGCCAGCACGGCCATCGGCCCGAAGGCGAAGTGGCCGTCGACCAGTGCCGCACGCATGCCTTCCGCGAGCGCGCCCGAGGGCAGCAGCGAGACGACCACGCCGAGGCCCGTCGGCAGAGCCGAAGGCGCCAGCAGGATTCCGCCGGCGAGCAGCAGCACGAACCACACGATGTTGGCCAGCGCCAGCACCGCTTCGGCGCGCAGCGCGCCACCCAGCAGCACGCCCAGGGCACCGAACGCGGCCGTGCCCAGCACCAGCAGCACGATCGCCGCCGCGATCCCGGCGCCCGAAGGCGACCAGCCCAGGAACGCCGCCACCACGCCGATCACGATCGACTGCAGCAAGACCACCACGAGCGCCGCGACCACGCGCCCGGCCACGAGGAGCCAGCGCGGCAGCGCGGTGGCCGAAAGCCGCTTGAGCACGCCGTAGCGCCGGTCGAAGCCGAGCGCGATGGCCTGTCCCGTGAACGCCGACGACATCACGGCCAGCGCGAGGATCCGCGGCGTGATCCAGTCCACTTTGGACGTCGAGCCGAGCTGGCTCGCGGGCAGGATGTCGAGCAGGCTCAGGCCGATGAGCAGCGCGAGCGGGATGATCAGCGTGAGCAGCAGCTGTTCGCCGTGGCGCAGCGTCAACGCGGCCTCGACGCGCGCGTGCGTGCGCAGCATCCGGCCCAGCGGCCCGCGGCCCGGCGCGGGGGTGAAGGTGCCTTCGGGGAACGTCGTGCTCACGCTCGCAGCTCCCGTCCGGTCAGCTCGAGGAAAACCTCTTCCAGCGTGCGCCGCCCGACCTGCAGCTGTTCGGGCAGCACGCCCTGTTGCGCACACCACGACGTGACGGTCGACACCACCTGCGGATCCACCGCGCCTTCCACGAGGTACGAGCCGGGCGAGGACTCGGTCACGCGATACCCCTCCGGCAACGCCGCCGTGAGCAGCGACAGGTCCAGCCGCGTGCGCGCGCGGAACCGCAGCTGCGCCGCGTCTCCTTCTTCCAGCGTCAGCGCGTGGGGCGAGCCCTGGACGACGACCTTGCCGTGGTCCACGATCACCACCTGGTCGGCGAGCGCTTCGGCCTCTTCCATGAGGTGCGTGGTGAGCAGCACGCTCACGCCATCGCTGCGCAGCGCGGCCAGCAGCTCCCACACCAGGCGCCGCGCCTGCGGGTCCATGCCCGCGGTCGGCTCGTCGAGGAACACCAGCTCGGGCCGCCCGACGAGCGCGCACGCGAGCGAAAGCCGTTGCTGCTGCCCGCCCGAGAGGCGTTTGAACGGGGTGCGCTTCGCGCCGGCCAGCCCGAGCACGTCGAGCAGCCACGCGGGGTCGAGCGGGTTCGCCGCGCACGACGCGACCAGGCCGAGCATCTCCGCCGCGTGCACACCCGGGTAGGCGCCGCCGCCCTGCGGCATGATGCCGACGCGCGGGCGCAGCCGGGCGCTGTTCTTCACGGGATCGAGGCCGAGGACCCGGACGTTTCCGGCGTCAGGCTTGCGAAACCCTTCGCAGATCTCCACCGTGGTCGTCTTGCCCGCGCCGTTGGGGCCGAGCAAGGCCAGCAGGCAGCCACGCTCCATCCGCAGGTCGAGCCCGTCGACCGCAGTGGTGGAGCCGTAGCTTTTCACCAGGCCGGTGATCTCGACCGCGGGGTTGTCCACAACGAATCACGATACGACGTCCACCACGGCGGGCCGTTCCGGGGACGTCCTGGAGAGCAGGAGCGGCGAAAGCCGGTACACCCACGCGAGCCCGCCGAGCGTCACGAGCACGGCGGCGCCGTAGGCCCACGGCAGGATGTAGGCGTGGCCGTCGAACGTGCTCCCGGTGGGCGGCAGCAGGAACGGCAGGCCGGCGCTGATCACGGTCGCGGCCACGCGGAACCGCGACGTGCCCGCCGCCGCGGCCAGGGGGATCACGGCCCACAGCACGTACCAGGGTTGCAGGTTGATCTGCAGGATCATCGCGGCGCCGAGCGCCACCCCGAGCCCGATGATGGGCCGGTAGCGCCACTTGAAGCTGGCCCACAGGAATTTCACGGTGACGAACGCCGTCACCAGGTAGCCGAGCGCACCGACGATGGGCACCAGCGCGTCGGTGTGGTTGCCCAGGCCCAGCGCGATGCCGAGCACCCCGGTGAGGTTCGCGAGCTCGGCGGTGGGGGAGATCCACGACCGCACGAGGCCGGGGGTGCCGAGCGCGCCGATCCAGCCGAAGCCCAGGCCGGTGCCGTAGCAGACGGCCACGAGCACCACGCCGAACAGCGCCGCCATCGGCACGCCCGCCCACACGAGGTCCTTGATCCGCCCGTGCCAGCGCCGCGCCACCATCACGGCGAAGAACGGCAACGCGAGCAGCGCCGGCACCTTGACCGCGGCCCCGAGCGTGATGATCGCGACACCGAGCCCGATGCACAGCAGTTCGCCCCGGGCCAGCGGTGGCGGCGTGTCGCCCTTGATGCGCACCGGCAGCCGCCGGATGCCGACCTCGAGCCCGGCGACCATCAGCCCGATGGCCAGCGCGTCGTTGTGGGCGCCGGCGATGAAGTGGAAGATCAGCAACGGGTTGGCCGCGCCCAGCCACAGCGCCGTGACCGGTTGCACGCCGAAGCGGCGCGCCAGCCGCGGCACGGCCCACACGATGAGGACCACGCCGACGAGCGCCAGGCCGCGCTGCAGCAGCACACCCGTCACGATGTTGTTGCCGCCGATCGGCGCGAGCCAGCCGCCCAGGCGCAGCAGCAGCGGCCCGTACGGCGCCGGCGTCTCGCGCCACATGTTGGCCACGCCCGCGGTGAGCGGGTCGGCCACGCCGAGCGCCTGGGCCGGGCCGAGGGTGTACGGGTCCATCCCGCGGTGCACGATCTCGCTCTGCGCGAGGTAGCTGTAGACGTCCCGGGAGAACAGGGGCGGGATGAGCAGCAGCGGCGCCACCCACATCGCGATCGTGCGGGCCATCTGGCCCTGGCCGGCCAGGCGGGCGCTCGCGGGCCGGGCGAACCGGCCGAGCATGAGCCAGCTCAGCACGAGGATGCCCATGCCCGAGAACGCGATGGCGAGCGAGACTGTCGGGATGCGGGTGAACAGGCGCAGCACCGGCAGGTCCTGCACCGGGTTGATCACCGGTGCCGCGCCGGCGCCGAGCGAGCCGAGCGCGAGGAACAGCGAGCCGACCGTGCCGAAGCGGCGGACGATGTCGAGGCCGCGGCGTTCGGCCTGGTCGAGCGGCTGCGGCTCGTGCGGGCGGACGGGCGAAGGTGGCGCCACGGCCGTCGCCGTGTCGCCGGGTGTGCCCACTTCCGGGTCCCGTTGCACGGGTTGCTCGCCGACTGCCACGTCAGGAAGGGTATCGAGTCCCTTCCGTGGTGACTCGGGTCACTGCCGGACACCCCGCCTTTGCTCCTGCGCCGGAAATAAGACACACTTGTGTTGTGAAAAAGAACGGGACGCCCGAGGACGAGGTCTGCGAGGAGTTCGGCGATCAGCCGCGCACCGCGGACGTCGGCGTTCCCGTGCAGGTCAGCCCGGCCAATGTGGCCGAAGGACGCACCCGTCACGAGGTGGCACGCCTGCTTCTCGAGCAGGGTCCGATGACCGCTGTAGTGGTCGCGGAACAGCTCGGCATCAGCCCCGCGGCCGTCCGCCGGCACCTGGACGCGCTGGTGGCCGACGGCGAGGCCGAGACGCGCGACGCGCCCCGGCGCGGTCCGCGCGGGCGCGGGCGCCCGGCCAAGTTCTTCCTGCTCACCGAGCCGGGCCGCGCCCGGTTCGGGCACGCCTACGACGACCTCGCCGTGTCGGCCATCCGGTTCCTCGCCGAGCACGCCGGCCCCGACGCCGTGCGCGCCTTCGCCGAGAGCCGAGTCGACGCGCTGGTGGGCCCGCACCGCTCCGCCATCACCGGTTCGAGTGATCCCGCGGAGCGCGCCGAGGCCCTGGCCACGGCCCTGACCAGGGAGGGCTACGCTGCGTCGACCCGCCAGGTCGGGGTTGGCGAACAGCTTTGCCAGCACCACTGCCCGGTCGCGCACGTCGCCGCGGAGTTCCCGCAGCTGTGCGAGGCCGAGACCGAGGCGTTCGCCCGGCTGCTCGGCACCCACGTGCAGCGGCTGGCGACGATCGCACGCGGCGACAACGCGTGCACCACACACGTACCCGTCGGCACGTCGGGTATCCCGGCCCTTCCCGAGCCGGACAGCACCAGGCCCTCCGGGACGACCGAGGCGGTTGCGGCGACGCAGCCGGCGCGGGCGGACCGGGGGCGTACAGCACGGATCCCGAATGGAGGGAAACCCGCATGACTGCCGCTGCCGAGCAGCGCACTCCCACCACCGCGCCACTGAGCCAGGAAGAGACCATCGAGTCCCTTGGCAAGTACGCGTTCGGCTGGGCCGACTCCGACGAGGCGGGCTCGACCGCCCGCCGCGGACTCAACGAGGACGTCGTCACCGACATCTCCTCGAAGAAGTCCGAGCCGGAGTGGATGCGCGAAGCCCGCTTGAAGGCGCTCAAGCTCTTCGAGCTGAAGCCGATGCCGAACTGGGGGGCCGACCTCTCCGGGATCGATTTCGACAACATCAAGTACTTCGTGCGCTCCACGGAGAAGCAGGCGGCCAGCTGGGAAGAACTTCCCGAGGACATCAAGAACACCTACGACAAGCTGGGCATCCCCGAGGCGGAGAAGCAGCGTCTCGTCGCCGGTGTCGCCGCGCAGTACGAGTCCGAGGTCGTCTACCACCAGATCCGCGAGGACCTGGAGGCGCAGGGCGTGCTGTTCCTGGACACCGACACCGCGCTCAAGGAGCACCCGGAGATCTTCCAGGAGCACTTCGGCTCCGTGATCCCGGCCGGTGACAACAAGTTCTCCGCGCTGAACACGGCGGTGTGGTCCGGCGGCTCGTTCATCTACGTGCCCAAGGGCGTGAAGGTGGACATCCCGCTGCAGGCCTACTTCCGGATCAACACCGAGAACATGGGCCAGTTCGAGCGCACGCTCATCATCGTCGACGAAGACGCCTACGTGCACTACGTCGAAGGCTGCACCGCGCCGATCTACCAGTCCGACTCGCTGCACTCGGCGGTCGTGGAGATCATCGTGAAGAAGGGCGGCCGCTGCCGCTACACGACGATCCAGAACTGGTCGAACAACGTCTACAACCTGGTCACCAAGCGCGCCAAGTGCGAAGAGGGCGCGACCATGGAGTGGATCGACGGCAACATCGGTTCCAAGGTCACCATGAAGTACCCGTCGGTGTTCCTCATGGGCGAGCACGCCAAGGGCGAGGTCCTCTCGGTCGCGTTCGCGGGCGAGGGCCAGCACCAGGACGCGGGCGCCAAGATGGAGCACCTCGCGCCGCACACCTCCTCGACCATCGTGTCGAAGTCGGTGGCGCGAGGCGGCGGCCGGACCTCCTACCGGGGCCTGGTCCGCGTCGCGAAGCGGGCGCACCACTCGCGCTCCAGCGTGGTCTGCGACGCCCTGCTGGTCGACACGATCTCGCGCTCGGACACCTACCCGTACGTGGACATCCGCAACGACGAGGTGTCCATGGGCCACGAGGCCACGGTGTCCAAGGTCAGCGAAGAGCAGCTGTTCTACCTGATGTCGCGCGGTCTCGACGAGGCCGAGGCGATGGCGATGATCGTGCGCGGGTTCGTGGAGCCCATCGCGCGTGAGCTGCCGATGGAGTACGCGCTCGAGCTGAACCGCCTGATCGAGCTCCAGATGGAAGGGTCCGTCGGCTAGTCATGTCGGTTACCGAGAACAACGTTGCCGAGTCGATGCGGGAGGGCGCCGTCATTCCGGCGGCCTCCCGCGCCGAGCGGTTCACCTCCTACGACGTCGAGGCCTTCGAGGTCCCGGGCGGCCGTGAGGAGAACTGGCGCTTCACCCCGATGAAGCGCCTGCGCGGCCTCCACGACGGCACGGCCGTCGCGTCCGGCGAGATCACGCTGGACGCGGACGCCGCGCCCGAGCTGAAGATCGAGACCGTCGGCCGCGACGACGCCCGCCTCGGCGAGGCCGGCGTGCCGAGCGACCGGATCGCGGCGCAGGCCTACTCGTCCTTCACCCAGGCCACCGTCGTGACGGTGCCGAAGGAGACCGCCGCGTCGAAGCCCTCGACGCTGCGCATCCACGGCCCCGGCGAGGGCAAGGTCGCCTACGGGCACCTGCAGGTCCGCGTCGAGGCGTTCGCGCAGGCCGTGATCGTGCTCGACCACGTGGGCTCCGGTACCTACGCCGACAACGTCGAGTTCGTCGTGGGCGACTCCGCGAAGCTCACCGTGGTCAGCGTCCAGGACTGGGCCGACGACGCGGTGCACGTGTCCGAGCAGCACCTCAAGCTCGGGCGCGACGCGGCGCTGAAGCACATCGTGATCACCCTGGGCGGCGACCTGGTCCGCGTCTCGCCGACGGCGGCCTTCGCCGAGCGCGGCGGCGACGTGGAGATGCTGGGCGTGTACTTCTCCGACGCCGGCCAGCACCAGGAGCACCGGCTGTTCGTGGACCACGCGGTGCCCAACTGCAAGTCGCGCGTGATGTACAAGGGCGCGCTGCAGGGTGACGGTGCCCACAGCGTGTGGATCGGGGACGTGCTGATCCGGGCGGCCGCCGAGGCCACCGACACCTACGAGCTCAACCGGAACCTGGTGCTCACGCCGGGTGCGCGGGCCGACTCGGTGCCGAACCTGGAGATCGAGACCGGCGAGATCGAAGGCGCCGGCCACGCGAGCGCGACGGGAAGGTTCGACGACGAGCAGTTGTTCTACCTCCTGTCGCGCGGGATCCCGGAGGACTCCGCGCGCCGGTTGGTCGTGCGCGGGTTCTTCCACGAGATCCTGGTCAAGATCGACGTTCCCGAGGTGCGCGAGCGCCTCGAGGCCGCCATCGAGGCCGAGCTCGAAGCCGTGGGCGCCTGAGCCCCCTCGTCCGTCCACACCAGACTTTTAGGAAACTGAGAATGGCTACCCTGGAAATCAAGGACCTGCACGCCTCGGTGAACACCGAGGAGGGTGCGAAGGAGATCCTGAAGGGCGTGAACCTGACCATCCGGTCGGGCGAGACCCACGCGATCATGGGCCCCAACGGCTCGGGCAAGTCCACCCTGTCCTACGCCATCGCCGGCCACCCGAAGTACCAGGTGACCTCCGGCGAGGTGCTGCTGGACGGCGAGAACGTGCTCGAGATGAGCGTGGACGAGCGTGCCCGCGCCGGCCTGTTCCTGGCCATGCAGTACCCGGTCGAGGTGCCCGGCGTCTCGATGTCCAACTTCCTCCGCACCGCGGCCACCGCGGTCCGTGGCGAGGCTCCCAAGCTGCGCCACTGGGTCAAGGAGGTCAAGGAGGAGATGGGCAAGCTCGAGATCTCGCAGGAGTTCGCCGAGCGTTCCGTGAACGAGGGCTTCTCCGGCGGCGAGAAGAAGCGCCACGAGATCCTGCAGCTGGCGCTGCTCAAGCCGAAGATCGCCATCCTCGACGAGACCGACTCCGGGCTCGACGTCGACGCGCTGCGCGTGGTTTCCGAGGGCGTCAACCAGTACAAGGCTTCGAGCGAGGTCGGCGTCATGCTGATCACGCACTACACCCGCATCCTCCGGCACATCACCCCGGACTTCGTGCACGTCTTCGCCGACGGGCGCATCGTCGAGTCCGGTGGCAAGGAGCTCGCCGACGAGCTCGAGGAGAACGGCTACGTGAAGTACGTGGGCAAGGCCGAGCCCGCCGCACTCTGAGTTTCGCCAGCACCACGAGAAGTTCCCGACTACACCGAGAGGAGTTGGCTCGATGACCACCACGGCTTCGAACAGCCCGACCAACTCTGTTCCCCTTGACGTGGCGGCACTGCGTGCCGACTTCCCGATCCTGTCCCGCACCGTGCGCGACGGGAAACCCTTGGTGTACCTGGACTCCGGCGCGACCTCGCAGCGACCGACGCAGGTCCTCGACGCCGAACGCGCGTTCCTCGAGACCTCCAACGCGGCCGTGCACCGCGGTGCGCACCAGCTCGCCGAGGAGGCCACCGACGCCTACGAGTCCGCCCGCGCGCGGATCGCGGAGTTCGTGGGTGCCTCCCCGGAGGAGCTCGTGTTCACCAAGAACGCCACCGAGGGCATCAACCTCGTGGCGTACTCGATGAGCAACGCGAGCACGGCCGGCCCGGAGTCCGAGCGCTTCAAGGTCGGGCCCGGCGACGAGATCGTGATCACCGAGATGGAGCACCACGCGAACCTCGTGCCCTGGCAGCAGCTGTGCCAGCGCACCGGGGCCACGCTGAAGTGGTTCAAGGTGACGCCCGAGGGCCGGCTCGACCTGTCGGACATCGACGAGCTGATCACGCCGCGCACCAAGCTGGTCGCCTTCGCGCACCAGTCCAACGTGCTCGGCACGATCAACCCGGTCGACGTGCTCGTGGCCAAGGCGAAGTCGGTCGGCGCGCTGACCGTGCTCGACGCGTGCCAGTCGGTGCCCCACGGGGTGTACGGCCAGGGCAACGTCGACTTCGGCGCGCTGGGTGTGGACTTCGCGGCGTTCTCCGGGCACAAGATGCTGGCGCCGTCCGGCATCGGCGTGCTCTACGGGCGCAGCGAGCTGCTCGAAGCGATGCCGCCGTTCCTCACGGGCGGGTCGATGATCGAGCTGGTCCGCATGGAGGGTTCCACGTTCGCACCGCCGCCGCAGCGGTTCGAGGCCGGCGTGCCGATGACGTCGCAGGCCATCGGCCTCGGCGCGGCCGTCGACTACCTCTCGGCGATCGGCATGGAGCGCATCGCCGCCCACGAGCACCTGCTCACCGAGCACGCGCTCGCCGGGATCAGTGCCATCGACGGTGTCCGCATCATCGGGCCGACCGACATGGCCGACCGCGGCGGCGCGGTGTCGTTCGTGATCGACGGCGTGCACCCGCACGACGCCGGCCAGGTGCTCGACAGCCTGGGCATCGCCGTGCGCGTGGGTCACCACTGCGCGTGGCCGCTGCACCGGGCGTGCTCGGCGCAGGCCACCGTGCGCGCCACGTTCTACCTCTACAACACACTGTCCGAAGTGGACGCCCTCGTCGACGGGATCCGCGAGGCGCAGAAGTTCTTCGGGGTTGCCTGATGAACCTCGAGAGCATGTACCAGGAGATCATCCTGGACCACTACAAGCACCCGCACGGGCGTGGGTTGAGCGACCCGTACGACGCCGAGTCGTTCCAGGTCAACCCGACCTGCGGCGACGAGGTGACGCTGCGCGTGAAGCTCACGGACGGCAAGGTCGAGCAGGTGTCGTACGAGGGGCAGGGCTGCTCGATCAGCCAGGCCTCCACGTCGGTGCTGACCGACCTCGTCACCGGCCACACCGTGGAGGAGGCGTTCACCACCATGGACGCCTTCGTGGAACTGATGCAGGGCAAGGGCAAGGTCGAGCCCGATGAGGACGTGCTGGAGGACGGCATCGCGTTCGCCGGCGTCGCCAAGTACCCGGCGCGCGTGAAGTGCGCCCTCCTCGGTTGGATGGCGTTCAAGGACGCCGTGGCCCGCACCACCACAGGAGCTGAGAAGGCATGAGCGAAGAGACCGTGGCCCCGTCGGCGGACGTCGACCCCCGCGAGGGGCGCACCGCCGCGGACCTGCCGGAGCAGACGGCGTCGTCGGTGCCCGCCGACGTCGCCAAGATCGAGGACATCGAAGAGGCGATGCGCGACGTCGTGGACCCCGAGCTCGGGATCAACGTCGTCGACCTCGGCCTGGTGTACGACATCCGCGTGGAGAAGGACAACTCCGCCACGCTGGACATGACCCTCACGTCGGCGGCCTGCCCGCTCACCGACGTGATCGAAGACCAGACCTCCGCGGCCCTCACCTCCGGCGGCCTCGTGAGCGACTTCCGGATCAACTGGGTCTGGATGCCGCCGTGGGGCCCGGAAAAGATCACCGACGACGGCCGCGAGCAGCTGCGCGCGCTCGGGTTCACCGTCTGAGCCTCCTTCGAGGGAACAGGCCACTCCGCTCGCAGCGGGGTGGCCTGTTCTGTTTCGGTGGATGTATAACGGTCTATACGGCGCCGCGTTGGCTTGCAGCTCCATGCCGGTCGTTCTGCTCCGCGGCGGTTCAGCACTCCATGCTCGCCGGCCCGCGCGCCACCGGACTCCAGGAACTCCCGGGCCGCCTGTAGCACCAGCTTCCTCGGCACCTCGGCACCTCGGCATTGTCCGGGTAGAACACCTCAGCAGTCCCGGCCAGGTAGAGCAGTTCTTCGTCGTCGGGCAGGGGATAAGGCATAGCGTTCTTGCTGAAAACCTCGGCGTCACCCGTCGCGAACCGGATCACCCCGCGGTCACCATCGCGGCCGACCGTCAGTGCAGCGCCCACCGGATCACCCACGATCAGGTGGGCGGCCTGCCCCGGCCCGGCCGCCCTCGACCTTGGCGAGGATGGTCGCCAGCTCCTCTGCTGTCTCGACTTCCAACGCGGTCGAGGTGTGGCCGTCGAAGTATGCGCGGATCACGAGTGTCGCAGCCGAACGGACCATCGTGCGGTTGATGGTTGACCACCACCGTGACGAGTCGGATGTCGACCTGGCGCATGTGCACGGCCAGATTGGTTTCAACGTGCGAGCCGATCACGGTCTGACCCATGCCGTTCCTGCTGCAGGTAGTGCAGCGTGACTTGATAGAGGTCATCTCGGGTCCCGCTGGTCACCGGCTTCATCTCGGCCAGGGCATCATTGGCGGCCCATCGGCCGTGTGCCTTGGATTGCTTCGCCGAGCGCCTGCCCGCTTTCGTCGAGCGCCGCGGCGGCCTGTTCAAGCTGGGTGACTGCGGTGCCTGTCTTTTGTCCGTCGTGGTCAAAGCAGTGGTGTCGTCGACGTTCACCGAAGAACTTCATCCGGCTGAATGCGGGTATGCCCGGCCACGCAGAGCGCGGCGGCGCACGTTCTCGTCGAACACGAGCCAGCAGTCGCCGACGGTCGTGAGGTCGTCGGCGATCTTGGTGGGATCCAGGGCGGTGAAGCTGACCCGAAGGGCCGACGAAAACCAGGCTCGGGTGCTATGACTGGGGCATGACCGAACCGGACAACGAGCGGGAACCCCGGCGGGGACAGGCCGTCGCGGCGGTGGCGATTGCGGCGGTGGCCTTCATGTTGGTCGTGGCGACCTGGATCGCGTGGTTGCTGGTGCGGCCGAGGATGGAGGCGGGGCCGGTGTACCCCATCGTGGGGCAGGTGTTCCTGCTCGTGCTGGGGGCGCTGTTCTTCGTGGGGCTGCTGGCCGGGGTGCTGGCGATCGTGCTGGGCCTGACCGGCGGTGGGCGCGAGTACGGGGGCGAAGTGGCGCGCGCCGGTGTGCTGCTGGGTGGGCTCACGTGTGTGGTCGCGCTGGGTGGGGCGGTGGCGTTCGCGGTCAATCCTCTGTGGACGTCGACGGTGGCCTACTTCGACATGGGGACCCTCGGCAACCCCTTCGGCCGGTGACGGTCCTCAAGTCGATCCTGCTGTTCGTCGCCGCCGCGGTGCTGGAGATCGGCGGCGCGTGGCTCATCTGGCAGGGCGTGCGCGAGCACCGCGGCTGGGCGTGGATCGGTGGGGGGATCGTGGCGCTCGGGCTCTACGGATTCGTCGCCACGCTGCAGCCCGACGCGCACTTCGGCCGGATCCTCGCCGCGTACGGCGGGGTTTTCGTAGCCGGCTCGCTGGCCTGGGGTGTGGTGGCCGACGGCTACCGGCCCGACCGGTTCGACGTGATCGGCGCGCTGCTGTGCCTCGCGGGCGTCGCGGTGATCATGTACGCGCCGCGAACCGGGTAACGCTCGCACAACGCCCGCGATAGATCAGCGTGACCGAACCCGACTTTCCGCCGCCGCCCGCTCCGGTGCAGGTCAGGCGGCGGTTCTCGCCGCTGCTGGCGATCTTCCTGATGCTCGCCGTCGTCGGCGCCGTGGCCGCCGCGATCGGTGTGGTGAAGGTACTCGGCTACGGCATGGTGACCGTCCCGGGCGGCTCGATGGCCGCCACCATTCCGCCCGGTACCACCGTGGTCTACAGCTGGGGTGAAGGCCGGGAGATCCACCGGGGCGACCTGGTCGTGTTCCAGGCCGACGCGTTGCCCGGTGTGCCGGGCGGCCGGCTCCTCAAGCGCGTGATCGCGGTCGGCGGGGACCGGGTGTTCTGCTGCGACCCGGCGAACCGGATCGAGGTGAACGGCAAGTCGGTCACCGAGCCCTACCTCGACCCGAAGGTCTCGCCCCCGAGGGCGCGCTGCCGTTCTCGGCGCAGGTTCCGGAAGGTGCGATCTTCGTCGCGGGCGACACGCGCGACAACTCGCGTGACTCCCGGATTTACGTGGACGCGCCGGGCAACGGTGCCATCCCGCTGTCCAAGGTGAACGGTGTGGTCGTGGCGACGGGCAGCATCTTCGCCTCCGACACCTTGAAGCCCACCACGGCGTTCACCGACGCCGGCCTGCCGGGAGCGTCCACTGAGGACACCTCGCTCGCCAACGACCGGTACCTGGCGGCCGGCGGTGCCGCATTGTTCCTGCTCGGGTTCATCGGCGCGATCGTGACCGGCGTGCGGTCCGCCGCAAGACGACGGAAAGCAGCCGTGCCGGCTCACTGATCGCGAGCAGGTTGCAGCCGGAAGACCTGGTCGAGCGGCCGGTAACGCCGGCAGGGCCGGCCCGATAGAGAAGCGTGACCGACTTTCCGGCGCCCCCGGCCGCGCCGCCTCGTACGCGCCGGTTTTCGCCGTTTCTGGCGCTTTTCGTCGTGTTCGTCGTGGCCGGCCCCGTGCTCGCGGGGACCGGGGTGGTGAAGCTGTTCGGCTACACCACCGTGCGCATGGGCGAACGTTCCATGGAGGCCACGGTCGGATACGACGAGCCCATGGTTCTCCACTGGGCCGGGAGCCACGAGATCCACCGGGGCGACCTGGTCTTGTTCCAGATCGACGCGTTCCCCGACTCACCGCCCGGCTACCACCTCCTCGATCGCGTGATCGCCGTCGGCGGCGACCGGGTGGTCTGCTGCGGGCCCGACAACCGGCTGCAGGTGAACGGCAAGTCCGTCACCGAGCCCTACCTCGATCCGGTGGTGCCGCTCTCGGCCGGCGCCTACGAGTTCACGGCGCAGGTTCCGCCGGGCGCGATCTTCGTCGCGGGCGACAAGCGCGACATCACCATCGATTCCCGCAGATTCGTCGACGCGCCCGGCGCCGGCGCGATCCCGCTGTCCAAAGTCGACGGAGTGATCGTCGCGAGGGGCACGATCTTCTCCTCCGTGCCCCTCACACCGACGACAGCCTTCACCGACGCCGGCCTGCCCGGAGCGTCCACTGCGGACACCGGCCTCCGCGTGGCCCGGCAGCTGATCCTCGGTGGTGCCGCGCTGTTCGTGCTCGGGTTCATCGGCTTGATCGTGACCGTCGTGCGCTCCGGCGGAAGACGACGAAGAGCAGCCGCAGGCCCACCAATGCACTGATCACGAGCAGGTTGTAGCCGAAGACCTGGTTGAGCGTCAGGTCCGGCAGCAGCCGCGGGCCGCTCGTGCTGCCGAGCAGCAGCACGGCCATCAGGCCCGTCGTGATGCCCACGAACGCCAGCAGCACCTCGTGCACGAGGCCCGTCACGAGGTCGCGGTCGCGTTTGTCGGAGAACAGCCGCACGTTGACCGACAGGCGGCCTTCTTCGAGGGCGGCGCCGATCCGGTCGACGCGGCGGGGGAGCCGGCGCAGCACCGGCAGCAGGGCCAGCATCTCGTCGCGCACGGTCTCGGGCCGCAGGCGCGCGCCGAGCTGCTCGCCGGCGAACGACCGCGATTCGGCGACCACGTCGAAGCCGGGTGCGAGCGTGGCCAGGGTGCCTTCGGCCGTCGCGAGCGCGCGGAAGACCGCGGCGATGGGCGGCGGCACGGCGAGGCGGAAGTCGGCGACCACGCGGAACAGGTCGGTGAGCAGGTCCAGCCCCGGCGCCCGGCCCGGGCCGAAGTGGCGCACGAGCAACGTGCCGAGCGCGCGTTCCAGTCGCTGCTCGTCGATCTCGTCGGGCCGGTCGACGATCTCCAGCAGTCCGTCGCGCAACGCGGCCGGGTCGCCGCGGTCGAGGGCGAGCAGCAGGTTCTGCAGGCCGGCGCGCAGGCTCGCGTCGAGCCGGCCGACGGAACCGAGGTCGAGCAGGCCGAGGGTGCCGTCGTCGAGCAGGAGGACGTTGCCGGGGTGTGGGTCGGCGTGGAAGACGCCGCCGACGAGCACCTGGTCGAGCAGGCAGCGCAGGAACGCCCGCGCGAGCTCCTCGCGGTCGCCCGGCGCCGCGGTGGAGAGGGGTTTGCCGTCGAGGCGGCCCATCACGAGCACGCGCTCCGTGGACAGTGCTTTGTGGACGGTCGGCAGCGTCACCCCGGCCACGGCCTGGGCCGCCACGGCTTCGATGTTGGCCGCCTCCACGCGGAAATCCAGCTCCTCGGCCAGCGCGTCGGCGAATCCGTCCGCGAGGTCGACGACGCCGAGCGCCCGGGCCCAGGCCGCCCGTTCGTCGAGGAGCGCGGCGAGGCGGCGGACGATGTCGACGTCGCGTTCGGCCTGCGCGCGAACGCCCGGCCGCTGGACCTTGACCACGACTTCGGCACCGGACCGCAGCCGCGCCCCGTAGACCTGGGCGATCGACGCCGCCGCGAGCGGTTCCGGGTCGAACTCGGCGAAGACATCGTCCGGGTCGGCGGCGAGTTCCTCTCGCAGCAGGGCGAACACGGCTTCGGCGGGTGCCGGCGCCACGCGGTCCTGCAGCCGGCCGAGCTCGTCGACGAAGGCGGGCGGCAGCAGGTCGGCGCGGGTGGAGAGCAGCTGGCCGAGCTTCACGAACGTCACGCCGCCCTCCTCCAGGGCACGGCGCAGCGACCGCGCGAGCTTGGCGTGGCGGCCGGGCCCGAGGCCGGGTTCGCGACGTCCGGTGAGATATCCGCCGAGGCCGTGGCTGATCGCGATGCGCACGATCCGCGAGTAGCGCCGGGCCCGCGCGACGCGGGCGCGCACCGAACGCAGCTGCCCGAACAACCCGGGCGTGGCACCCGACGGCGCGGCCAGCTCCGCGACGAACAGGAACAGCAGCGTCGCGGCCAGGGCGCACCCGGCCAGCGGGATGAGCAGCCCGACCGCCGCGCCGGCGCTGGTGAGGACCGTGAGCGGGAAGGTCCGGACCACCAGGCCGCCGACGACCCAGCCGAACACCGCCGCGCACAGCGCGCGGACGTACCCGATCCGAACGCCGAGCACCCGCCGCGACGCGGCGACGAGCGGCCACAGCACGAGGACGTAGGCGAACAAGCCGACCAGCAGGGTTTCCATGGTCGTCGAGCACACCAGGGTTCGCGGCCTTGCGGTTCCAGCCGCGGCGGGACTGGATTCCCTCTCGCGGGGGACCGTGCTGACGGACGGTACCGGGTCACCTACTTTCGGACGTGGCCGCGGTGATTGGTGAACTCCTAACGTCGTGGATCGAACCGCGGTTGCCGGGTTTCCGGTGGCCGGAGCGGACAATTCGGTGAAGGAGACGCGAATGAGGGCACGCGGGTTCGGGCGCATCGCGGCGATCGCGGTGGCGGTGGCGGCGCCGCTGGGTGTCGGGCTGGTCGCGGGGCCGGGCGCGGAGGCCGCCGCGGCGACCACGATCTACTACACGTCGAGCGGGGCACCGGATTACGTGGCCCAGATCGACCAGGGCGCGGCGAACTGGAACGCCGCGGTGACCGATGTGAAGCTGGTGAAGCGCTCGTCCGGAGCGACGGTGGTGTTCCACGAGATCCACAGTGGCGGGTCGTATACGCAGACTGACGGGCACGGGAACGGGAACGTTTATCTGGATACGTCTCAGGTGGCAGAAGGGTTTGATCCGACGAGGATTGCGGCGCACGAGTTGGGCCACAATCTCGGGTTGCCGGATGATTACGACGGGCCTTGTTCGGAGTTGATGTCGGGGCACGGTCCGGGGACGTCGTGCACCAATGCCAAGCCGAGTGCGCAGGAGGCGGCGAAGGTGCAGCAGCTGTGGCGGAACGGGTTCGGGGGTGTGAAGGGCGTGGGGACTCGGGTTACGGCTGGGGTTTACTGAGGATTTCCGGGCTTTCCTGATCGGAATGGTGGGTGCGGGAAGGCGCCCCGATTTCTGATTGTGACTACGGTTCAGGGCCATTTGTCAAGGCTGGAAAGAGTACCTCGACAAATGGCCCTGAATCGTGTTTTGGCTTCGGATCGGGGCGGGGGAGGGGCTGGGCGTTCCCGCGCGGTGTGTAGTTCGGCTGCGGTTTTGTCGTGGTGTTGGCTGCGGTGTTGGGGCGGCGTCGGCCGGCGGTTCGTGAGCGTGGTTCCCGCTGTGGAGGGAGGCGGGGAGGCGGGGCGGCTGGGAGGATTCGGGGGTGGGAGTTCTCCGGCCGGTGGTGAGCGGGGTGACCTATCGCCGATGGGTCTACCTGATCCTGGGCGGGGCGATCAGCGTGCCGTACCTGTTGTTGGCGGCGGTGGCGGTGCCTGCGTTGGCGCCGTTCGTGACGTCGATCGGGTGGGCGTCGGTGCTCGGGGTCGTGGTGACGGTGGTGGTGCTGGGGGCGACGTCGTTCCTGCCGGCGGTGCGGGTGCTGGAGGCGGCCGCGGTGCGGGAGCTGCTCGGCGAGGCGGCGGCGGGGCGGCCGGCCACCGTGCGGGCGCGGGCGCGGTACAGCGTGATGTTCGTGCTGCACGTGGGGGTCGGGGCGGTGGTGAGCACCGTGACGCTCGCCGTGCCGGTGGGGTTCGGGTTTTCGGTGAGCGCGGTGTTCACGGGGAAGCTGGTGGACAACGGCACCGAGGTCGTCGCGGTGCACCGGGGGTGGGGGTCGGCGTGGCTGCCGGTGGCGTTCGCAGCCGCGTTCCTGGTGCTGGTCTACGCGGTGTGGGGCGTCGGCGGGCTGCTGCGGCGGGCGGCGGGGGCGCTGCTGGGGATGTCGGCGGCCGAGCGCATCGCGCAGCTCGAGCGGCGGACCGAGCAGCTGGCCGAGCGCACCCGGCTGGCGCGCGAGCTGCACGACTCGGTGGGGCACGCGTTGTCCGTGGTGACGGTGCAGGCGGGAGCCGCGCGTCGCACGCTGCGGACCGACCCGGGGTTCACCGAGCAGGCGCTCACGGCCATCGAGGAATCGGCGCGTACGGCGCTGGAGGACCTCGACCACGTACTCGGGTTGTTGCGCGACGGGGCTTCGTCGCGCAACCCGCAGCCGGGCCTGGCGGAGCTGCCGGCGCTCGTCGAGGCGACGCGGCTGGCGGGCGCGGAAGTGCACGCCGACGTGCGGGGTTCGCTGGCCGCGGTGCCCGCGGTGGTGTCGCGCGAGGTGTACCGGATCCTGCAGGAGTGCCTGACCAACGCGGTGCGCTACGCGGGTCAGGTGCCGGTGAGCGTCGACGTGGCGGTGTCGGCCGGGCAGCTGTGCGCGACGGTGGCGAACCCGCTGGGCGCCGCGCGGCCGTCGCGGGCCCGCGGTGGGCGCGGCCTGCGGGGCATGGCCGAGCGGGCGGAGCTGCTGGGTGGCAAGCTGGCCGCCGGACCGGCGGGGGACCGGTGGGAGGTCGTGGTGACGGTGCCGTGGGCGAACCGATGAACGTGCTGCTGGTCGACGACGAACCGCTCATCCGCGCCGGCCTGCGCGCGATCGTCGACGCGGAGCCGGACCTCACCGTGGTCGGCGAGGCCGCCGACGGCGCCGAGGTCCCCGGGCTGGTCGCGCGCCTGTGTCCCGACGTGGTGCTGATGGACGTGCGCATGCCCGCCGTCGACGGGATCCGCGCGACGCGGCACCTGATGTCCACTGTGGACGCGCCGCCGAAGGTCATCGTCGTGACCACCTTCGAAAACGACGACTACGTGTACGACGCCCTGCTCGCCGGCGCCAGCGGCTTCCTGCTCAAGCGCGCCCGCCCGGAGGAGATCGTCGCGGGCATCCGCACGGTGGCCACGGGTGAGTCCCTGCTGTTCCCGGCCGCCATCCGCCGCCTCGCCGCCGCCCACTCCCGCGGCCCGGCCCGCGACGGCCTCACCTCCGCCGCCCTCACCGACCGCGAACGCGAAGTCCTGCGCCTCATGGCCGCCGGCCTGTCCAACACCGAAATCGCCACGAACCTCTACCTGGGCCTCCAAACGGTCAAAACCCACGTCGGCAACATCCTCGCCAAACTCGGCGCACGCGACCGCACCCAGGCGGTCATCCGGGCTTACGAGTCGGGCTTCGTAACACCGAAACCCTGACCGGCCCACGTGCGTCGGGGCCCCGACCAACCCGAGCCCTGAAAACCCCGGCCAGGTCGGCTCAAGCTGAGCGGCTGACCGCCACGTCGCGGCCGATGCCGCGGAGGACTTCGACGCGGTCGGAGCCCGGGCGGCTCAGGACCCAGCTCGAGCCGGGCACCGCTTTGGCGCGCTTCTTGAGCGGGGCGAGCAGGCGGGAGGCGTCGCGGTAGGAGGCGATGGAGCCGCTGCCGCAGACGAGGGTGGCGAGGGACACGGTGACCGGCATGCCCTCGGCGGACCAGTGCGTGTCGAGGAGGGCGGCGGCGACCGTGCCGATCTCGTCGACGTCGCAGACGATGAGGAAGTCGTCGCCGCCGACGTGGCTGACGCGCATGCGCGGGAGGCGCCGCGAGAGTCCCGTGAGGGTTTCGCCGAGGGCGCGGATGAGGTCGTCGCCCGCGGCGAAGCCGGCGTTGTCGTTCACGGACTTGAAGGAGTCGACGTCGAGCCACGCCGCCACGAACTGCTCGCCCGTGGAGATGCGGCGTTCGACGTCGCGGGCCACGGCCTCGCTGCCCGGCAGCCGCGTGAGCGGGCTCAGTGTCACGGCCTCCTCGACCTTCGCCTCGGCCACGCCGCGGACCACCTCGGTCACCAGCACCACGCCGAGGGTCCGGCCCGCGTTGTCGACCACGACCACGTCGTCGCCGGTGCGGCCCCAGTCGGCGTCGGTGACCAGCTCGAGGAACTCCAGCGCGCTCGCCGTGGCGTCGATGGTGTGCGGCTTGTCGGCCAGCCGCTCGGCCGGGCGCTTGGCGTGCAGGGCGTGGCCGTACGGGCCGGTCACGGCGACCAGGAACCGCGTGCGGTCCACCGACCACCGTGGACGGTTGTGCTCGTCGACGCCGATCACGCCGGTCGGGGCGTCGGCCGCCGCCAGGACCTCGCGCACGTCGTCGCAGGTCGCGTCGGACGGCAGCGTGGTGGCGGGACGCAGGAAGTCGCCCACGCGGGGCGCGGTGGGCGGCGCGGGCGAGCGGCGATCGTCGGGCACCACGGCGCCGGCCGACGGCGCGCTGCGGTGCGCGGCCGGCGGCGCCAGCAGGTTGCCCTGCGCGATGCGCACGCCGAGGCTCTGCGCCGCGTCCAGCTGCGGGCCGGTCTCGATGCCGGTCGCGACGAGCCGGATGCCGGTCCGCGTCGTGAAGTGCAGCAGCGACTCGACCACCGCGACGGCCGCCGGCTCGTCGGGCAGGCCGCGCAGCACGCTGCGGTCGAGCTTCACCAGGTCCACCGGCGCCTGCGCCAGCAGGGCCAGCGGGAGGTCGCCGCGGCCGAGGCCGTCGAGCGCCAGCCGGAAGCCCAGCTCCGACAAAGCTCGCATACCGCCCAGCAGCCGGTCTCCGGGCAGGTGCGTGAACGGCGGGCCGATCTCCAGGACCACGTCACGCGTGCGGCGGCCGGCGGCGCCGAGCTCGGCGATCAGCTCGTCGAACGCGGCCGGGCCCGACGCGAGCGTGCGGGCGGAGATGTTCAGGTGCAGCGGCAGCGCGCTCGGGCGCTCGGCCTCCTGGCGCACCGCGGCCGCGGCCAGGCCCAGGTCGACCTCGGCCAGGCGGCCGGCACGGCGGGCTTCGGCGAGCAGCTCGTGGGCCGTCCCCTTGCCGGGGCGGGCGAGCGCTTCGTACGCGACAACGCCGCCGGTGTGCAGGCTGTACATCGGCTGGAAGGCGAACCGGACCGCACGGGGCGTCGTCACCCGGAGATCGTCGCATCCTCTCGCGCGGAAACGAAACCGTTGTCAACAGATGTTCACCGCGCCGGAACCTGAGTTACCTGAATCGGAGTAACGAAAATCGGTAGCGATCACCCGTTCGGGATGGATTTCCGTGGGCCGTTCGGAAGTGTGAAAATTCCCGTCTTCACCATGCCGGTACACGAACTCGCACACCGTCCGTGGTGGGTCGGTTCGCGGCAGTGACCAGCGCGTCCGTCCACCTGGAGCTTGATCGTTTGACCCGAAGAAGTTTCGGATACGGAATTCGCGGAGCGGCCCCCGTTCGGTCCGCCGGTTCCGCACGTGGTACCGCTCCCGGCAGCCCGCCCGCGCATTCGGCTGCCGATTTCGACGCCGTTACCGAATCGTATTCGGCCGGCGGCCCGCGAGCCGCGCGCGCAGCGTCGGCGGCGCCGCGCGGAACAGCCGGGCCATCGCCGCCGCCGTGCCCGGCAGGTCCTCCCGGCCCGACGTGTAGGCCTGCTGCACCGGAGCCGGCAGCGCGAAGAAGAGATCGAAGAACTCGGCGAGCTCGGCAGGCGACATCCGGCGCAAAGCACGCAATCCGTACTGCCGCAGGGAATGCACGGCCCGCGCCTCGGCTGTCCACAGTGTCCGGCGGGCCGCGCGCACCGCCGCCGCCGGCCCGGCCTCGAACGCACCCGCCAGCGCCGCGGCCACGCGCGGGGCCAGCCGCAGCGCCGTCGCGACGCTGTACCCGGTGGCGGGGTGCACGAGCCCGGCGGCGACCCCGAACGGGACCACCGCCCCACGCCCCGGCAGCGGCACGTCGAGCACGATTCGCACCCGTTCCTCCCGGCCGTGCGGCCGCAGCCCCGCGCCCGCGAGCCGGGTCCGCAGCCGCGCGGCGAGCTCGTCGACGGGCGCGCCCGGCCGGTGCGCGAGCGACGTCTCCTCCACGAGCACCGTGCCGTCGCCGAGCGGGAGCAGGTAGCGGAAGCTCGGCGTGCCGTCGCGCCAGTCCATGAACACGGCCGTGTCCGACGCGCCGGGCACGAGCCGCTCGGCGTCGGCGGCCGGCAGCACGAGGCCGTACGCCGTCTGCTCGGCGCGCGGCCCACCCGGCGGCCCGCCGGACAGCGCCCGGTTGCGCCCCGACGCGTCCACGACCACCGCGGTGGCGAGCCGGCGGTCGTCGGCCAGCACCACCGTCGAGCCGTGGCGCCCGTGCTCGGCGCGCGCGACCCGTCCGGTCACCACCGTCACCGGCGCCGCCGCGAGCCACGAGCGCAGGCCGGCGTTGTCGAACACGAGGTAGCCGCGGTCGAGCCGGTGCTCGCGCGTGCCGAACGCAACCGTCGCGCCGGGTGCCGACGCGATCGCCTCACCCGGCAGCCCGGGCAGCTCGTCGGCCCACGCGCCGTAGGTGCTGCGCCACGGCGCCTGCGGCGCGGCGTCGACGAGCGTGGTCGCGAGCCCGCGCCGGGCGCAGGCGTGCGCCAGCGCCCACCCGGCGGGTCCGCCGCCCGCGATCAGCACGTCGCTCACCCGTCCGATCCTGCCGTATCCGGCGGGTCCGCCGGGCGCCGGACAGATACGGTGGAGCGCATGTCCGAGACCGACCCGAGGGCCGCGCGAAGGGACCCGTCGAGCTCCGTGGGCGGGTTCACGGATCTTGCCACCAGCCCGTTCCGCATCGACCGCGACCGCATCGCCGCCTCGCCGTTCTTCGCGCGCCTGGGCGGGGTCACGCAGGTGGTCAGCGCCGGCGGCGCCGGGCTGTTGCACAACCGGCTCACCCACAGCCTCAAGGTCGCGCAGGTCGCCCGCGCGATCGCGGAGCGGATCACCGGCGCCAGCGAGTCGGCCGAGCTGGCCGCGAAGCTCGGCGGCTGCGACCCCGACGTCTGTGAGGCCGCCGCGCTCGCCCACGACCTCGGGCACCCGCCGTTCGGCCACCTCGGCGAGCAGACGCTCGACCGCATCGCCCGCCACCGCTTCGGCCTCGCCGACGGCTTCGAGGGCAACGCGCAGACGTTCCGCATCCTCACCACCACCGACGTGCGCGGCCCGTCCGCGATCGGTCTCGACCTCACCGCGGCCGTGCGCGCCGCGGTGCTGAAGTACCCGTGGGCGCGGCTGCACTACCCCGAGCCGCACCCGACGGCGATGCGCACGCAGCCGCGCGGCGCGGCCGAGCCCGAGAGCTCACCGGGCACCGGCGCGAGCAAGTTTTCCGCCTACGCCACCGAACTCGACGACTTCGCGCAGGCGCGCGGCCCGTTCACCGGGCGCATCGAGCCGTGGCAGCAGACGGTGGAGGCGGCCGTGATGGACACCGCCGACGACATCGCCTACGCGATCCACGACCTGCAGGACTTCCACCGCATCGGTGTGCTGCAGCACGCGCCGGTCGCCGCGGAGCTGGGGGAGTGGCTCGACCACGCGCTGGACCTGGCCGCGCTCGACGACGAGCAGGTCGCCGCGCAGCTGCGCCGCCCGGGCCGTTCGCTCGAACAGCTGCGCCGGCGCATGCACCTCAAGGACAGCTGGATCGCCGACGACGACGCGTTCGCCGCGGCCGTCCGGCGCGTGCAGCGGGAGCTCGTCGACGGGCTGCTCGAGAACGGGTTCGACGGCTCGATCGAGGCCGAGCAGGCCACGGCCGCGTTCTCGGCCAATTGGACCTCCCGGCTCGTCGACGGCGTCTTCGTGCTGTCCTCGCCCTCCGCTCGCTCCGGGCACGTCTCGCTGCGCACCGCGCAGTGGCACGAGGTGCAGGTGCTGAAGTTCGTGCACCGCCGATTCGTGTTGCTGCGCCCCGACCTCGCGCTGCACCAGCGCGGGCAGGCCAGCCTCGTGACCACGCTCGTCGACGCGCTCGACGCGTGGCTGCTCGACCGCGACGAGGAGAGCCGCCTGCCCCGGCGCCTGTACGACCTCGTGGAGCTCGCCCACGACGAGTATTCGGGTCTGGTCCGGACCATGCCGGAGGTGCTCGTGGGCGCGACCGGCGAACGCGTGGAGGGCGCCGACGCCGTGCGCAGCCTCGCGCGCGGCCGCGCCGTGGTCGACTTCGTGGCTTCGCTCACCGACAAGCAGGCCGTGACGCTGCTCGACGCGCTGTCCGGGCGCGCCGCGCAGCCGTGGTCGGATTCGTTCGTGCTCTGAGATCGCTCCCAGTCCGCACGCGCTCAGCCGGAACTTCGAGCCGGAACTGCCGCTGAATGGCCTACGACCTCCGGCGGGTATGGGAAAATTACAGCCATACATCACCCTAACGGCTCCTTTTTCCCTTTTACCCCGGGTACTTAGCTGGATCCAGCCGGTGATCACCGGCGTTGGCCAGCGTGAGTCGGGGCACGCGGTGCGAGATTCGGAGGCGCACGTGCGTCGAAGCCGTTCCACAAGAGCCGGATTCAGACCGAGAGCCAGATCCCGAGCGACCGTCCTGACCGCGGGGGCCGCGGCGCTGATCGCCGCGCTGGGCATCGTCGCCCCGCCGGTCGCGGGCGCCGCCACAGTGTCCACACCGGACTCCTTCTCCGACAACTCCGCCCGGCAGATCGCGGCGTTGCAGTCGATCAAGACCGGCCAGACCAAGGCGGAGTCCAAATTGGACAGCCGCCTGCTCGTCACGCAGAAGCTGCGTTCCCGGAAGCTGAGTGCCTCGGCCGTACCCGCGCTGGGGGCGGGTACGGCGAGCACCGCGGTCGTGGACATCCGGGTCACGAAGGTGTCCGACGCGCTGGTGAACGACCTGCGCAAGGCCGGCGCCGCCGTGCGCACGGTGTCGGACAAGGCCGCGAGCATCCGCGCCGAGGTGCCGCTGGCGGCGCTGCCGGCGATCGCGGCGCGCGCTGACGTGAAGCGGGTCGAAACCGCCGACCAGGCGATCACCGCCCGCGAGCTGGAAACCAAGGCGGGGCAAGGGAAAACGGCGCCCGTCGAGACCAAGCAGCAGAAGGCCGCCCGCCTCGACGCCGCGCTGAACCAGGCGCTGGCGGCGAAGAACAAGCGGGCCGCCGCGGCCACCATCACCAGCGAGGGCGACCGCGCGCACAACGCCGACCTCGCCCGCCAGCAGTACGGCGTCACCGGCACCGGCGTGAAGGCGTGCGCGCTGTCCGACGGCGTCGACTCGCTCGCGGTCTCGCAGGCCAAGGGCGAGCTGCCGGCCGTCGACGTCGTCCCCGGCCAGGCCGGCGACGGCGACGAGGGCACCGCGATGCTGGAGATCATCCACGACCTCGCGCCCAACGCCGCCCTCGGTTTCGCCTCCGCGTTCGCCTCCGACGCGAGCTTCGCCGACAACATCCGCAAGCTGCGCTTCGAGTCGCACTGCGACGTGATCGTCGACGACGTCATCTACTTCAAGGAATCCCCGTTCCAGGACTGGATCATCGCCCAGGCCGTGAACGACGTGACCGCCGACGGCGCGCTCTACTTCTCCTCCGCGGGCAACGAGGGCAACGTCGCCGACGGCACCGCCGCCCACTGGGAAGGCGACTTCGTCGACTCGGGCAAGTCGGTCGGCAAGTTCGCCGGCACCGCGCACAACTTCGCGGGCGCGGCGGGCAACCAGATCTTCGAGCCGATCTCCGACGCGTCGTCGGGCAACATCCCCGTGACGCTGCACTGGTCCGACCCGCTCGGCGCCGCGGGCGACGACTACGACCTCTACCTCCTCGACGCGGCGGGCAACGTCGTCTCGTTCAGCCAGGACGTGCAGGACGGCACCCAGGATCCGTACGAGCAGCTCGCCACCCCGCTCTTCGGCGGCACCGGCCTGCGGCTCGCGGTGGTCAAGTTCTCGGGCGAGGGCCGCTACCTCTCGCTGACCGCGTTCGGCAGCCGCTTCCGCGACTCGGCCGACGGCCTCAAGGCCTACAGCACCCCGGGCGTCACGGTCGGGCACTCCTCGGCGCGCAACGCGTTCTCCGTCGCCGCGGCACCCGCGGCCGCCGCGTTCGGCCGGGCGCTCGAGCCCGGTGACCCGGCCAACCCGACCGGCCCGTTCCCCGGCGCGTTCTCCTCGGCCAGCAAGGCCGAGCGGTTCAGCTCCGACGGCCCGCGCCGGATGTTCTACGAGGCCGACGGCACGCCCATCACGCCGGGCAACGTCTCCTCGACCGGTGGCGAGGTCCGCGACAAGCCGGAGATCACCGCGGCCGACGGCGTCCGCACCTCGGTGAGCGGGTTCGACCCGTTCTTCGGCACCTCGGCCGCCGCGCCGCACGCCGCCGCCATCGCGAGCCTCGTGCTCTCCGGCAACCCCGGTCTGTCCGGTTCGGACGTTCGCGACGCGTTCCTCGCGACGGCCGTGGACATCGAGGCGCCCGGCAGCGACAACCTCACCGGCGCGGGCGTCGTCCTCGCCGACCGGGTGCTCGCCTACACCGGCGCCAGCCCGCAGCCCTACGCGCAGGCCCAGTCGCCGACCGTCACCGGACCCGACGGCGGCAGCACCCTCGACCCCGGTGACACCGCGAAGGTGACGCTGCCGGTGACCAACACCGGCGACGGGGTCGCGTCGTCCACGAGCGTCGTGCTCACCACGACGACGCCCGGCGTCACGATCGCGCCGCGCGCCAAGTCCTACGGCACGATCAGCCCGGGCCAGACCGGCGTCAACGACTTCACCGTCACGGTCCCGGCCAGCCAGGGCCTCGGCGTGCCGGTGGTGCTTTCGGCCAAGGTGACGTTCGCGGGTTCGTTCTCGCCGACGACCAGCACCTTCGCGCTCCCGGTGGGCACGCCGTCGCCGGTGGTGCAGACGTTCTCCTACACCGGCGCGCCGGTCGCGATCCCGGACAACTCGCAGCTCGGCGCCTCCGTTCCGCTGGTGGTGAGCGGGGTCGGGGCCGCGTCGAAGGTCTCGGTCTCGATCGACGGGTCAAGCTGCACCGCCGACGAGGGCTCGACCACGGTCGGCCTGGACCACACCTACGTCGCGGACCTGGTCGGCACGCTGACCTCGCCGTCGGGCGCGTCGGCCACGCTGTTCCAGCGGGCCGGCAGCGGCGGCAACAACCTGTGCCAGGTCGTGTTCGACGACAGCGCTTCGGCGCTGCTGAGCACGGTCGGGTCGCAGTTCGCGCCGTTCACGGGCACCTACCTGCCGATCGACCCGCAGACCCCGCTCGCCGGGACCTCGGCCGACGGCACGTGGACGTTCAAGGCGGTCGACGTCGCCGGCGGTGACACGGGCTCGATCCGCAGCGTCTCGCTGCACGTCAACGGTTACGCGTCGGCGGGCACGGGGAGCACCGGGAGCACCGGGAGCACGGCCGGAGCGGCCGCGCTCGTCCGTCCGGTGGTTCACGCCGGTCCGGCCATCGCCTGATCCTTCGAGCAACACCGATCCACCTGGACGGGGCCGTCGCGTTTTCGCGGCGGCCCCGTACCGTTGTCCGCATGGCCAGGGCGCGGCGGGTCGCGGGCGGCGGGACGGCGGTCGAGGTCGCGCCCGAGCGCCTCGCCGGCTGGTTCACGCGCTTCGCCGAACGCAACGACGGCGTCGGCACGACCGAGCTCGGCGAGCACGAGGTCCGCGTCTTCGCGCGCAACGGCGTCACCGCCACCGCGACCGTCCCCTTCGGACCGCTCGCCGTCACGGGCAGGCACGAGGGGCTGGCCGTCGAACCGCTCGTGGCCCACGCGCTGGTGCCGCGGCTGCTCGCGTTGCTGCTGGTCCGCCTCGGCGGGCACTCCCTCGGGCTCGCGCGCGGCGGGAGGGTGCTCGTCTCGCGCACCGACCGCCACCTCGTGCAGGGCCGCACGGCCGCGGGCGGCTGGTCGCAGCAGCGCTTCGCGCGCCGCCGCGCGGGGCAGGCCCGGGTGGCGCTGCGCGCGGCCGCGCAGGACGCGGTCGAGGTCCTCGTGCCCCGACTGTCCGAAGTGGACGCCGTCGTGCTCGGCGGCGACCGCCTCGCGCTCGGCGAACTGCGCGCCGACCACCGGCTCCACCCGCTGTTCGCCCGCGCCGAGGCGCGCGTGCTCGACATCCCCGAGCCGCGGCGCGACGTGCTCGACGACGCGGCCGGACGGGCGATCTCCGTGGAAGTGGTCCTGAGCGGAGCGTGAGACCCGCCACGCGGCGGAAAACCGTTCGACGCCGCCCCGTACACTGGGTCCCGTGGAACGGGAAATCCTCACGGAGTAGCTGCCGCACCGGGCGCTCGTGACCGATCTTCGCAGGGAGCGGGGACGGCGGGCGATGCCGGTGCCTGTCGCTGTCCACGTTCACCCCCGAATCCGGGAGTTCCCTTGATCACGGCCACTGGCCTCGAGCTGCGTGCCGGCTCGCGCATCCTGCTCAACGGCGCCACGCTCCGCATCCAGCCCGGCGACCGCATCGGTCTCGTCGGCCGCAACGGCGCCGGCAAGACCACCTCGCTGAAGGTCCTCGCGGGCGAGGGCGAACCGCACGCGGGCGAAGTCCGCCGCAGCGGTGAGCTCGGCTACCTGCCGCAGGACCCGCGCGAGGGCGACCTGTCCGTCACGGCGAAGGACCGCGTGCTGTCCGCGCGCGGCCTCGACGCGCTGATCCGCAACATGGAGAAGGCGCAGACGGCCATGGCGGAGCTGGCCGACGAGAAGGAACGCGACAAGGCGGTCAACCGCTACAGCCGCCTCGAAGAGCGGTTCGCCTCCCTGGGCGGGTACGCCGCCGAGAGCGAGGCCGCGCGCATCTGCTCCAACCTCGGCCTCGCCGACCGGATTCTCGAGCAGACGCTGAACACGCTGTCCGGTGGCCAGCGCCGCCGGGTCGAGCTCGCGCGCATCCTGTTCGCCGCCGCGGAGGCCGGCGCGGGCGGCAAGTCCGAGACGATCCTGCTCCTCGACGAGCCCACCAACCACCTCGACGCCGACTCGATCTCGTGGCTGCGCGGCTTCCTCAAGCAGCACGACGGTGGCCTCGTGGTGATCAGCCACGACGTGGAGCTGCTCGCCGACGTCGTGAACAAGGTCTGGTTCCTCGACGCCACGCGCGGCGAGATCGACCTCTACAACATGAGCTGGCAGCGCTACCTCGACGCGCGCGCCACCGACGAGAAGCGCCGCCGCCGCGAGCGCGCGAACGCCGAGAAGAAGGCGTCGGCGTTGCAGCAGCAGGCCGCGAAGCTCGGGGCCAAAGCGACGAAGGCCGTGGCGGCCAAGAACATGGCGCGCCGCGCGGAGCAGATGCTCTCCTCGCTCGACGAGACGCGCCAGGCCGACAAGGTCGCGCGGATCAAGTTCCCGGAGCCCGCCCCGTGCGGCCGCACGCCGCTCACGGCCGACGGGCTGTCGAAGTCCTACGGCTCGCTCGAGATCTTCACCGGAGTCGATCTTGCGATCGACCGCGGCTCGAAGGTCGTCGTACTCGGTTTGAACGGTGCCGGAAAGACGACATTGCTCCGGCTCCTCGGCGGAATGGAAACTCCGGATACGGGTTCCGTCGAGCCGGGTCACGGATTGCGTTTGGGCTATTACGCACAGGAACACGAAACTCTCGACCACGATGCGAGCGTGTGGGAAAACATCCGACACCTCGCGCCGGACACGGGGGCGCAGGAGTTGCGGAACCTGCTCGGTTCCTTCCTGTTCACGGGTGAACAACTCGACCAGCCCGCCGGCACGCTTTCCGGCGGTGAGAAGACCCGCCTGGCGCTGGCCGGGCTCGTCTCCAGTGCGGCGAACGTGCTGTTGCTGGACGAACCGACCAACAACCTCGATCCGGCCAGCCGTGCGCAGGTCCTGGACGCGCTGCGCAGCTTCGCCGGCGCCGTGGTGCTGGTGACGCACGACCCGGGCGCGGTCGAGGCGCTGGAGCCCGAGCGCGTGATCCTCCTGCCCGACGGGACCGAGGATCATTGGTCCGCGGATTATCTGGAACTTGTCCAGCTAGCGTGATCAGATACGGCCATTTGGGTGCTTGCCACGGTCCGTGAAGCACTTGAATGGCCCAATGTGATCGCAATTTCGCTCGTTTTACGTCTGTCGTCTGGCATTCCTGGGCTTCGTGTTCGATCATTGCCCCGGCAGGGGCCGTCAAATGGCCCAGAACTCCACTCGGCGGGAAGGCGATCGACGTGGCTGATCTCAAGAAAGGCGCGCGGATCACCGGCAACACGCGCGACAAGCTGGCCGCTGACCTGAAGAAGAAATACGAGAAGGGCTCGAGCATCCGGGCCCTCGCTGAGTCCACGGGGCGTTCCTACGGGTTCGTGCACCGTGTTCTCTCTGAGTCCGGGGTCCAGCTGCGGGGGCGCGGCGGGGCCACGCGGGTCAAGAAGAAGTAGCAGTACCAGGCCGACTGCGCGGGGGGCGCAGTCCCTGTTCGGCCGCTCGGAACGTCAGCACTCCTCCGAGCAGCACCAACGGATAAACCAGGTAGCCGTAGCGGGTTGCCGGGGTGAGCAGGACCAACGCGCCGAGCCCGACGGCGATCCGCAAGAGCGCGGCGGATCCCGTCGCGGGGGGACGGCGCACCAGCCACACCAGCATCGCCACTGCTGCGGCCGCCACCAGGACGAGTGAGATCACGCGGCCCGCCGATCCGGTTTCCGCGATCAGGTGGCCCGGAAGCGGGCTTGCCGCGGGGGAGCGCACCACGCCCATCCCGAGCGGGAACCGGATCACGTGCTCCACGAACGCGTCCGGGTCGACCAGGTACACCGGCAGGTGCAGCACCACGGTCGCACTGACCAAAGTGGTCACGAACCACGCGAGTGCCCTGCGGTCGCGTGAATTTCCGTTGTGCGTACGGCACAACACGAAGACCGCGAGCACGGCCGCGGCCGGCGCGACGATGAGCTTCGCGCTGATCACGAGTGCCAGCACGAATCCCGACCAGCCCGCGCGGCCGGTTGCAGCGAGTGCGCAGGCGAGCACGAGCAGTCCCACAATGGCGAGATCGGGACCGGCAACGGCCCAAGTCAATGCGGTGAGTGGGCACGCGATTGCCAATTGTGCCGAAAGAACCGGAATTCGCGGCCATTTCAGCATTCGTAGTGAGCCGATCACACAGAGAGACGCACAAAGCGCGAACATCCACCGGGCATCGGTGAGCGCATTGGTGAACGGTGTTCCCCCGAACAACGCGCGCGGAAGACCGAACACCGTCATCACGGGTCCGTAGGGCGTGTAGTCGTTCACCTCGGGAGCGCGCCCGAGAGCGGTCACGTCGACGTACGGCGTGCCGTGCTGGAGCAGCAGGCTCGCGCTGCGTTCGATCACCCACACCTCGGGCTGCGCGGCCCACGAGACCGGCGTGACGAGCCAGTCGACTCCCGTCAGTCGGCGAATCACGAGCACCACGAGCGGGATGATCATCGCCAACAACCCGATCACCGCGATCGAACACCACCGCGAGCCGAGCCGGCCGCGAGGCGTGCGCCCGAGCCGCGCCGACACGAGCAGCCACCCGCTGTGGGCCGCGGCGAAGCCGTACGCGGCCGTCGCGAAGTTGCCCCAGACGCGGTAGCCGTAGAACTCGGACACGATCGCGCTGATCAACGCGAAGGCGAAGCAGCCCAGGTAGAACACCAGGTCCCACGTCAGCACGCGGACCGCCCGGTCCACGCCGGTCCGGGCCGGCGCCATCAGCAGCTGCACCGCTTCCCCCTCACGAACCTGGCCGTCCCCGTCGCGTCAGGCTACCGAGGGCGTCCGGATCACCCGTCCTCGCCCGTTCGGCCCAGTTCGCGCAGCCGCGGGAGCAGCGCGGCCGCCTGCTTCGCGCGGCCCAGGGCGTCGCCGGCGGAGGGGAGCATGAGGACGAGGTCGGTGAACCCGGCGTCGAGGTAGGTCCGGGCTTCGCGCAGCGTGTCGTCGTCCTGGGCCGAGAGCCGGAACTGCACGGCCCGGCGCACCGTCGCCGGGTCACGGCCGAGGGCCGCGCAATGCCGGTCGAGCACGCCCGACAGCCGCGTGAGCTCCTCGACGGGGGTGCCCGGCAGGCTCGCGTTGAGCCACACGTCGGCGTGCTCGGCGACGACCCGCAGGCCACGGCGTTCGCCGTTGCTCCCGAGCCACAGCGGCGGCTTCGGCGTCTGCACCGGTTTCGGGTCGCTCGTCGCGGCCGTGAGCGAGTAGTGGCTGCCACTGAAGTCGGCGACCGGGCGCGTCCACAGGAGATCGAGGACGGCGCAGGCCTCGGCGAGCCGCTCGACGCGTTCGCGCGCCGGTGGGGTCGGCAGGCCGAGCATCGTGTCGGCGAGCTCGTCGCCACCCGCGCCGAGGCCCACGTCGAGCCGGCCGCCGGAGAGGTGGTCGACAGTCGCGGCCATCTTCGCCAGCACGGCCGGGTGCCGGTTGGTGTTGCCCGACACCAGGCAGCCGATCCGCACGTGCCGCGTGGCCTCGGCCATGGCGGCGAGCAGGGTCCAGGCCTCGAAGACGGCGCCGGTGCGGACCGGGCCCATGGGGGCGAAGTGGTCGAAGGTCCAGAGGCCGTCGAACCGCGCGTCGTCGGCGATCGCCCAGATCTCGCGCAGCGTCGCGACGTCCGTGAACTGCTGCGCGGGTTTCAGCCCGAAGGTCACCATGCAAGGACTCCTGATCGTCAGGGGAATAAATCGTCAGCACAACTGATGATCAGCGTAGGGCTAGGATGCACTGCATGTGGAGTGCCCCCGAAACGCCGGCCGTCGTGACGCGCCGGCTCGGTTATCTGCTCAAGCACGCGCAGCTGCGGCTGGCCGAGCTGCAGGAGCCGCTGCTCGCGCCCCACGGGGTGACCGGGCGGCAGGTTGCCGTGCTCGCGCTGCTGGCCGACGGTGAGCCGCAGTCGCAGCAGGAGGCGGCCGCGCGGCTCGGCGTGGACCGGACGACCATGGTGCAGCTCGTCGACGAACTGGAGGACAAGGCGCTCGTGCGGCGCCACGTCGATCCGGCCGATCGCCGCCGCCGGATCGTGACGCCGACGGAGGAGGGGCTGCGCGTGCTGAAGGCGGCCACCGAGGCGTCGGAGGAGGCCGAACGGCGGCTGCTGGGCCCGCTGGCCGGGCGCGAGGCCGACGCGCTGCGGGAGGTGCTGTGGGCGGTTGTTCACCACCGGTGAACGCCACGGGTGACGGCACGGGGAAGAACTCGGGACGAACCGGCGTTGTGCTGGGCATCTCACGAAAAAAGCTCAAGTAATGTAGAAGTTTGTCGATCGGGGGAAAGGCTCCACATGGACAACTCGTGGGCGTTGCTCGGCTCCGTGATGCGCGGGGCCGACACGCCGAGGGCGCTGACGCGCGGCACCGTGAAACGGGTCGCGCGCTTCGCCCGCCCGCACTGGACGCGGCTGCTCGTGTTCCTCGTGCTCACCGTGGTCTCCGCCGTGCTCGCGGTGACCACGCCCGTGCTGGCGGGCAAGGTCGTCGACGCGGTCGTCGGCGGCCACGACCTGCCGCTGATCATCTGGCTGGCCGTGGTGATCGCGGTGCTGGCCATCCTCGACGCCGGGCTGGGGCTGGCGGAGCGGTGGCAGTCGGCGCGCATCGGCGAGGGGATCATCCTCGACCTGCGCGTCGCCGTGTTCGCCCACGTGCAGAAGCTGCCCATCGCGTTCTTCACGCGCACCCGCACCGGCGCGCTGGTCAGCCGGCTCAACAACGACGTGATCGGCGCCCAGCGCACGTTCACCGCGACGCTGTCGGGTCTGGTCACCAACGTGATCCAGCTCGTGCTCTCGCTCGCGGTCATGGTGACGCTGTCGTGGCAGGTCACGCTCTTCGCGCTGGTGCTGCTGCCGATCTTCGTGCTGCCGGCGCGCCGGCTGGGCCGCCGGATGGCCGGGCTGCAGCGCGAGTCGGCGCAGCTCAACGCCGGCATGACCACGCAGATGACCGAGCGGTTCTCGGCGCCGGGCGCCACGCTCGTGAAGCTGTTCGGCCGTCCGCGCCAGGAAGTCGGCGAGTTCAGCGACCGTGCGGGGCGCGTGCGGGACATCGGCGTGCGCACGGCGATGCTCACCCGCTGGTTCATGACCAGCCTCACGCTCGTGTCGGCGCTCGCGCAGGCGCTGGTCTACGGCCTCGGCGGCTACCTCGCCTTCACCGGCCAGATCGCGCCCGGCACCGTGGTGGCGCTGGCGCTGCTGCTGACCCGGCTCTACGCGCCGCTCACGGCGCTGGCCAACGTCCGCGTGGACGTGATGACCGCGCTGGTGTCGTTCGAGCGGGTCTTCGAGGTGCTCGACCTCGACCCGATGATCAAGGAACCCGAGCAGCCGAAGGCGCTGCCCGCGGGCGGCGTGGCCGTGGAGTTCGACGACGTGCGCTTCGGGTACCCGGCGGCCGACCGGTTCTCGCTGGCGTCACTGGAAGACGTGGCCACTCTGGACAGCCGCGGGGGTGAAGAGGTGCTGCACGGCATCAGCTTCCGCGCCGAACCGGGCCAGATGGTGGCGCTGGTCGGCTCCTCGGGTGCCGGCAAGTCGACCATCGCGTCGCTGCTGCCGCGCCTTTACGACGTGGACGGCGGTGCGGTCCGGCTGTCCGATGTGGACGTCCGGGATCTGGACTTCGCGACGCTGCGCGCCACGGTGGGCGTGGTGACGCAGGACGGGCACCTGTTCCACGACACCATCCGCGCCAACCTCGCCTACGCCCGCCCGGGCGTGACCGACGACGAGATCTGGGCCGCGCTGGAGCAGGCTCGCCTGAGCCACCTGGTGCATTCGCTGCCCGACGGCCTCGACACGACCGTGGGCGAACGCGGCTACCGCCTCTCCGGCGGCGAGCGCCAGCGCCTCACCATCGCGCGGCTGCTGCTGGCGCAGCCGAAGGTCGTGGTGCTGGACGAAGCCACGGCGCACCTGGACTCCGAGTCGGAGGCCGCGGTCGGCGAAGCCCTCACGGGCGCGCTCGAAGGCCGCACGGCGCTCGTGATCGCGCACCGGCTCTCCACCGTCCGCGCCGCCGACCTGATCCTGGTCGTCGAGGACGGCCGGATCGTCGAGCGCGGCACGCACGAAGAGCTGCTCGCCCTCGGCGGCCGCTACGCCGAGCTGCACCACACGCAGTTCGACGAGGAGCCGTCCGCGGTCGCCTGACGCGCCGTGAAGGGCGTCTCGAGGAAGGCTCGAGGCGCCCTTCGCTCAATTTTCGAGACAGGCGAAGGTCGCGTTGACGAGCGCCATCTTGCGCGGGTCGTCACGCAGCAGCGGGCCCATGCGGTTCATTACATAACCGAAGCCGATGCCGGCTTCCGGGTCGGCGCCGCCGGACGAGCCGCCGAGCCCGTCGTGGCCGAACGCGGCCGGGTTGGGGCCGAAGCCGCGCGCGTCGCTGCCGAGGTAGAAGCCGAGCGCCCACTCGTTGGGCACGCCGGCGACGAGGTCGACCGAGGCGCCCTGTCCTTCGCGGGCCCGCGCGAGCGCGCCGGCCGAGATCAGGCGTTCGGAGCCGTCGGCCAGGGCGCCGTAGATGACCGCGAGCGCCTTGGCCGTGCCGTGGCCGTTGAGGGCCGGCATCACGGCCCGCCGCCACGCGGGATCGTTGGCGTGGTGGCCTTCCACGCGCGGGTTGGCCATGGCGGCGAGCGCGACCGGTCCGGCGTTCGCGAACGCCTCGGTCAGCGCCGTGGTCAGCTCCGGCGTGAGCACCGGCTCCGCGAGCGTCGAGCAGCGCCCGAGGTCGGCTTCCCCGACCCCGAGGGAGAAATCCGCGTCCAGGGGACCGGCCACGTGCTCGGCGAAGAATGCGTCGATGCCCTGCCCGGCCACGCGGCGCACGACCTCGCCGACGAGGAAGCCGTAGGACAGCGCGTGGTAACCGCCGGCCGAGCCGGGCGGGAACAGCGGTTCCTGCCCGGCCAGCAGCCCCGTGATGTGGTCCCAGTCGTAGAGCTCCTCGACCTTCACGGGGCGCGCCAGGCCGATGCCGACGACGCCGGAGCGGTGCGAGAGCAGCCAGCGCACCGGGATGTCCTGCTTGCCCGCCGCGGCGAACTCGGGCCAGTAACGCGCCACGGGGGCGTCGAGGTCGAGCTCGCCGGCGTCGGCCAGCTGATGCGCGCAGATCGCCGTCATGCCCTTAGTCGTGGACCAGACGTTGGTCAGCGTGTCCGGCCGCCACGGTGTGGTGCGGCCCGGGTCCGCCCAGCCGGCCCAGAGATCCACCACGACCTCGCCGTGGTGGGTCACCGCGAAGGCCGCGCCGAGCTCGTCGCGCTCGGAAATGTTCTCGACGAACGCGTCCTGCACCGCCTCGAACCCGGGTGCGCAGGTGCCGTGCAGGGGCACGGCCGTCTCATCGTCCATGCTGGCCCGCCTCCACTCGACACCGACTGGTCGGTACGCCGAAGCTAGAAGCGCGGATCGGGCCCGTCAAGACCTGCCGGGCCCGGTCCTTTTTCGCCGGAAGTGCCGATGGTTCGCCGACGGGCTACCGCAGGGCCGGCACGCGCGGGCCGTACTTGGCGAGCAGGGCCGTGTTGGCCTCGTCGCCACCCTCCACATTGGAGCTTCGCCACAGCGGGACGTCGATGCCCTCGGCCGTGCCGCGGTCGTAGACCTCCGCCAGGATCAGGTTCCACAGGAACGCGTTGACCACAGTGGACAGTGGTGCGGTGCGCGGTGCGGCCGCCGGGTGGCTCGCGTCGCCGGGGACCACGAGCGAGTCGAGCACGACCGTGCCCTCCTCGACCAGCGTCGTCGCCGACCGGCGCGGCGCCGCGGCCACGCACGCGCGCGACGTCACGGCGATCACCGCCGCGCCCCGGCGGCGGGCACCGGCGGCCAGCTCCACCGGGTACGGGTTCACGCCGGAGGTCGAGAACACCACGAGCACGTCGTCGGGGCCCGGCGCGCGCTCGGCCAGCACCTCTTCGGCCAGCCCGCTGCGGCGCTCGGTCTTCGTGCTGTGCTGCGCGCCGTGCAGGGGCAGCAGCTCCGGGTGGTACAGCGGGTAGACGCAGGCGAGGCCGCCCGCGCGGTAGAACGTCTCGGCGACCGCGGCGAGCGAGTGCCCGGCACCGGCGGTGAACACGAGGGCGTCGGACCGGATCACCCCGAGCACGAGGTCGGCCGCCGCCGTCAGCGCTTCGGCGTTGGCCTGCTGCGCGGCCGCGAGCTTGTCCGAGGTGCTCTTCCAGATTTCCGTGGCGCTCACCACACCTGCCCTTCGTCGCGGGGTCGGGCGCCGAATGTATCGCTTGGACACGCTTCGTGGTGGATTAGCGTGAGAGCTGATCATCCGGGCGTACCGGTGACTGGGAGGCGGCACGTGGACGGAGTACCCGTCGTTTCGGTGCGGCGCGCGCACGGGCGGACGAGGGCGGTGGCGCTGGTGCTGCACGGCGGCGCCGAGCACGGCACCGCGGCCGTGGGGCCGTGGCGGCTGGCGTACCTGCGCATGGTGCCGCTGGCCCGCGCCCTGCACCGCGCGGGCCGCACGGCGGGCCTGGAGGTGCGCTTGGTGCGCAACCGCCGCTACGGCTGGAACGCGCCCGCGGAAGACCCGGTGGACGACGCCCGCTGGGCGCTGGAGCGCATCCACGCCGAGCACCCGGGCCTGCCCGTCGTGCTCGTCGGGCACTCGATGGGCGGACGCGTGGTGCTGCGCGTGGCCGACGACCCCGCCGTGGTGGGCGTGTGCGCGCTCGCGCCGTGGACGCCGCCCGGGGAGCCGGTGGACGCCGTCTCGGGCCGCTCCGTGGTGATGCTGCACGGCACGCGTGACCGGATCACCTCACCGCGTGATTCCCACGCTTTCGCCGAGCGCGCGCGGGAGCTCGCCAAGCGCCTCGCGCGCTTCGAGGTCACCGGCGAAGGGCACGCGATGATCAAGCGTCCGGCGGTCTGGACCAGGCTGATGTGTGCTTTCACACTGGAAGCGATCGACGCGGGCGAGACCGACGAGACTCTCCGGCAGGCGTGGACCCGGCCCGCGGACGAGCGGCTGCGCATCCCCGTGTGACCGGATCCGGCGACAACCGCGCAGCGCAGGTCGCGTGTGCCGGGAATACCATCAGATGTGGGCCGACGGGCCCATTCCGGAGGGAGTGTCTTGTCCACCTCAAGTGTTGACCGGGCGGCGGGGCCCGCCTCGCAGCCGGTGCCCGAGGAAACCCGGTGGCCGGGGCTGGCCACGCCGCCCCACTCGCCGCTTCGCGCGCGGGCCGCGGAGGCGCTCTTCCGCCGTGCCGTGAAGAACCTCGACCTGCGGGTCACCTTCCCGGACGGCACCGTTCTGGGGGCCGGCGGGCCGGAGGCGCCCGAGATGCGCATCCTGCGGCCCTCGGCGTTCTTCCACCGGCTCGGCGCCGACGCGAAGATCGGGTTCGGCGAGTCGTACATGGTGGGGGACTGGACCGCCGAGGACCTCGCGGGCGTGCTCACGCCGTTCGCGGAGAAGCTGGCCACGATCGTGCCGCCGTTCCTGCAGCGCTTCCGCCGGCTCGCCGAGCGGGTGCAGCCGGCGGCGGAGGAGAACACGATCGAGGGGTCGCGGTCGAACATCCACCGGCACTACGACCTGTCCAACGACCTGTTCAGCGCGTTCCTCGACGAGTCGATGATGTACTCCTCGGCGCTGTTCGGCCCGGGCGACAGCCTGACGCAGGCCCAGCACCGCAAGCTCGACAGCGTGCTGGACTACGCGGGCGTGCGCGAGGGCAGCGAGGTGCTCGAGATCGGCACCGGCTGGGGCGAGCTGTCGATCCGCGCGGCCTCGCGGGGCGCGAAGGTGACGTCGCTGACCATCTCGCAGGAGCAGAAGACCCTCGCCGACGCGCGCATCGCCGAGGCGGGCCTGTCCGACCGCGTCGACGTGCAGCTGTGCGACTACCGCAACGCCACCGGCCAGTACGACTCCGTGGTCAGCGTGGAGATGATCGAGGCCGTCGGGCAGTCCTACTGGCCCACGTTCTTCGCCACCATCGGCAAGCGGCTGCGCCCGGGCGGGCGCTTCGGCCTGCAGGCCATCACGATGGACCACGACCGGATGCTGGCGGCGGCCCGGTCGTACACCTGGATCCACAAGTACATCTTCCCGGGCGGCATCATCCCGTCGGTGCAGGCCATCGAGGACGGCATGCGCGACAACACCCGCCTCAAGCTGGCCGGGATGCGCGAGTTCGGCCAGGACTACGCCCGCACGCTCAAGCTGTGGGGCGAGCGGTTCCACCAGCGCTGGGACGACATCCGCGGCTTCGGCTTCGACGACGTGTTCCACCGCATGTGGGAGTTCTACCTCGCGTATTCGGAGGCCGGGTTCCGCTCCGGGCACATCAAGGTGCACCAGTTCGGGTTCGCCGACCCCCGCTGACCAGGCCGTTCCCTCACCGATGAACCTGCACCCGGTGCCGCACGTCCTTTGTTCGAGGACGTGCGGTTCACTGGGCCGCACGAGTTGTGCCGGATTCGGGGAACGGGTGATCGACCGATGACGTACGGAGGCGACGACGGCCGGCGGCGCATGCCGCCCAGGCCACCGCAGCCCGCCGCACGCCCGCGGCAGCATCAGCGGGCGCAGATGATGCCGCTGCCAGGAGTGAGCAGCAGTCCGTACGACGAGCGCACCAGACCCCTGGGTTCGCGCGGCGAGGCTCCCGTACCCCCGCCCGCGCCGCCCCGGCAGGCGCCGCCGCGCCAGGCCCCGCCGCCCGGGCCGGCTCCGCGCCGGCGCCGCCGGTGGAGCTTCGGCAAGGTCCTGATGACGCTGGTGCTGATCTTCGTCGTGTTCATCGGCGGGATCTGGGCGTACCTGGAGTTCTCGATCAAGCGCGTCGACGCGCTGGCCGACTACGACGGCCGTCCCGCGGCCGCGTCGGGCACCAACTGGCTGATCGTCGGTTCCGACAGCCGCGACGGGCTGTCGGCCGCGGACGAGGAACGCCTGGCGACCGGTGACGTCGCGGCGGCCGGCGGCGGGCAGCGCACCGACACGATCATGATCGCGCACATCCCGGACAACGACACCAAGCCGACGCTGCTGAGCCTGCCGCGCGACTCCCAGGTGAAGATCCCGGGCCACGGCACGAACAAGATCAACGCCGCGTTCTCGCTCGGCGGCCCGGCGCTGCTGGTCAAGACCGTGGAAGGTGTCACCGGCCTGCGCATGGACCACTACGCGGAGATCGGCTTCGGCGGCTTCGCGAACATCGTCGACGCGATCGGCGGCGTGGACATGTGCGTGGACAAGGAGATGCACGACACCTTCACCAACATCGACATCAAGGCCGGCTGCCAGACGCTCGACGGCCGGTCCGCGCTCGGGTTCGTCCGCATGCGCCACAGCAGCGCGACCCCGCGCTCGGACCTCGACCGCGTGGCCAACCAGCGCAAGTTCATCGGTGCCCTCGTGAGCCAGATCGCGAGCCCGGGAACCTTGCTGAACCCGTTCGACTTCTTCCCGCTGCTGTCCTCGGCGCCCGACGCGCTGACGATGGACTCGGGCGACCACGTGCACAACCTGGCCGGCCTGGCGATCGCGATGCGCGGCATCTCGTCCGACGGCGTGCTCACCGGCACGGTGCCGGTCACCGACGGCTCGGCCCAGCACTGGGACAAGACGAAGTCGGCGCAGCTGTTCGACGCGCTGAAGAACGACACCACGGTGCCGCCCACCGCCGTCGTCAACTAGCTCACGAACACCGGACCGCGGGGCCTGCCGGAAACGGCGGGCCCCGCGTTATTTCGATGCCACCGTGGTGTTCCGGTGCCACCATGAGGACATGGACACCCTCACCGACGGCGTGGTCACCCTCAACCGCTGGCGCGCCGAAGACCTCGGCGTGCTCGTGGACACGGTCTCGGCCTCGCGCGAGCACATCGGCGCGTGGCTCGTCTGGGCCACCGACGGCTACGGCCCGGCCGAGGGCACGGAGTTCCTCACGAGCACGGCCGAACGCTGGGCGTCCGGGGAGGCCCAGGAGTACGGCATCCACACCGCCGACGGCACGCTCGCCGGCGGTTGCGGGCTGATGCGCCGCGACGACGGCCGCGAGATCGGCTACTGGCTGGCGAAGTCGTGCACCGGCCGCGGCCTGGCCACGCGCGCGACGGCCCTGCTCGTCGCCGAGGCCTGGCGCCTGGGCGCGCCCCACGTCGACATCCTCCACGACGAGCTGAACACCAAGAGCGGTGCGATCCCGGCCCGGCTGGGTTTCACCCTGCACCACAAGGAAGCCGCCTCCGACGCGCTGGCCCCGGCCTGCTCGGGCAACGACTTCGTGTGGCGGATCCAGCGGTCGAGCTGACCGGCGAATCCCTTGCCGGGCAAGGGAAAGCGTCAGGAGGCGTTCTTGCGCTCGCGCAGCACCTTCAACGCGCGGTCCGCGTGGGCGGTGAAGTTCAGCTCGCTCTTGATCACGTCGAGCACGCGCCGGTCGGTGTCGATGACGAAGGTGGTGCGCTTGGTGTGCAGCGGGATGAACTTGCGCCAGGTGCCGAACTGCTTCGCCACGACGCCGTCCACATCGGACAGCAGCGGGTAGTCGAACCCGTTGGCGGCGGAGAACTCCCGCTGCTTGGCCACGGCGTCCGGGCTGATGCCCACGCGCTGGGCGCCCACCTCGGCGAACTCGACCGCCAGGTCGCGGAAGTGACAGCTCTCGGCGGTGCAGCCGCTCGTCATGGCGGCGGGGTAGAAGAACAGCACGACCGGGCCGGCCGCGAGGAAGTCCGACAGCGTGCGGTCCTTGCCCTGGTCGTCGGAGAGGGTGAAGTCGGGCGCGAGGTCGCCGGTGTCCATCGGGGTCCTTTCGGGTGGGGTCCGCGAACCATGATCCTCCCCGGTGTTCGGACCTGCACCGCAGGTGGATCGGTCAGCCGGCGTGGCGCTCGATCATCTCGTCCACTTCGTCGCCCGTGGCGGAATCGGCGACGAACGCACCGCGCGCCGCGAGCACGCCGAGCTGGCGCAGGCGAGCCGCGTGCTCGGTGCTTCGCACCCCTTCGGCGCCGATGCGCAGCTTGAGCTCCTTGCCGCGCTCCACGAGCTGGCTCAGGTGCCGGACGTCGGCTTCGGTGGGGGAGTCGGCCAGGGCGTCGACGACCGGGCCGCTGAGGATCACGTGCCGCACGGGCAGGTCGAAGCGCGGGATCAGCTCGAGGTCGGCCGAGCCCGAGATCGTGAGCACGAGCTGCGCGCCGAGGTCGGCCAGCACCGTGAACGAGTCGTACACCTCTTCGTTGTCGTCGAACATCGACTGCCGGTCGACGCACAGGCGCAGCGCCTTCGCCGGAAGGTTGTGGCGGTCGAGCTGCTCCTTGACCAGCAACACGAGGTCGTCGTCGCTCGCGAGCCGTTGCGGCAGCCGGATGCAGACGTCGGGCGTGGCCTCACCGAAGCGCGTCCGCCAGCGGGCGGTGGCGGCGAGCGACTCGGCGAGCAGCCACTTGCCGAGCGGCACCGTCATGCCGGTGGTCTGCGCCAGCGGGTAGAAGTCCTCGGAGTCGAGCTCGCCCTTGTCCGGGTGGTTCCACCGCAGGCCGGCGTTCACGGCCGCGATCTCGTCGGGCTTCGCGAGCTTCACGGTCGGCTGGTAGACGAGGGAGAACTCGCCGTTCTCCAGCGCGCCGGCGATCACCGCGCCGAGCTGGTAGCGGCTGCGGTCGCGCTCGTCCTCCGCCGGGTCGAACAGCGTCCACCGCGCCTTGCCGCGCTCCTTGGCCCGGTGCAGCGCGAGCTCCGCGGCCCGCCGCAGCTCGGTGTGCCCGCCGCCGGGGCACCCGCCCACGACGATGCCGGCGCTGGCGCTCACCCCGATCCCGTGGCCGCCGAGGTACACGGCCTCGTTGAGGTCTTCGAGCGCACGCTCGACGAGGCTCACCACGTGCTGCGTCTTGAGGTCGGCGCCGCGCATCAGCACGCCGAACCCGTCGCCGGACAGGCGGGCGACGTAGCCGTCGTGGTGCCCGGTGAAGGTCGTCGACAGCTTGCTCGCGACCTCCTTGAGCACCTGGTCGCCCACGCCGGCGCCGAGGCCGTCGTTGATCACCTTGAAGCCGTCGATGTCGAGGTAGACCAGCGCGATCTCTTCGCCGCCGGGCGAGCCGAGCGCGGCCTCGACGCGGTTGGCGAACGCCTGGGAGTTGGGCAGGCCCGTGAGCGCGTCGTGCACGTTCTGGTGCAGCAGGCGCTCGCCGAGCAGGTGCAGGTCGTCGGTGTCGGCGGCCATCAGCACGGGGAAGTGCGTGTCCTGCCGGTCTCCGGGCAGCCGCGCGAGCGTGACGTTGGTGGTGATGCTGCCGTCCTGGCTGTGGTCGAGGTGCACGCCGCGTTCGGTGAGGCGGCCGATCTCCGTGGTGGCCAGGCGCTCGAGGCAGGCGCGGATGCGGGTGGCGTCGTGGTCGGTCGCGGCCAGGTCGGCGAGGTGCTTGCCGTGGAGGCGGCTCTGGGTCGAGCTGAGCAGCTTGGCCAGCGCGGCGTTGGCCTCCATGATCACGCCGGACGGGTCGGCGAGCGCGATCCCGATCGGGGCGGTGGAAAAGAGCGTGGTGAAGCGCAGGACGGCGCCTTCGTACGCGGGCGTCGCGACGTCGGCGACCTCCTGGGCGAAGGACAGCATGAGACGTTCCAGTTCCGCGGGCGGAAGCGTTACTCCTTTCGTGTCGGTCAGCGTCGTCGCGAACTTGCGCGCGACGTCGACCAACCCTGGCGCGGCACCAGGCTCAGGCACACTCCACCTCTTCATGCGCGGACTAAAGCCAGCTCAGACCCGGTGTGAAGGTTCATGGACCCACACTAGGTATGAGTTGGCCGTGAGTGATGCCACGGCATCATGCGCGAAACGGGGTGTCTACCGGCTGAACGAGTGATGACTCCTACACAAATGGTGACGTGATGTCACCTTGAGTGCTCGAACGTGTTTTTCCGGTTCGTCCGATTTTCCGTTGGTCCGGCACAGTCGGCTCCCCGCCTCCCGCAATGACCGTCAACGATATTCGAGACGCACCGGCAGTCCGTCGGCGGGGACCGGCAACGACACGTAGTCCCAGCGCGCGGTGTAGTCCTGGGGCACCGACCAGCGGAAAGTCCGCAGCATCTCGTGCATCAGCGCCTTGACCTCGAGGCTGCCGAAGTGCAGCCCGATGCACTTGTGCGCCCCGCCGCCGAAGGGCATCCACGCGAACCGGTGCGACTTGTCCTCGCGCCGCGGCTCGGCGAACCGCTCGGGGTCGAAGCGCATCGGGTCGGTCCAGCACTCGGGGGTGAAGTGGTTCAGCGTCGGCGAGACGCCGACGAGCGTGCCTTCCGGGATGAAGTGACCGAGGACCTCGGTGTCCTTCGTGGTCTTGCGGGCCATCGACGGCACCGGTGCCCGCAGCCGCAGCGACTCCTTCATCACGAGGTCGAGCGTCTCCAGGCTTTCCAGCGCCTCGATGTCCGGCACGTCGTCGCCCAGCGCGAGCGACTCCGCGCGGGCGCGTTCCTGCCACTCCGGGTGCTTGGCCAGGTAGTAGGCCATGGCGCTGCTGGTGATCGTGGTGGTGTCGTGCGCCGCCATCATCAGGAAGATCATGTGGTTCACGATGTCCGCGTCGGTGAACCGGTCGCCGTCCTCGGTGGTGGCGGTGCAGAGGGCGGCGAACAGGTCGTCGCCGCCCGCGCGGCGCTTTTCCGGCAGGGTCTCGCCGAAGTAGCGCTCCAGCAGCCGCCGGCCGCGCAGGCCCGCGGACCAGCGGCCGCCGGGCACGGGGTAGCGCACGAGCGCCGTGCCCGCGCGCACCGTGTTCACGAACGCGCGGTTGATCCGCATCGCGTCGTCGGGTGAGCGCATGTCCATGAACACGCGCGTGGCCACGTCCAGCGTGAGCTGCTTGAGCGACCAGTACAGCCGGGGCCGCGTGCCGCCGGGCCACGCCTGGACGCCGGCGCGCAGGGCCGGGCCCATCTGCCCGACGTAACCGACGAGCCGCTCGCGCGTGAACGCGCTCTGCATGATCCGCCGGTGCAGGTGGTGCTCGCCGAAGTCGAGCAGCATGAGGCCGCGGTCGAAGAACTTCTCGATGAAGAACTTCCAGCCCTCCTGCGAGAACGCCTTGTCCTTGTTCACCAGGGCGATCTGCGTGGCCTCGGGGCCGGACAGCGACACGATCCGGCGGCCGAAGCCGCCCATCCACGAGACGGGGCCGTACTTCTCGTAGCGGCTGAAGCTGAAGTCCAGGCCGAACCGCATCATCTCCAGCGCGTGGCCCACGACCGGCGGCCCGTCGTCGCCGAGCACCGGCTTGAGGCCGCTGCCCGCGGGCGGCGGCGCGAGCTCGCGCACGGGGTAGGTGGCCGCCTGCCAGCGCTGGTCGACCGTGCGGGGCAGCGGCATCGACGTGAGCGTGGGCACGCGCTCACGCAGGCTCTCGGCGACCCTGCCGACCTTGCCGACTGCGCTCGTCATCGCGACCTGCCTTCACTGGCGGAACCCCGGTCGACCTCCACCGTGCCGCGCTGTTGACCGAATGACAATACCTTCGGCGGGCTCCATCCGGGTGATCCTTGACGCAGCGCCGGTGCCGGGCAGTGGTTCGCGCCGCCCGGCACCGTCGCCGCGGTTTGTTCAGTCCTGCTCGGCGCGGACCTGGCGGGCCGCCGCGACGAGGTGGCGCAACGCGGGCTCCACCTCGGCGTAGCGGCGGGTCTTGAGGCCGCAGTCGGGGTTCACCCACAGCCGCCGGGCCGGCACGGCGGCGGCGGCCGCCGTGCGCAGCAGGTCCGCGACCTCGTCGACGCCGGGCACGCGCGGTGAGTGGATGTCGTAGACGCCCGGCCCGACGCCGCGCGCGAACCCGCCGGCCGCGAGGTCGGCGAGCACCTCCATCTTCGAGCGCGCGGCTTCGATGCTGGTCACGTCGGCGTCGAGGCCGTCGATCGCGGAGAGGACCTCCCCGAACTCCGAGTAGCACATGTGCGTGTGGATCTGGGTGCCTTCGGCGACCCCGGCCGTCGCGACGCGGAACGCGCGCACCGCCCAGCCGAAGTAGGCCGAGTGCCCGGCCGCGCGCAGCGGAAGCAGCTCCCGCAGCGCCGGCTCGTCGACCTGGATCACGCGCACGCCCGCGGCTTCGAGGTCGGCCACCTCGTCGCGGATCGCGAACGCGACCTGCAGCGCGGTGTCGGCGAGCGGCTGGTCGTCGCGCACGAACGACCACGCGAGGATCGTGACCGGGCCGGTGAGCATGCCCTTGATCGGCTTGGCCGTGCGGCTCTGCGCGTACCGCGCCCACGGCACGGTCATCGGCCGCGGTCGCGAGACGTCGCCGTGGAGGATCGGCGGGCGGACGCAGCGCGAGCCGTAGGACTGCACCCAGCCGTGCTCGGTCGAGGCGAACCCGGCGAGCTGCTCGGCGAAGTACTGCACCATGTCGTGGCGCTCGGGCTCGCCGTGCACGAGCACGTCGAGGCCCAGCTCCTCCTGCAGCCGCACCACGCGGTCGATCTCGGCGTGCATCTCGGCCACGTACGCGGCTTCCTCGAGCGTGCCCGCGCGGTACGCGGCGCGCGCCTTGCGGACGTCGGTGGTCTGCGGGAACGAGCCGATCGTGGTGGTCGGCAACGGCGGCAGGCCGAGGGATTCCTGTTGCAGGGCCGCCCGTTGCTCATACGGCGCACGCACGGCGTCCTCGGGCTTCAGTGCCGCCAGGCGCTCGCGCACGGCCGCGTCCACCGGGTTCGTCGCGCGGTCCGCGACGGCCGCGCGCGCCGCAGACAGGTCCACCTGATCGCCGCGCAGCGCCCGCCCGAGCAGTACGACCTCGGCGACCTTCTGGTCGGCGAACGCGAGCCAGCTCTTCAGCCGTGGGTCGAGGTTCTCGGCCTCGACGTCGTGGGGCACGTGCAGCAGCGAGCACGACGTCGACACGCTGACGTGCCGCGCGGTGCCGGCCAGCCGGGCGGCACGTTCGAGCGCACGGTCCGGGTCCGTGCGCCACACGTTGCGCCCGTCGACGACACCGGCGAGCACCTCCTTGTCGCGCAAGGCGCCTTCCGCCGCCACGGCGTCCACAAAGGACTCCTCGGTGACGAGGTCCACGGCCAGCGCGTCGATGGGGGAGCGGGCCAGCACGCCCAGCCCGCGACCGAGCCCGCCGAAGTACCCGGCGACGAGCAGCTTCGGCCGGTCTTCGGCCTTGGCCAGCACGTGGTACGCGCGGGTCAGCGCGTTGAGTTCCTTCGTGGTGCGGTCGCCGGCGAACGCCGGCTCGTCGAGCTGCACCCACTCGACGCCCTCGGCCTTCAGCGCGCACAGCAGCGCCGCGTACGCGGGCAGGAGCTCGTCGAGCAGCTCCAGCGGCTCGAACCCCGGCCGCGTCGCCTTGGCCAGCAACAGGAACGTGACCGGGCCGACGAACACCGGCCGCGTCTCGATGCCCAGCTCCCGGGCCTCGCGCACCTCGTCGAGCGGCTTCGTGCCCGACAACGCGAAGCGCGAGTCGGGACCCAGTTCGGGCACGAGGTAGTGGTAGTTGGTGTCGAACCACTTCGTCATCTCGAGCGCCGGCTCGTCCTGCACGCCGCGCGCGGCCGCGAAGTACGTATCGAGCGGCGAGAGGCCGAGGCGGGTGAAGCGCGCCGGCAGCGCGCCGAACAGCTCGGCGGTGTCGAGCACCTGGTCGTAGTGGGAAGACGTGTTCGAGGGGACCGATTCCAGGCCCGCTTCGCGCAGCCGCGACCAGGTCCGCCCGCGCAGTTCGCGGCCGGTGGCGAGCAGTTCCGCCTCGCCGGTGGTGCCCGCCCAGTAGCGTTCCAGGGCGCGCTTCAGTTCCCGGGCCGGCCCGATGCGCGGGTACCCCAGGATCGTGGTGCCGATGGTGGTCACAGGCTCTCTCCTCGCGAGCTCGTTCGAGGCGAGCCCGGGCACGCGAGAACCGCGTCTTCGGTCAGGCCTGCTCCCACGGGGCCCGGACTCACGCACGCCGTCGGCGCACGTACCACGGGCAGGTCTTCGGACTCGTGGGCGCCGAGCTCGCGCCTACTCACCGTCGCTTCCCGGGCTCGCGCCCAGTGCTTGACCACGAAATCGTGGTGACGGCTTTCGTTCCCACTCACCGCTGCGGGGCAGTCCCGGACTCACACCGGGTTCCCTGTTGCCTCGCCAGGGTGTGGCCGCACGAAAAAAGCCCGGCCACGCCCTGGCGAACCAGTGGCGTGGCCGAGCCTAGCGGGTCGCGGCACCGGGTGGCACGACGTCCGCTGTGATCCCGGAGACCGGGATCAGTCCTGCAGCCGATCAGTCCCAGTCCAGCGCGCCGCCGGACTGGTACTCGATCACGCGGGTCTCGAAGAAGTTCTTCTCCTTCTTCAGGTCCATCGCCTCCGACATCCACGGGAACGGGTTCTCCGTCTCCCCGAAGATCGGCGCGAGGCCGATCTGCTGGGCGCGCCGGTCGGTGATGAAGTGCATGTACTGCTCGCACAGCTGCGCCGAAAGGCCGAGCATGCCGCGCGGCATGGTGTCACGCGCGTAGCGGACCTCCAGCTCGCACGCGTCGGTCAGCATCTGCCGGATCTCCGCCTGGAACTCTTCCGTCCACAGGTGCGGGTTCTCGATCTTGATCTGGTTGATGCAGTCGATGCCGAAGTTCAGGTGGATCGACTCGTCGCGCAGGATGTACTGGTACTGCTCGGCGATGCCGACCATCTTGTTGCGGCGGCCGAGCGAGAGGATCTGCGCGAAGCCGGTGTAGAACCACATGCCCTCGAAGATCACGTAGAACGCCACGAGGTCGCGCAGGAACGCCTGGTCGGCCTCCGGCGTGCCGGTCTCGAAGTCCGGGTTCTCGAGGTTCTGCGTGTACTTCAGCGCCCACGCGTCCTTCTCGGAGATGGACGGCACCTCGCGGTACATGTTGAACAGCTCGCCCTCGACCAGGCCGAGGCTTTCGCAGATGTACTGGAAGGTGTGCGTGTGCACGGCCTCCTCGAACGCCTGGCGCAGCAGGTACTGGCGACACTCGGGGTTGGTGATCTGGCGGTACACCGCGAGCACGATGTTGTTGGCCACCAAGGACTCCGCCGTGGCGAAGAAGCCGAGGTTGCGCTTGAGCATCTGGCGCTCGTCCTCGGTCAGGCCGTCGGGCGACTTCCACAGCGCGATGTCGGCCTGCATGGCGACCTCGGTCGGCATCCAGTGGTTGTTGCACGCGGCGAGGTACTTGTCCCACGCCCAGCGGTACTTCATGGGCAGCAGCTGGTTCACGTCGGCGCGGGCGTTGATCATGCGCTTGTCGTCGACGTTGATCCGGGCGGCGCCGACCTCGATCGCGCCGAGGCCGGTGGCGTCCGTGGTCTCCACGTTGGTCATCTAGAGGCTCCAAGAAAAGGCTCGTGAAGGGGTGCGGCCTCCAGCCCACCAGGTCGACGCCGTACACCGCCTCCGTCACCGGGTGCTCGACCTGCAGCCGCGTGTTGA
>NZ_JBEYSJ010000018.1:0-193121 GCF_040704195.1 Amycolatopsis sp. NPDC047767
CACACACCCCCCGGGGGGTGTGGGGACCCCCCCCCCCCCCCCCACGCCGCATTGGGGCGCTCAGGGGAGCAGCAGGGCCGTGAGGACGGCGGCGAGCTCGTCGTAGGAATCGGCGAGCTTCTCGGCCTGGTCGAGGCGGTGTCGTTCCAGCCGTAGCGCGCCCAGGTGGCGGGCGCGGTAGTAGAGCATGCGCCGCCGGGCCTCGGGCGAGGTGCCGAGCGGGCCGTAGGCGTCCCAGAACGCGTCCCGCTCCGCGCCGGGCTTGGCCAGCGCCATGCGGATCGGCCAGTCGGCCTCCGGGTCGCCCCACCAGCTGCGGTCGTGGTCGTAGACGCCGGTGACGCGGAGATCGTCGGTGAGCATCACGTTGATCGTCCAGAGATCACCGTGGAGCAGGCGCGGTTCGGTGACCTCGTCGAGCAGCGCCGAGTCGCGGGCGGCGAGCTTGCCGACCTCGCGCACGTCGCCGGCGTCGAGGCCGCGGTCCTCCAGGTCGAGCGCGTTGTCGGCGAAGAAGGCGACCAGCGCTTCGCTCCACGAGGCGAAGTGCGGTCCCGCGACCGGGCCGAAGCCGGGCCCGCGCACGTCGTGCACCAGGCGCGTCAGGCGGCCCAGCTCGCGGTAGAACGGCGCGCGCTCGGCCGGCGGATACGTCGGCAGCACGTCGGGCCCGGCGCGGCCGGTGAGCACGGCCTGCACCACGTAGTCGCGCGGAAGCACCTCGTGGGTGAAGTCGGCGGCGATCGTGCGCGGCAGCAGGTGCGCGATGGGCGCGAAGTACGGCGCCGCGACGTACTCGTTGCGCATGAACTGCCACTCGGTCCGCGTCTGGCGCGCGGGCTCGGGGGCCACGCGCAGGATCACCGGCCCGTCGGCGAGCTCCACGCGGTAGGTCGTGTTGTAGCCGCCCCAGCCCAGCTCGATCGCGGCGCGCACCACGGTGGCGGGCCCGAACACGCGCTCGCACACGGCTTCGATCTGCTCGGGGCCGAGCTGCTGCTGGAACGCCCCGATCGGGCGGTCGAGGGGGCGGAAGTCCATGGGCTCATCCTGGCAGCCCCGTGAATACTCAGGGCACCGCCAGGCCCTCGCGCCTCAACGACTCCTCGATGCGCAGCCGTTCGAGGTCGCGGTCGATGCCCTCGGGCAGGGACTCGAGCCGGTGCTCGACGCCGACCGCGCGGCAGGCCGTCTGGAGCAGCTCGTCGTAGGCCTGGCGGGTGCCGATGCGGCGGGCCGCCGGAGTGCCGGGCGGGTACGACGCGAGCACGCGGTGCACCCGGCGCAGGTCCGCGGAGAGGCGTTCGACGGGCGGGCCCGCCGGCTGTGGCTGCTCGCGGCGGCGGTCCCGCAGCCAGCGGTAGACGGTGGGAACGCGCAACGCGCACCAGAAGAGCGCCGAGGGGGCGATGCTGACCACGGCGAAGAGGACGAGAGGCCCGGCCACGCTGCCGGTCGCGTCGGCCACGCGTCCAGTGTAAGCCGCGTCACAGGTGATCGCGCCGGCGTTTGCGGGCCTGTCCCGCGAACAGCACGGCCGCGCCCACCGCGAGCAGCACGGCGCTGGCCGCGATGTGCAGCTGCGGGGGCAGCAGGTGCAGCTGCACGAACCAGCTGGGGTTCGTGGAGCCGGCGAGCCGGTTGATGAGCCCGCCGGCCCCCTGGATCACGAGCAGGAGACCGAGCAGCTCGATCACGAGGTCACCTTTTCCTTGCTCGGCTCGTCCTTCTTGCCGAACAGCTCGGTCCACAGCGGGCCGGCGAACAGCCAGATGCCCACGAGACCGCCGAGGCGCGGCAGCCAGTCCCACAGCGGTGCGACCTGACCCGGGCGGCCGATGAGGAAGATCGCGGCGAGCAGCAGCACGGCGGCGATCACGCAGGCCAGCACGCACTTGTACCACTCCCGCCACTCGTGGCGGACCTTTGCCTTGCCCCGCAGTTTCGGTGCGGGCGGCGGGCCGCCGGCGAAGCGGTGGGCGAAGCGCACGTCGGCCCAGCGGACCATGCTCGGGCCGAACACGACGCTGAAGCCCAGGTACACGGCGGCGAGGCCGTGCGAGAGGTTCGGGGTCGTGCCGCTCGCGAGGTCGATGACGGTGGCGACCAGCACCACCAGGTCGATCGCGGGTACGGCGGCCAGCAGCACGGTGCTGAACTTCTTCAGCTTCAGCGGGTAGCGCGCCACCAGGCCGCCCACGAGCACGACCCAGAAGGCCACTTCACCCCCGACGATGAACAGGGTCGCCGGGTTGTCGACGAGGTAGTTCCCGATAGCGTTCATGATCCCCACTGTCCCGCGAAGAACACTGGGGCGAATCGGTGAAGGGCACGATCGGGGGGTCATCACTTAGTAGGACGACCACCAGTGGCCCCTGTGCTTCCATGGGGTCGTGCCGCTGCGAGGAACCCGCGCGCCGGCCCTGTTCAAGCCCCGGGAACTGCCCCCGTGGCAGCAGGACGGCCTCATCGCCCTGTTCGTCTTCGTCGTGGGCCTCGCGCTGTACCTCACCGACGTCTACCGCCTGATCCCCGGCCCCGACCACTTCGGGCTGTGGGTGCGGCTCGTGGAGCTCGCGGTGCTGTGCGGCCTGTCGTTCCTGCGCCGCTGGGTGCCGGGCGGCCTGCTGCTGGCCACGGGCGTGCTCGCGGCCGACCTGGTGCTGAGCCCGTCGCTGCCGGTCGTGGCCGTGTACACCGACTTCCTCTACGCGGCGACGCTCTACGGGTCGCGCCGCATGAGCCGGGTGATGATCGGCGTGGCGGCCACGGCCGCGCTGGGCGTGCTGGTCGCCGCGCTGGCCGTGTCCGCGCAGTGGCGCGTGGCGGTGATCGGCGCGCTCGGGATCCTGCCGTTCCTGCTGGTGCCGGTGTGGTGGGCGGCGAACGTGCGCCAGCAGCGCGACATCGCCACCACCGAACGCGCCAACGCCGACCAGCTGGCGAAGATCGCCGAGCTCGACCGGCGCGCTGCCGTGGCCGCCGAGCGGGCACGGATGGCGCGCGACCTGCACGACGTGATCGCGGGCCACCTCTCGGCGATCGCGATCCAGTCGGAGGCGGCGCTGTCGATGGCCGAGGATCCGAGGATGTCGCGCGCGGTGCTCGAAGCCGTGCGGGAGAACAGCGTGAGCGCGCTCGACGAGATGCGCACGATGATCGGCCTGCTGCGCGCCGCGTCGGAGACCGGTGACGACGAGTACGAGACCACCGCGCCCGCGCGCCTCGCCGAGCTGTCGCGGCTCGTGGAATCCGCACGGGCCACGGGGATGGAGGTCGTCGTCGAATCCACAGTGGACTCCTCGGCCGGCCTGCCCGCCGCCGTCGACCTCACCGCGTACCGGATCGCGCAGGAAGCGCTCACCAACGCGGTGAAGCACGCGCCGGGCGGGCGGGTCGTGGTGGACCTGCGCCGCGACGGCGGCATACTCACCGTCGAGATCGGCAACGAGCTGCGTTCGGCGGCCGCGCGCACCGGTGGCACGGGCCACGGGCTGCTGAGCATGCGCGAACGCGCGAGCGCCGTGGGCGGGACGCTGAGCGCGGGCCCGTCGGGCTCGGACTGGGTGGTCCGCGCCGAGCTGCCACTGGTGGAGGGAAACGCGTGACGGTCAAGGTGCTGGTGGCCGACGACCACGGGGCGATCCGGGCGGGCCTCGTGCTGATCCTGGGCAACGCCGAGGGCATCGAGGTGGTCGGCGAGGCCGCCGACGGCGCCGCCGCGGTCCGGCAGGCGCGGGCGCTGCGGCCCGACGTCGTGCTGATGGACGTGCGCATGCCCGGCACCGACGGCATCACCGCCACGCGCGAGCTCGTCGCCGAGGGACTGGCGCAGGTCCTCGTGCTCACCACGTTCGACCTCGACGAGTACGTGCACGCCGCCCTGCGCGCGGGTGCCGCGGGTTTCCTGCTCAAGTCCGTCGAGGCGCCGCGGCTGATCGAGGCCGTGAAGCTCGTCGCCGCGGGCGAGGGCGTGCTGGCGCCGCAGGTGACGCGCAAGCTCATCACGGCGTTCGCGCAGGCGGCCGGGAAACCCGTCACCGCGCCGTCGGGTCTCGACGACCTGACCGACCGCGAACGCGAGGTGCTGGGCTGCCTGGGCGCCGGCCTGTCCAACGCGGAGATCGGCACCCGCCTGCACATCGGCGAGACGACGGTGAAGACGCACGTGTCGCGCGTGCTCACGAAACTCGACCTGCGCTCGCGCGTGCAGGCCGCGATCCTCGCGCAGGAAGCCGGGTTGGCGCTGGACTGAAGGCGGCGCCGAGCAACCGATCTGCAGGCGGGCCCGTGAGCTTCTAACGTTCTTCCATGGGTGTGCGGAGAACGTTGGACGTGGACGAGGTCCTGAAGCGCCAGGACTCGGGCGAGCTGAAGCGGCGGCTCAGGGGACGCGACCTGGTGGGGTTCGGCGTCGGGATCATCATCGGAACCGGGATCTTCACGCTCGCCGGCGTCGAGGCCAAGACCCACGCCGGCCCCGCGGTCACGCTGTCGTTCGTGATCGGCGCGATCGTGGCCGGGCTCGCGGCGCTCTGCTACGCCGAGCTGGCCTCCAGCGTGCCGACGGCCGGCAGCGCCTACACCTACGCGTTCGCCACGCTCGGCGAGGTGTTCGCGTGGATCATCGGCTGGGACCTGCTGCTGGAGTTCGCGCTCGGCGCCGCCGTGGTGTCGCGCGGCTGGTCCGGGTACCTGGCGAACCTGCTCGGGCTTTCGCCCACGTGGTTCGGCGAGGACGCGAAGGTCAACATCGGCGCGGTGATCATCATCGCGGTGCTGACGGTGGTGGCCGTGCTCGGGATCAAGGAATCCGCGTGGCTGACCAACCTGCTGGTGTGCGTGAAGGTCGCGGTGTGCGTCCTGATCGTCGTGGTGGGCGTGTTCTTCATCAAGGGGGCCAACCTCACGCCGTTCATCCCGCCGGCGCAACCGCCCTCGGGTGGCTCGGGCGTGCTGGAACAGCCGGTGGTGCAGGCCGCGCTCGGGCTCGAGCAGTCGGTGTACGGCATCGCGGGTGTCGTGACCGCCGCGGCCGTGGTGTTCTTCGCCTACACCGGATTCGAGGCGCTGGCCAACCTCGGCGAGGAGACCGTCAACCCGCGCAAGGACCTGCGCGTGGGCATTCTCGGCGCGCTGGCCGTGTGCGCCGTGCTCTACATCGCCGTGTCGATCGTGCTCACCGGCATGATCCCGTTCACCGACATCGACACCGGCGCCCCGCTCGCGGCCGCGTTCGACAGCGTCGGCCAGCACTGGGTCGGCGCGCTCATCTCACTCGGCGCCGTGACCGGCCTGACGTCGGTGATGATGGTGGAGCTGGTGACCATCGGCCGCATCGGCTTCGCGATGGGCCGCGACGGCCTGCTGCCCAAGGCCATCGGCACCACCCACCCGCGCTGGGGCACGCCCCACCGCATGACCATCCTCGGCGCCGTCCTCATCGCGGTGCTCGCCGCGTTCGTGCCGATCTCCGCGCTGTCCGACATGGTCAGCATCGGCGCCCTCTCGGCGATGATCATCGTGGCGGTGGCCGTGCCGGTGCTGCGCAAGCGGCGCCCGGACCTGAAGCGGCCGTTCAGCGTGCCGTTCTCCCCCGTGGTGCCGATCATCGCCGCCGTGGCGTGCTTCTACCTCATGCTGAACCTCGACGTGCTCACCTGGATCCGCTTCGCCGCGTGGCTGGTGCTGGGCCTGCTGATCTACTTCTTCTACGGCCGCAAGCACTCCCGCCTCGCGCCGGGCAACCGGACCGAGACGACGACCTAGGCGAAGCCGGGCCGCAGGCCCGCGCCGGCGACCGCTTCGGCGAGCTCGCCGGCGTGGGCCGCGTCCGCGACGAGCAGCAGGACTCCCGATCCGGCCAGCGCGGCCGTGACCCATTCCACCGGCTGCTCGTGGATCCCGTTGTCCCCCAGCACGGCGTAGGTGTCCACAACGGACAGCACCGTGCCCTCCGCGCCGATCCGGACGCCGGCCACCAGCACGTGGTGGTGCCCGGGCGGACGCCACCGGTTCGTCCACAAGGGAGGGACACCGGTGTGGAGGTAGTCGAGCAGGGCGCGTTCCGGGGTGTCGGGGGAGCCCAGCTCGGCCGGGTCCAGCCGCGCGAGCACCGCCACCCGCGGCAGGTCCCACAGCGCCACCAGCAGGTCGACCAGCGCCTGAGGGGACCACTCCCCCGTCGCCGGGACGACCCGCAACCGCCGGTCCGACAACGCTTCCACGGCATCGGCCAGTGCTTCCGGCTCGGTACCGGCCGTCGCGGGGTCGCACGGGACGGGCAACCGGAAGTCGGCCCGGCTCTTCGCCCCGGCCGGTGGTTCGCCCGGCGCGCGGACGGTGCCGGCGGCCACGGCGACCTCGTCCTGGTCCGCCACGGCGCAGCCGGCCGCCCGCAGCACGGCCAGCGCCGCGAAGGCGGCCGAGAGCCCGTCCTTCTGCGGCAGCTCGGCGCGCGCTTCGGCGATGAGCCGCGCGGCGCCGGGCAGCCAGTGCACGGCGGAGAGCTCGGCCACGCGGTCAGTACCGCCAAGCGTGGGCCGCGACGATGTCCTCCGGCGTGCGGTCCGCGGCCCACGCCGCGTCGGACGCGCGCACCGCGCGGAAGGCGCCCAGGAGCTCGTCGCCGAGGGCGCCCGAGACGCGGGGCGACGCGAGCAGCGCCGCGGCCTGGTCTGCGGGGTTCGCCGGCAGCGGCAGGACACCGCGGGTCTCGCGCTCGCCCGCCGTCCAGCCGCCCGGGTCCTCGGCAATCGGCTCGGGCAACGGAGCGCCGTCCTCGATGCCGGCCATCCCCGCGGCCAGCACGACCGCCAGCGCGAGGTACGGGTTGGCCGACGCGTCGGAGGTCTTGAGCTCGACGTTCGCGTGGTCCGGGCCGAGCAGCGGCGAATCCGGCACGTAGCGCAGGGGCGCTTCGCGGTTCTCCACGCCCCAGAACGCATAGGCGCCGGCGAAGTAGCCCGGGCGCAGCCGCATCGTCGAGGGCACGCTCGGGGCCGTGACGGCGGTCAGCGCGGGCAGATCGCGCAGCAGGCCGCCGAGGTAGGCGGCGCCCTCGTCGACCGGCTGTCCTTCGCCCGCGAGCAGGTTGCGGCCGCGGCGGCGCACGGAGGTGTGCAGGTGCCAGCCGTTGCCGGCGGCCGCGAGGCTGACCAGCGGCGCGAAGCTCACGGCGAGGCCGTGGGCGTGCGCGGCGGCGTGGATGGTCTGGCGGGCCAGGAGCTGGTCGTCCGCGGCCGACACGGGGTCGGTGGCCGCCAGCGACAGCTCCAGCTGGGCCGGGCCGTACTCGGCGTGCAGCTGGCCGATCTCCAGGCCGTTGGCGGCGAAGTCGTGCAGCAGCGCGGCGACGAAGCCGTCGAGGCCGACGAGCGCGTGCGGGCTGTAGGCGGGGCCGGGGTGCCCGGGAGCCGCGACGACGTCGGTGGCGCCGGCGGGTGCCACGGCGAACTCGAGCTCGTAACCGGCCTGGAACTCCAGCCCACGCCGGCCCGCCTCCGCGACCTGGCGCTCCAGCACCGAGCGCTGGCAGTACGGCCAGGGCGAGCCGTCGGCGGCGACCTGCCGCGCGGGCGCCCAGGCGAGCGCGGGCTGGCCGGCGAGGCGGCGCAGGCGGTCCAGCACCGGCACGAGCCGGATGTCGCCCGACGGCGTCGCCAGGCCCGCGTGGCCGTAGGTGATGGCGTCGTGGCTGTCGAACACGGCGAACAGCGAGGTCGCGCCCACGCCGCGGGCGGCGGCGCCCGCGAGGCCGTGGATGGGCACGATGCGCGAGCGCGGAATGCCGTTGTTGTCGGCCCAGGAGAGGTGGACCCCGCGCACCCCGGACAGGGCCAGGTCCTTCGCGACCGCCGACGCCGCCTTGGTCATCGCCACCTCCGGGGTTCGGGTCAGTATCGCGGCTCGGCCGGCGCGTCGCCGGGCTCGTCCCTGCGGCGCAGCGCGACCCCGGCGACCACCGCGAGCGTGCCCAGCGCCTCCGGCAGGCTCGGCACCTGCGCGAGCAGCGCGTACCCGGTGACGCCGGCCGTGACCGGGAGCAGCGCCAGCAGCACCGCGAAGCCGGCGCGGCCCACGCGCCGCAGCACGAACTGGTCGAGCACGTAGGGCACCACCGTCGACAGCACGCCCACACCGATGCCGAGCAGCAGCATACGTGGCGAAGACCACACCTCACCGGTGCCGAGCGCCAGTGGCGAGAGCACGACCGTGGCCACGGCGAAGCCCACCGCCAGGCTGTCCACGCCGTCGCCGGCCACCGCGACGCGCTTGCCGAGCACGATGTACCCGGCCCACGCGGCCGCGGCGGCCAGGGCGAACCCGACGCCCAGCGCGCCGCCCTCCAGCCGCACGTCCGCGATCGCGACGACGCCGACGGCCACCAGCGCCAGCGCGCCGAGATCGCGGCGCGTGCGCGACCCGACGGCCGCCACGACCACGGGCCCGGCGAACTCCAGCGCCACGACCGTGCCGAGCGGGAGGCGGGCGATGGCCTCGTAGAAGGCCACGTTCATCACCGCGGTGACCACGCCGAACGCGGCCGCGAGCAGGAACCGCCGGCCCCGCCACACGGCGCGGGCGGGCCGGCGCCACGCGAGCAGCACCACGGCGGCGCCCAGGCAGCGCAGCCAGGCGACCCCCGACGGGGAGGCGTGCCCGAAAAGCCCGACCGCGATGGCCGCCCCGGCATACATCGAAATTCCGCTGAGAACGAACAAGACCGGGGCCGGAATGGCCGTCGCGCGTTTTCCGGATAGTGCAGAACCCACTCCCGCATGGTGCCTGACCTCGGAAAACGGCTACGCACGGGCACCCTTGTCCTAAGGAGCGGGACGGGACTACGACAACTGGGGTAATTCGGCGTGACACAGGTCCCACCGGTGCGGGAACACTTGCGGGCCGCGAAACGTCTGGAACAGTGGAAGCACGAACACCGCGGAGCCGGAGGCGATCCCGCCGAGGGCATCACTTCCGAAGTGGGCGTAGCTGGATCGAGGTACTGGGCGACCAGTACCGGGACGGAGGGAGACCCCCATGACATCACCCACGCTCACCCGCCCCGAATTGACCGCCGCCGACCGATGCGACCGGTGCGGGGCTGCGGCTCAGGTACGCGCCGTCCTCAGCTCCGGAGGCGAGCTGCTCTTCTGCGGGCACCACGCCCGTGAGCACGAGGCCAAGCTCAAGGAACTGGCCGCGGAGATCCAGAAGTAGGGGTCTCGAAGACCACGCCGGGACGAACGTCTCGGCCCGAAGGCGGCAGGTGCCCGATGCACCTGCCGCCTTCGGCGTTTCGAGACCCATTCGCGGTGAAACCGAGACCCCGGCCACTTCGCCACTTGCAACTTCGCGTTTTGCACCGGGTGCTGAATTGACAATTCCTGTCCGGTCCGAAACCGCGCCGAAACCGAATACCGGGCACTTCCGTGGCAAACGCCACACCCGGCAATTCCCGGTGGGCAATCGCGTCGCCTAGACCGTGTCGAGGACGACCTCGAACGCCACCTCGGCGGCGCCCAGCAGCTTCACGTCGGCGCCCAGCGCCGAGCTCACGATCCGCGTCCCGCCGACGGCCCGGCTGACCAGGCTGCGGCGGCGGACCTCGGCGGCCACGGCGCGGATCACCGAGTCCGGCAGCACCGTGAGCAGGTCGCCCAGCACGACGAGCTGCGGGCCCAGCAGGTTGATCACGTTGACGAGCCCGATCGTGAGCCACTCGGCGAACTCCGCGAGCCGGGAGAGCGCCGCCTCGGGGTCGCGGGCCAGCTCCCGCAGCTCGAACAGGATCGCACCCCGCGCGGTGTCCTCCGGCAGTCCCAGGGCCCGGCACAGGGCCGCCTCGCCGATCTCGGTCTCCCAGCAGCCGCTGCTGCCGCAGTAACAGGCGCGTCCGCCCGGGCGGACGACCATGTGGCCGATCTCCCCGACATACCCCGCGCCGCCCCGCAGCGACGAGCCCTGGGCGATGACCCCGCCACCGACACCGACGTCGGCGGACACGTACACGGCGTCGGACGACCCGCGGGCCGCGCCACGCAGGTGCTCGGCGACGGCGCCCAGCTCGGCGTCGTTGCCGACCAGCACGGGGATGCGCAGCACGCTGGACAGGCGCTCGCCGAGGGCGACGTCGGTCCAGCGCAGGTTCGGCGCCTCGTGCACGTGGCCGTCGGCACGCCGCACGACCCCGGGCACCGACACCCCGACGGCCACGGGCGTGACCCCGAGGTCGCCGGCCAGCACGGCGGTCGACTCGATGACGTGCGTGATCACCTCGTCGGCCTCGCGCATCCGGCCGCGCAGATTCCAGCTGTTGCGGCCGAGGATCTGGCCGCCCAGCCCCACGAGCGCGATCGCCACGTGCTCGACCTGCAGGTCGACCGCGAGCACGACCGCCGCGTGCGGCTGGGGCAGGACCAGGAGCGAGGGGCGGCCCGCCCCTCGTCCCGGCCTCGGCACCTTCTCCTCGACGACGCCCGCTTCCGCGAGCCCGTCGACGAGGGTCTTGATCGTGCTCCGGTTGAGCCCCAGCTCCGCCGCCAGGGTCGCCCGGGTGCTCGGCCCGCCGACGTGCAGCAGACGGAGCAGGGTCGTGCGGTTGTGCCGGCGCACCTCGTCGGGTCGTGCGACGGACGAGCTCGTCACCGGCTTGAACGTGGCATCGGGCGTCAGCGTGCCGACGCAGCCGCTCGGCGCCGCGACAGCGCGTCGACGGTGGCCGCGAGCAGCAGGACGAGACCGGTGACGATGTTCACGACGGCCGCGGACTGCTGGAGCAGGCCCAGGCCGTTGTTCACGATCGCCAGCACGGCACCACCGATGACCGCGTCGATGATCCGGCCCTTGCCGCCGAACAGCGACGTACCGCCGATGACCGCCGCACCCACCGCGAACAGCAGCGTGTTGAGGCCACCGGACTGCGGGTTGACCGAGCCGATCTTCGACGAGTACACGATCGCGCCGATCGCCGCGAAGGTCGAGCTGATCACGAACACGCTGGTGCGCAGCTTCGCCACGTTGATACCGGCGCGGCGGGCGGCTTCCTGGTTGCCACCGACGGCGTAGAGGTGCCGGCCGTAGCGCGTGCGGTTGAGCACGTAGGTGCCCGCGAACAGCAGCACCAGCACGATCGGGACCACGTACGGAACGCCGTCGATCACCACGAGGTTGCTGGACGAGCGGTTGATCGTCAGCAGGTACGTGGCGACGGCGGAGATGACCACCACCACGCCGACCTTGAACAGCACGATCGGCGTCGGCTGCACCACGAGGCCGCGTTTGAGCCGGGTGAAGTGCTGCCCCAGCGCGATGACCGCGTAACCACCGGCGGCGACGAGGAACATGATCCAGCTGCCCAGCACCGACAGGTTGCCGTTGGCCACCGCGTTGAGGGTGTCGCTCGTGCTGATCGGCAGCGTGCCGCCCTCACCGATGAACTGCAGGATCACGCCCTGCCACACGATGAACAGGGCCAGGGTCACGACGAACGACGGCATGCCGATCTTCGAGACGAGGAAACCGGTGATGCAGCCGATCGCGGTACCCGTGGTGATCGCGATGATCATCTCGAGCCACGCGTTCTGCGGAGCTCCGATCAGGATCACGACGATGCCGATGAGCGAGACCGCGGCCCCGGCCCAGATCCGCTGCAGCAGGGCGAGGATCACGGCGATCGCGAGCACCGCGATGAACGTGACGAAAACGCCGCCACCCATCGAGCCGAGCAGGTTGCCGTTGCGCACGTAGTGCAGCGCCATCAGCGAGGCGGCCACACCGGAAGCGGTACCGGCCGACAGGTCGATCTCGCCGAGCAGCAGCACGAAGACGATGCCCATCGCGATGATCGTCTGGCCCGCGCCCTGCGCGAGCAGGTTCGCGATGTTGCGCAGGGTGAAGAAGTCGCTCGAGAGCGAGCTGAACAGGATCGCCAGCACGATCACGCCGAGCACGGCGGGAACGGAGCCGAGCTGGCCGTCCTTGAGCCGCGCGAAGTAGTCCTTGATCGCCTCGCCCGTCGACATCGACGTGGTGTCGATGCCGAAGTCGGCGATCGCGTTCGCCGAGTCCGGCTTGGCGGACTTGGCAGGGGTCTCAGTCATGGTCGGTTCTTTCTCGTTGCTCACAGCACGACGTGTTCGGGGCGGGCCAGGCCGAGGTCACCCGACCGGCCGGAGGTGATCAGCTCGACCACCTGGTTGGTCGTCACGTCCTTGGTCTGCACCTCCGCCACCAGACGGCCCAGGTACAGCACGTCGATGCGGTCGGCGACCTCGAACACGTCGGCCATGTTGTGGCTGATCAGAACCACGCCGAGGCCCTGCTCGGCGAGCCGGCGCACCAGGTCGAGGACCTGACGGGTCTGCGCGACACCGAGTGCGGCGGTCGGCTCGTCGAGGATCACGACCTTGCTGTTCCACAGCACCGACTTGGCGATGGCCACGGTCTGGCGCTGTCCACCGGAGAGCGCGGAGACGGGCGTGCGCACCGACTTCACGGTGCGCACCGACAGGGAGGCCAGCGTTTCGCGCGCGGCCTTCTCCATGCTGGCCTCGTCGAGCAGCCACTGGCTGCCGCGCTCGCGGCCGAGGAACATGTTCTGCACGATGTCGAGGTTGTCGGCCAGCGCGAGGTCCTGGTACACGACCTCGATGCCGAGCTCGGCCGCGTCCTTCGGGCTGCTGATGTGAGCCTGCTTGCCGTTGAAGGTCACGGTGCCCGTGTCGGAGGGGTAGATGCCGGCGATGCACTTGACCATCGTCGACTTGCCGGCGCCGTTGTCGCCGACGAGCGCGGTGACTTCGCCCGCACGCACGGCGAAGTCCACGTCGTAGAGGACGTGGACGGGGCCGAAGCTCTTGTTCAGACCTTTGATGTCGAGAATGGGCTCGCTCATGGGGTTCGCTGTTCTTTCGCGTGGGTACCGGGCCGGGACGCGTAGTCGGGGTACGCGTCCCGGCCCGGCTGCTGGGTTGGTGCTACGCGGTGCGGATCAGCTGATGCCGGCCGCGGTGCACTTGGCGGCGAGGTCGCCGGTGCAGACGTCCGAGGCCTTGACGTAGCCCTGCTGGATGACCGTCTTGATGTCGTTGACCTCGATCAGGGTCGGGTTGAGCAGAACCGACTTCAGGTCGCGGTTGTTCTTCGGGTCGTGCAGCGTGCCCGTGGCGATGGCGTCGGCAGCGGCCTTGTCACCCTTGGCCAGCGCGGCGGCCAGCTTGGCGGTGTTGTCGGCCTCTTCCTTGATCGGCTTGAAGATCGTCAGCAGCTGGTCGCCGCGCAGGATGGCCTGCAGGCCGGCCGCGGTGGCGTCCTGGCCGGTCACGGGGACCTTGCCGTTGAGGCCGTTCTTCTTCAGCACGGTGATGACCGCGCCCGCGAGCTCGTCGTTCGCCGCGACGACGCCGTCGACCTTGCCGCCGACGCGGGTGAAGATCTGCTCGAAGGTCGTGCCACCGACCTGCGGGTCCCAGTCGTTGATCGGCTGCTTCTGGACCAGCGTCAGCGCGCCCGACTGGTACAGCGGCTTGAGGACCTTGTCGTGCCCGTCGCCGAACAGCGTCGCGTTGTTGTCCGTCGGGGCGCCCTCGATCTGGACGACCGCAGCACCCTTCTTGTCCTTCAGCGCGTCCGCCATGCCCTGCGCCTGCAGCTCGCCGACCTTCTCGTTGTCGAACGAGACGTAGTAGTCGGCCGAACCGCCGAGGCTCGGGCGGTCGTAGTCGATGACCGGGATGCCCGCGGTCTTCGCCTTGGCCTCGATCGCGGCACCGACGGCCGGGTCGGACGGGGCGATGATCAGGACCTTGACGCCCTGGCTGATGAAGCCGTCGGCGAGGGTCGAGAACTTCTGGTTGTCGCCCTGGGCGTTCTGGATGTCGGCGCTGAAGCCCTGGGCCGAGAGAGCGGCCTGGAGCATCGGCTTGTCGAACGCCTCCCACCGGGCGGAGGTGGCGGTCTCGGGCAGGATCACGCCGACCTTGCCGTTGGCGCCGCCACCGGCGGGAGCGGAAGCCGAGCCGGAGGCGGAGCTGTCCCCCGTGCCCCCGGAGTTCGAGTTGGCACCGCACGCGGTCAGCACCAGGCCGGCGCTCACCGTGGCGGCAAGGAGGGTAAGGGTTCTGCTGCGCATCCTCGTTCCTTCCGGATCATGCTCGCGGGGCGGTGATCCGGAAGACCCGGCGCACCGACGCGCATATGTTGTGGCCGACAACATATGCCGCTGAGCAGCTTCGCGGAAGATAGCTGGATCGATTAAATGACACCAATTGGACACGGTTCTGCAACACGGCCCGAACACAGCCCGGAAAGGGTAAATCCACTGACGGAGTGATCGCCAGTGCGCACCGAGCGTGACGAGATCGACTTCGCTGACTCTTCGTGAGCTGAACGCCCCTTGGCGCCCCAGCGGAGTCCCCCGGACACGTTCGGTGCGCAAATCCCGTTACGCGCAGCCGATCCACGCGCCACGCTCAGGCGGGCAGGATTCGGGCACCGGCCGGGCCATCGCGCGGGTCGGCCCCGCTCCGGGTCCCCCGGACGGTCGCCCGGGACCCTCGAACGGAGCAAGCGTCACCAGGAACGCAGCGTGACGATCCGCTCTTCGAGCTGCTCCACCGTCGCCATGGCGGTCGGCGGGCCGCCGCACACCCTGCGTAGCTCGTTGTGGATGGCGCCGTGGGCCTTCTTCGTGCGGTGGTGGTAGACGCCGACCAGCGCGTTGAGCTCCTTGCGCAGCGAACCGAGGCGCTCGCTCACCGACTGGGGCCGCGCGGGCGCCGGAGCGGCCTTCTCGGCCTCCGGCTTGCGGCGGTTGGCGTCCGAGAGCTGCTCCTCCTGCCGCTTGCGCAGCAGGGCGCGGACCTGGTCCGGTTCGAGCAGCCCGGGCAGGCCGAGGTACTCCTGCTCCTCGTCGGAGCCGGAGAAGACGGCGGTCCCGAACGAGTTACCGTCGTAAATCACCTGATCGAGCTCAGCCGAGGCGCCGAGCGAGGTGAACGCCTTCTCCTCTTCGCCCGGTTCGTCCTCCGTGCGGTTGGCCTGGGCGAGCAGCTCGTCCTCCCAGCCGTCCTTCTCGCGGTGGGGCTTGCCGAGCACGTGGTCGCGCTGCGCCTCAAGCTCGCTCGCGAGCTCCAGCAGCACGGGCACGCTGGGCAGGAAGACGCTCGCCGTCTCGCCCTTCTTCCGGGCCCGCACGTAGCGGCCGATGGCCTGCGCGAAGAACAGCGGGGTCGACGCGCTGGTGGCGTACACGCCGACCGCCAGGCGCGGCACGTCGACGCCTTCGGAGACCATGCGGACGGCCACTATCCAGCGCTCGTTGGTCTCCGAGAACTCCTTGATGCGGCCCGACGCCTTCGGGTCGTCCGACAGCACCAGCGTCGGCATCTCCCCCGAGATGCGCTGCAGGATCTTCGCGTACGCGCGCGCCGACTCCTGGTCCGTCGCGATCACCAGGCCGCCCGCGTCCGGCACGCCCTGGCGCACCTGCGACAGCCGCGTGTCGGCCGCCTGCAGCACCGCGGGGATCCACTCGCCCGACGGGTCCAGCGCGGTGCGCCACGCGCGCGCGTTCTGCTCGGCCGTGAGCGGCTCGCCCAGCCGCGCGGTGAACTCCTCGCCCGCGCTGGTCCGCCACGAGGCCTCGCCGGAGTAGGCCAGGAACACGACCGGCCGGACCACGCCGTCGGCCAGCGCGTCGGCGTAGCCGTACGAATGATCGGCCTTGCTGCGCTGGAAGCCACCTGCGTCGGGCTCGTAGGTGACGAACGGGATGGCCGAGTCGTCACTGCGGAACGGGGTCCCGGTCAGCGCCAGCCGCCGGCGTGCGGGGGTGAAGGCCTCACGCACCGCGTCGCCCCACGACTTCGCGTCGCCGCCGTGGTGGACCTCGTCGAGGATGACCAGCGTCTTGCGGTTCTCGGTGCGCACGCGGTGCAGCGTCGGGTGCGCGGCGACCTGCGCGTAGGTGACGGCGACGCCGAGGTAGTCCGACGACGTGACACCCGTGGTGTTGCGGAAGTTCGAGTCGATCGGGATCCCGGCCGCCGCGGCCGAGGCCGCCCACTGGTGCTTGAGGTGCTCGGTCGGCGTGACGATCGTGACCGCCTCGATCGTGCGGTCCGACAACAGCTCGGCGGCGATGCGCAGACCGAACACGGTCTTGCCGGCGCCGGGCGTCGCGACCGCGAGGAAGTCCTTCGGCTTGCTCGAGAGGTACTTCGTGAGCGCCCGGCGCTGCCACGCGCGCAGCGGTCGCGCGGTCGAGTCCTTCTCGGCGGGTGGTGCCCCGAGGACCCCCTGCGTCGTCGTCTCGGACAACCTCGCTCACCCCCTCCCCGGGCCGCGAACCGCGGCCGTGACGTGCGAAAACCCCCACTGTGGTACCGGCTTCGACGCCGGCGACTGCGGTGAGGGCACTTCGGGCAGCTTACCTTCCGGGCACCGCGGCGCCCGCCACCGCCACGGGTGGTGTCACCCGACACGCCCGGAGAGGGGACCCGCGACGAGCCAAATTCCCGCGAATGGACCATGCTGGGACCCACCATGGGTGAGGTGAGACCGGACGCCGGGGCGGCGACGGCGACGAAGACGGCACGCAAAGGGCCGTGGCGCCTCATCACGCGCACCTTCGCCAAGGCCTGGGACGGCAACATCTTCTCCGAGGCCGCCGAAGCCGCCTTCTGGCAGACGCTCTCGCTCCCGCCCCTGCTGCTCGGGCTGCTGGGCAGCCTCGGTTTCGTCGGCGAGTGGTTCGGCCAGGGTGTCGTCACGGCCGTGCACGACCGCATCATCACGTTCTCCCGCACCATCTTCAGCACGAACGCGGTGCAGGAGATCATCGAGCCGACGGTGAACAGCATCCTCACGGTCGGCAAGGGCGAGATCGTGTCGGTGGGCTTCGTCATCTCGCTGTGGGCGGGTTCGTCGGCGATGTCGTCGTTCGTCGACGCCATCACCGTCGCCCACGACCAGTACGGCGTGCGCAACGAGGTGTGGCAACGGATCTTCGCGCTGCTGCTGTACCTGTGCGGGCTCGTGATCCTCGTCGTCGGGCTGCCGCTGCTGGCGATCGGACCGGACCTGCTGCCGGAGTTCTTCCCCGTCGCCTGGCGCGACACGGTGTCGGCGTGGGTCGGCACGCTCTACTACCCCGTACTGGGCGTGATGATCGTGCTGGCGCTGACCACGCTGTACAAGCTGGCGCTGCCGCGGCGGCTGCCCTGGCACCGCGGGCTGCCGGGCGCGGTGCTCGCGATGCTCGTGTTCCTGGTCTCCAGCATCGGGTTGCGCATCTACCTCAACTGGATCACCAAGACCGGCTACACCTACGGCGCGCTCGCCGCGCCGATCGCGTTCCTGCTGCTGATGTTCTTCATCGGCCTGGCCGTGGTCGGCGGCGCGTACTTCAACAGCGCGATCCAGGAACTGTGGCCCGCCAAGGCGACCCGGCGCCAGCGCCGCAAGTGGCGCCGGCTGGAGATGGAGCGGGCCAACGAGCGCATGCGGGCAGAGGAGGGGCGCACGCTCTGGGACCGCACCACGATCCCGTTGCGGCGCCCCAAACGCGCCGCGGACGCCGACCCCGAAGAGCCGCCCGGGGAAGCGGTTCCGGAAGAGGACGCGGCAGGCGAACGGCCCGAGCGGTCCGGTCACGTCGAGGACGCCGATGCCGACGCCGTGCGCAAGCTGCCGTGAAGGGCACCCCGGTTCCGTAGCGGTGCCCTTCCCGGCCTTGGCTCAGCCCTGCCGGAACCGCCAGGTCTTGCTGTCCACCGCGATGCAGACGCTCGGCGACATCACGATCACGCGCAGGGTGCTGTCGCGCTCGTCGAAATCGATGCCCTCGACCTCGAAGGTGCCGCTGCAGCCGCTCTGCAGCGGCAGCCGGCCCAGAGACGTCACGTGGCCGGTCACGTCGGAGCCCGAGAGCGGCGCGCCGAGGTCGACCTGCAGGAGCGGCTTGGTGGCGCCGAAGAGGCTGCCGTCGGGGTCGTCGGAGGCGCACATCAGGCGCGTGGCCGTGACGAAGTCGCAGCCCTGCACATCACGGACCTGGTGGTCGAGGCGGATCGCGGAGGCGTAGGGCAGGTTCTGCGACGGGTCGGTGAACGCCACGCCGGGCATCGGGTGCACGAGGAGGCGGTCCATCGTGCCCCACTCGCCGGCCACCAGCCACCGCGCGTCGGGCGAGACGGCGGCGAACGAGTTGTTGCTCGCCTCCCACGGCTCCAGCGCGTGCTTGTAGTCGGTCTGCGTGCCGTCGGGCGCCTGCACGCGGAAGAGCTTCGCGCCGCGGTCGTCGCGCTGGTAGGGCTCCACGTACCAGCCCTGCGCCGAGCCCGGGTCGCCGACGTGGTTCCAGCCCTGCACGGCCAGCCCGACGTCGACCGTGGAGACGCCGGTGTAGCGGATGGTGGTGCCCGACGGGCGGACGATCGTGGCGAGGCCCTGGCTCTCGTCGAGCGGGCGGGCGCGGTCGGACCCGACGGCGGTCCACCCGGTGACGGCCTGGGCGAGCCCCGGCACGGCGGCCGCGAGCACCACGACGAGGGCGAGGACGATCCCGGTTCTGCGCATGTGGAGGTCTCCTGCTGCGGGAAGGAACTGGCGGGATCGCAGATCTACCAGTTCTTCCCCGGCTCCACAGCCACCGGGTGAATGATTTTCACGTTTGTCCGCCCGGGCGTGCCTGCGCGGCCACGCCCGGGGCGGGTCGTCGGGGCCTGCCTGCCTACTCGTCCCCGCCGGGGCGGAGGCCGTCGTAGATCTCCTTGCAGGCCGGGCAGACCGGGGAACCCGGCTTGGGCGACTTCGTGACCGGGAAGACCTCGCCGCAGAGCGCCACCACGTGCGTGCCCATGACCGCGCTCTCGGCGATCTTGTTCTTGCGCACGTAGTGGAACATCTTCGGGGAGTCGTCGTCGGTCGACTCGGTGCTGTCGGTCTCCGGCTTCGTCAGCGTCTCGGTGCTCACGCGTCCATCATGCCTCAGTCGCGCGGGTGCCGGAATCTCCGGCCGCGGGACTAGGGTCAGGGCACCCAGGGGCACTCACGGGCACCGACGGCGGGAGCCGCGTCATGGACGGACCGACCGCGACCAGGCCGCACATGCCGGGCTACGGCATCGCCCCCGCTTCGGCCGGGCTGCTGCCGTGGCGCTGGGCCGACGAGCGGTTGCGCGCCTCCCACGACTACTGGCTCGCCACGGTGACCGCCGCGGGCCTGCCCCACCTCATGCCCGTGTGGGCCGTGTGGACCGGCGAGGTGCTGTGGTTCTCCTCGTCGCTGCGCTCGGTGAAGGCGCGCAACGTCGCGGCCGGCTCGGCCGTGTCCGTCGCGACGGAGGACCCCGAAGAGCCCGTGGTGCTCGCGGGCCCGGCCGAGGTCGTCACCGAGGCCGACGAGATCCGGGAGTTCCTCGACGCGATGAACGCCAAGTACGGGACGGCGTACGGCATCGACTTCCTCGACCCGGCCGTGAACGCGTCCGTGCGGGTGCGGCCCGAGACGGTGTTCGCCTTGCGGGAGAAGAACTTCACGACCTCGCCGACACGATGGGAGTTCACGCCGTGACCACCTGGGGCACCGCGGTCGCGCACGCCGGCGGCGACGAGGACGTGGCCCGGGAAGCCTGGCGCGACCTCGAAGCGCGCTACGGCGAACCACACCGGCACTACCACGACCTCGCCCACGCCACGGCCGTCGCGCGGGACAGCGCCGTCCTGACCGAAGGCCTCCCCGAAGCCGAACGCGCCGCCGTCACACTCGCCGCGTGGGCGCACGACGTGGTCTACGACGCCGTGCCGGGCGAGGACGAACGCGCGAGCGCCGGCTGGCTGCGCCACTGGCTCACCCGGGCGGGCGCCGGCGCGCAGCACGTCCGGCGTGCCGAGGTTCTCGTGCTCGCCACCGCGGCCCACGAAGCCCCGGAAGACGACGAAGCGGCCACCGCCCTGCTCGACGCCGACCTCGCGATCCTGGGCGCGACCCCCGCGGCCTACGCCGAGTACGCCGCCGCCGTCCGCCGCGAGTACGCGAAGTACGACGACCCGGCGTGGGCCGCCGGGCGGACGGCGGTGCTGGCGAACCTGCTGGCCCGGCCCCTGCTGTACCGCAGCGAAACCGCGCGGGCACGCTGGGAGACGGCCGCGCGGCGCAACCTGACGGCCGAGCTGACCCGCTGGCGGGAGCACGCCGGCGATCACCGATGATGTCCGTCCGTGACCACACAACTCTTCCTCCACGAGGAGGTCGCCTCGGCGTTGCGTGACGGCCACCCCGTCGTCGCCCTCGAGAGCACCATCCTGTCGCACGGGCTGCCCCACCCCCGCAACCTCGACGTCGCCCACCGCCTGGAGCAGGTCGTGCGCGAAGGCGGTGCCGTGCCGGCCACGATCGCCGTGCTCGACGGACGTCCGGTGATCGGCCTGTCGCCCGCGGAACTGGAGCGCGTCTGCGCGCCCGGCGCCGGACTGGACAAGCTCTCGCTGCGCGACCTCGGCCCGGCCGTCGGCCTCGGCCGCTCGGGCGCGACCACCGTGGCGGGCACGTCGGCGCTGGCCGCCGCGGCCGGGATCGGCGTCTTCGCCACCGGGGGCCTCGGCGGGGTGCACCTCGGCGCGGCGCAGAGCTGGGACGTGTCGGCGGACCTCGGTGTGCTCGCGAAGGTGCCGACGGTCGTGGTGTGCTCCGGCGTGAAGTCGGTGCTCGACATCGCGGCGACGCTGGAAGTGCTGGAGACCAACTCCGTGCCGGTGCTGGGCTACCGCACCGACGAGTTCCCCGCGTTCTACCTCCGCTCGTCGGGCCACCCGGTCGGCTGGCGCGTGGACGACGCGAAGGAAGCCGCCGCCGTGATCGCCGCGCACCGCGCGTACGCGGATTCCGGTGTGCTGCTCACGAATCCCATCCCGGAAGAGTCCGAAATGGACCGTGAACTCCACGACCGGCTGCTGGCCGACGGGCTCGCGAAGCTGCGCGACGGCGGCGTGCACGGCTCCGACGTGACCCCCGCGCTGCTGGAGCACTTCCACACCGCGAGCGGCGGTGTGAGCATCGACGCGAACGAAGCCCTCGTGCTCAACAACGCGAAGCTGGCCACCGAGGTCGCCGTCGCGCTGGCGGTGCGGGCGTGACCGGCATCGTGGTGGTCGGCGACGCCGGCCTCGACGTGGTCGCCCGGCACGACGAACCGCTCCCCCACGGCGGCGACGCCCGCGCGCAGATCCGCTTCACCGGCGGCGGCGCCGGCGCGAACACCGCGCTGTGGCTGCGTTCCCTGGGCGCCGACACCACGCTGGTGGCCCGCATCGGCGACGACTCCGGCGGCCGGCTGATCAAGGCCGAGCTGGAGGCGACGGGCGTTCGCTGCGCGTTCGCGGTCGACCCCGAGGCGGCCACGTGCTGCGTCGTCGTGATGATGGACGCCGAAGGACAGCGCAGCATGCTCGCCGACCGCGGTGCGAACAAACGCTTCCGGCCCGAGGACGTGACCCCGGAGGCGCTGGCCGGCGCGAGCCACCTGCACCTGTCGGGCTACGTGCTGCTCGACCCGTCTTCCCGGCCCGCCGGCCTCGCCGCTCTGGCGGCGGCGAAGGCGGCCGGGCTCACCACGTCGGTCGATCCCCAGGCGGCCGCGCACATCCACGACCCGGCGGCGTTCCTCGACGACGTGCGCGGCACCGACCTGCTCATGCCCAACACCGAGGAACTGGTGGCGCTCACGGGTTCGGCCGATCCGCTGTCGGCCAAGGAGCTGCTCGGCACCGTCGGCGCGGTCGTGGTGACGGCGGGCCTCGGCGGCGCCGCCTGGGTCGACACCCACGGCGTGACCACCGTGCCCGCGGTCGAAGCCGACTGCGTGGACTCCACGGGCGCCGGCGACGCGTTCGACGCCGGTGTCCTCACCACCTGGCTCGCCGGACAGTCCACTGTAGACGTACTGCGCGCGGGGACGCGACTGGGCGCGCTGGCCGTGAGCCGCCTCGGCCCCCAGCCCGGGTGAAGCCGCCTGCTCGTGAGTGCTGTCCGGAAGTCCCGCGGCAGCACTCACGAGAACGGGTCAGCCGTCGATCACCCGGTGTTCGCGGTTCTCGATCTGCTTCGCCTCCCGCTCGTAGCGGTTGACGTTCTGCGTCTTGCGCGGCGGCCGGTCGTTGGCGATCAGCACCGCGATCCACGGCAGCGGCACGGAGATCACGAGGAACGTGACCGCGAGCCACCACGTGTGGTAGGTCAGCCCGGCCAGGATCAGGCACGGAATGCGGCACACCATCATGATGATGTACTTCTTCTTGCGCGCGGCCAGCTGATCTTCGTAGGACGGTTCTGCCTCGGTGATCAGCACCGGGGCCGGGCGGGGATCGGAACCTCGGGCGGGCTCGTTCACAGCACCACCTCCACCGTTCATGCTCCCACTCCGGGCCGTCATCCGACACCCGGGTGGGACATCCGTGACAACGCGGCGACGACGAGCGTTTCGACGCCCGCGCGCAGCGTCGGGTGCAGGATCGGCGCGAAGCGCGGCGAGTGGTTCGACGGGATGTCGGTCTCGAAGCGGCCCTCGGTCATCGCCGTGATCACCTCCTGCGGCTCGAAGCCCCCGACCAGCCAGAACACCGACGGCACCCCGGCCGCCGCGCCGAACTCGCCGAAGTCCTCGCTGCCGGTCACGAGCGGTGCGGGCAGCACGGTGCCTTCGGCGAAGTGCCCGCGGAAGACCTCGGTGAGCTCGTCGGAAGCGGTTTCGTCGTTCGAGGTCGCCGGGTAGGAGTTGAGCAGCTCGACCGTCGGCGGCTTCGGTGCGTTCGCGCCCACGGCCTCGGCGTTCACGATGCGTTCGATGGCCGCGCGCAGCCGCAGCAGCACCGCGTCGTCGAAGGCGCGGGTGTTGACTTCGAGCACGGCGTCGTCGGCGATGACGTTGCCGACCGAGCCGACGTGCAGCGAGCCCACGGTGACCACGGCCGGTTCGGTGGCCGCGACCTCGCGGGAGACCACCGTCTGCAGCTTGAGCACCACCGAGGCCGCCATCACGGCCGGGTCCACGGTGGTCTCGGGCCGCGAGCCGTGGCCGCCGCGCCCGTGCAGCGTGATGCGCAGGGTGTCGGACGCCGCCATGAGCACACCCGGTCTGGTGAGGACCCAGCCGGCCGGGCCGGGCACGAGGTGCTGGCCGAAGACGACGTCGGGGCTCCCGGCCAGGTCGAACAGGCCGTCGGCGATCATCTCGGACGCCCCGCCGTTGCCCTCTTCCGCCGGCTGGAACACGACCAGCAGCGTGCCGGACCACTCCTCGCGCCCGGCGGCGAGCAGGCTCGCGGCGCCCGAGAGCCAGGTGGCGTGCATGTCGTGCCCGCAGGCGTGCATCACGGGCACGTCGTTGCCCGCCTCGTCGACGCCGCGCGCGGTGCTCGCGTACTCGAGGCCGGTCTTCTCCTCGACCGGCAGCGCGTCGATGTCGGCGCGCAGCATCACCGTGGGGCCTTCGCCGTTGCGCAGCACGCCGACCACGCCGGTGCGGCCGACGCCGGGGTGGACCTCGAACCCGTCGGCGCCGAGCCGGCGCGCCAGCTCGGCCGCGGTGCGGGTCTCGGCGAACGCCAGCTCGGGGTGGCGGTGGAAGTCGACGTAGAGCGCCTCGAGGCCGGGCAGGGCCGCGGCGAGCGGGGCGAGGACACGTTCGACGGGATGGGAGGTCACGGAACCCATCGTGGCAGGCTTACCCACCGTGAGCACGAACACGCCTCTGCCCGACCTGTCCGACGACGTCTGCGCGCGGTTGCGCGAGGCCTTCCGGCGCGCCGAGTACGACGCCGACGGGGTGGTCGACGCCCTCGGTGGCGCGGCCCACGCGGCGCTCGGCCGCGGCGAGCCCGAGCCCGCCCGGCGCGCGAGCCTCGACGCGGGCGACCTCGGCACGCTCGTGCGGCTGTTCCTCCTCGGCCTCACCGAGCCCGAAAAGTCCGTGGAGTCCGCTTTTTCGCCGCTGACCCCGGAAGCCGCCGTCGCCGCGGGCATCCTCGCCGCCGACACGGACGGGTACAAAGCCGCCCTGGACATCCGCCCGCACGGCGACGAGGAGGGCTCGTGGTGGGTCGTGGCCGACCTCGACGCCGACATGCTCGGCCACGCCGTGCCCGAGGACCACGTGCTCGGCGTCGGCCACGCCTCGCTCAGCCTCATCCGCGCCACCAGCCGGCGCCCGGTCGGCACCCTGCTCGACGTCGGCACCGGCAACGGCGTGCAGGCCCTGCACGCCACGCGCCACGCCCAGCGCGTGACGGCCACGGACGTCTCCGCGCGGGCGCTGGCGCTGGCCGCCGGCACGTTCCGGCTCAACGAGCTCGACGTGGAGCTGGTGCGCGGCGAGTGGTTCGCGCCGGTCGCGCGGCGCCGGTTCGACCAGATCGTGTGCAACCCGCCGTTCGTGGTCGGACCACCGCGCGTGGACTACACCTATCGCGACTCGGGCCTGGCCGGCGACGACGCCAGCGCGCTCGTCGTGCGCCAGCTGCCGGGGTTCCTCAACGACGGCGGCACGGGGCAGCTGCTGGCTTCCTGGCTCCACACGGGCGGTGAGGACTGGGCCGATCGGGTGGCGCGCTGGCTGCCGGCGGAGACGGACGCCTGGTTCGTGCAGCGCGACGTCGCCGACCCCGCGCTGTACGTGGGCACCTGGCTGCGCGACGAGGGCATCGACCCGCGCTCGCCCGAAGGCCGCGTGAAGGCCGCCGCCTGGCTCGACTGGTTCACCGAGAACCGCGTGCAGGGCATCGGCTTCGGCTTCGTCACGCTCCGCCGCGCGGCCGGGAAGACGCCGACCGTGGTGTGCGAAGACCTGCGCCAGGCCTACGACGACCCGCTCGGCCCGGAGGCCGCGAACTGGCTCGACCGCGTCGACTGGCTGCGCACGCACGGCGACGAGCTCATGGAGACCGCCTTCCGCGTGCCCGACAGCGTGCTGCTGGAACGCGTCGACTCCCCCGGCGACGAGGGCTGGGAGACCACCGTGCGGCGCCTGCACCGCACCGACGGACCCGGGTGGCAGCACGAGGTCGACGAGCTCGCCACGCGGCTGCTGGCCGGCTGCCGGGGCGTGCTGGCGCTGGAGGACCTCGTGGAGCTGCTGGCGGCCGCGCAGGGCCTCGACCCGGCCGAGCTGGCCGCCGCCGCGCTGCCCGTGGTGCGGGAGCTCGTGCGGCACGGGATGCTCGTGCCGGCCGGCTCTTCGACGTCGCGGTGAGGGCCGTCGCGGCGCGGGTCACCCGGGCGAGTGTCACGGTCGAGGAAGAGGTGATCGGCGCGCTCGAAGAACCGGGACTGTTGGTGCTGCTGGGAATTCACGCCGACGACGATCGGGTGAAAGCGGCGACGATGGCGCGCAAGCTCCACGAACTGCGGATCCTGCGCGACGAGCAGTCCTGCGCGACCGCGGGCGCGCCGTTGCTGGTGGTGTCCCAGTTCACGCTCTACGGCGACACGCGCAAGGGCCGCCGGCCGTCCTTTGTCGCCGCCGCGCGCCCGGAAGTGGCCGAGCCCCTGGTGGACGCGGTAGTGCTGGAGTTGCGTGACCGCGGGGCATCCGTGGCCACCGGGCGCTTCGGCGCGATGATGGCGGTGGAGAGCGTGAACGACGGTCCGTTCACCGTTCTCGTCGAGGTCTAGACCACTTCCGCTGCGCCGCTCTCGGTGCCCGGGAACGTATCCGGGCACCGAGTGGTTCACCTCATGCGCGGATTCTCATGGAATTCTCATGATTATTCCCGCTGTGGCGCGCTTCTCAGCAAAAGCTCAGTTTTGGTGGAGCAACCGGTCGACGGGTGTGCCCGTCCTTTCTTCAGCGAGCCGGGAACGTTTTGGAAACCCGACGCGTTACCACAAGTGTCCAGCTAAGCCGGCTGGGCCGGCGGTCAGGGTTTCCACAGGGCCCGACACCGAAGGCGCAGTACAGGCGAGACACGTTCAGCCCGTGACCGGGGAGGCAGAGAATGTCAGTCCAGACTCTCGAACGCGAAGCGCGCGGGATTCGCGAGCGTGGGATTCCAGCACAGCAGAACGAGGAACCCGCGAGTGTGGGGACGCTCACGGACGCCGACCTCGACGCCCAAAGCCCGGCCGCCGACCTGGTGCGCGTGTACCTGAACGGCATCGGCAAGACCGCGCTGCTCACCGCGGCCGACGAGGTCGAGCTGGCCAAGCGCATCGAGGCGGGCGTGTTCGCGCAGCACATGCTCGACACCGCCGAAGACCTCACGGCCAAGCGCCGCACCGAGCTCACCGCGCTGGTGCGCGACGGGCACGTGGCGAAGAACCACCTGCTGGAGGCCAACCTCCGCCTCGTGGTCTCGCTCGCGAAGCGCTACACCGGCCGGGGGATGCCGCTGCTCGACCTGATCCAGGAGGGGAACCTGGGTCTGATCCGCGCGGTGGAGAAGTTCGACTACTCCAAGGGGTTCAAGTTCTCGACCTACGCCACCTGGTGGATCCGCCAGGCCATCACCAGGGGGATGGCCGACCAGGGTCGCACCATCCGGCTGCCGGTCCACCTCGTGGAGCAGGTCAACAAGCTCGCCCGCATTCGCCGCGACCTGCACCAGCAGCTCGGCCGTGACGCGACGCACGAAGAGCTGGCCGCCGAGTCGGGCATCCCGGTGCACAAGATCTCGGACCTGCTCGACCAGTCGCGCGACCCGGTGAGCCTCGACATGCCCGTGGGCGCCGAGGAAGACGCCCCGCTGGGCGACTTCATCGAGGACTCCGAAGCGACCGACGCCGAGAGCGCCGTCATCTCCGGTCTCCTGCAGGACGACCTGCGCCGCGTCCTCGCGACGCTCGACGACCGCGAACAGCACGTCATCCGCCTGCGCTACGGCCTCGACGACGGCCAGCCCCGCACGCTGGACCAGATCGGCAAGCACTTCGGTCTCTCGCGCGAGCGCGTGCGTCAGATCGAGCGTGAGGTCATGGCGAAGCTCCGCCAGGGCGAGCGAGCCGACCGCCTGCGCGCGTACGCGTCCTAAGTCGTTGAAACCCCGAAGACCCCGTGGCCCCCGGTCCACGGGGTCTTCGGCGTTCCCGGGCCGTTTTCGGGCCGTCTTCGACCCGTTTTCGCAGGCGGGGCGCGGCGAACGATCACGGGCGTTTGAGCCTGTTGGTGAGTGGGTAGCAACCAGTGGGCAACACCCGTTCGGCCGCGTTGACTTATGACCTACGTCACGAGACTGTCGTGCTAGGCGAACGGAACGCCAGGTGTGAGCCACGCGGCGGGTGTACGCATCCGGCCGCTTTCCCCGGGAGGTCGGGTCCGTCGGGGTGGGCCCGGCCTCCCGAACCAAACTCCCGAAGTGCCCTGCAACACAGTCGCCGCGCGGGTGTGCGGGGCGCCGGAGACCGCTGAGTACCGTGGTCGGATCCCGATCAGGGCAAAGGAGCCTGGCTGTGCCGTCCACCACGTTTCAGCACACCGAAGTCCTGCCGCTGGGCAAGGACACCACCACCGAGTACCGGCTGGTCACCGCCGACGGCGTCGAAACCGTCGAAGCGGCCGGCCGGAAGTTCCTCAAGGTCGACCCCGCGGCGCTGACCACGCTCGCGCGCACCGCCATCACGGACATCCAGCACCTGTTGCGTACGTCACACCTGCAGCAGCTGCGGGCGATCGTCGACGACCCCGAGGCGAGCGGCAACGACCGGTTCGTCGCGATGGACCTGCTGCGCAACGCGGCCATCTCGGCCGGCGGCGTGCTGCCGATGTGCCAGGACACCGGCACGGCCATCGTCATCGGCAAGAGGTCCGAGGGCGTGCTGACCGGAGGTGACGACGAGCGGGCCCTGTCGGAGGGCATCTTCGACGCCTACCAGCAGCTGAACCTGCGCTATTCGCAGATGGCGCCCACCAACTTCTGGGAAGAGCGCAACACCGGCACCAACCTGCCGGCGCAGGTCGAGCTGTACCACAAAGACGGTGAAGGCGATCCCTCCTACGAGTTCCTGTTCATGGCCAAGGGCGGCGGGAGCGCGAACAAGACGTTCCTGTACCAGGAGACCAAGGCCGTCCTGAACCCCAAGCGGCTCGCGCGGTTCCTGGACGAGAAGCTGCGCAGCCTCGGCACCGCGGCGTGCCCGCCGTACCACCTGGCGATCGTCGTCGGCGGCATGTCGGCGGAGTTCAACCTGAAGGTCGCGAAGCTGGCTTCGGCGCGCTACCTCGACACCCTCCCGACCGAGGGTTCAGAGCTGGGGCACGCGTTCCGCGACCCGAGCCTCGAGCAGCAGGTGCTGGAGATGACGCGCCAGTTCGGCATCGGCGCGCAGTTCGGCGGCAAGTACTTCTGCCACGACGTGCGCGTGATCCGCCTGCCGCGCCACGGTGCGAGCTGCCCGGTCGGCATCGCGGTCTCGTGCTCGGCCGACCGCCAGGCCAAGGCCAAGATCACCGCCGACGGTGTGTTCATCGAGCAGCTCGAGCGCGACCCGGCGCAGTTCCTGCCCGACGTGACCGAGGACGACCTGTCCGACGAGGTCGTGAGCGTGGACCTCAACCGCCCGATGGACGAGATCCGCGCGCAGCTCTCGCAGCTGCCGGTGAAGACGCGGCTGTCGCTGTCCGGGCCGCTGGTCGTCGCGCGCGACATCGCGCACGCGAAGATCGCCGAGCGCCTCGACGCCGGCGAGGAGATGCCGCAGTACCTCAAGGACCACCCGGTGTACTACGCCGGCCCGGCGAAGACGCCCGACGGCTACGCGTCCGGTTCGTTCGGCCCCACCACGGCCGGGCGCATGGACTCCTACGTCGAGCAGTTCCAGGCCGCGGGCGGCTCGATGGTGATGCTCGCGAAGGGCAACCGCTCCAAGCAGGTCACCGCCGCGTGCCAGAACCACGGTGGTTTCTACCTGGGCTCGATCGGCGGCCCGGCCGCGCGGCTGGCCAAGGACTGCATCAAGAAGGTCGACGTGCTCGAGTACGCCGAGCTCGGCATGGAAGCCGTGTGGAAGATCGAGGTCGAGGACTTCCCCGCCTTCATCGTCATCGACGACAAGGGCAACGACTTCTTCGCCGCCACCAGCGAACCGGTGCTGCAGATCAGCTTCCGCTAGCACCGCCCCGATGCAGCCCGATGTGGTGTTCGGTGCGCTCAAACGCACCGAACGCCGCATCGGGTGCGCTCAGCGCAACCAACGCCACATGGGGGTGGTCGGGTCAGTCGTCGGTGACCTGGGCGATCAGGCGGTCCAGCTCGGCCAGCTCCGCCGACGACAGCGCGAGCATCGACTTCGGCGGCTCCCCCAGGATGCGCTCGGCCTGGGCCGCGGCCACGGCGCCGGGGGCCGTGACGGTGACGACGCGGCTGCGCCGGTCCTCGGGGTGCGGTTCGCGCAGCACGAGGCCGCGGCGGACGAGCTCGTCCACGACGTGCGTGGTGTAGGGCCGGTCGGTGTTGAGCTGCTCGCTCAGCTCGCTCATCGTCAGCGCCCGGGCCGCGACCCGGCGCAGCGCCTTGATCTTGATGAAGCTCATGCCGAGCGCTTCGCACACTTCACGCTTGCGTTCGTGGCGGTCGAGCACCAGCGCGCGCACGCGGGCCCACACGCGGGTGGCGACCTCGAGGTCGGACTCCGTGCCCATGTCAGGCCCGGACCAGTCCCGAGTCGGCTTCCTCTTCGACGCCCACGCGCCGCGCCGTGGCGTACGCCCAGCGCGTGGTGGTCACCAGCCCCAGCACGAGCACCAGCAACCCGCAGCCGCCGATGATCCACCAGCCGGCGTGGCTGGCTGCCGCGAGGCCGCCGGCGAACGGGCCGTGCACGCGAGCGGTGACGACCGCGCCGATCACCGCCACGCCCAGCGACGTGCCGACCTGGCGGCTCGTCGAGGCGATCGCGGCGGCGACCCCGGCCTGCGAGCGCGGCATGCCGGACACCGCCGCGTAGGTGATCGGGGCGTTGACCAGGCCGAACCCGATGCCGAACACGACGTAGGCGATGATCAGCCGCCACAGCGGCGTGGTCGAGGACAGGTCGAGCATCAGCAGCGCGCCGATCACGGTGCCGATCCCCGCGCCCACCAGCGGCAGCCGCGCGCCGCGGGTGCCCACGAGCCGGCCGGAGATGGGCGCGCAGATCGCGCACATGATGGCCATCGGCAGCGTGAGCAGGCCCGCGTGCAGGGCGCTGAAGCCGCGGGTGTCCTGCAGGTAGAGCGAGTTGAGGAAGAGGAACCCGGCCATCGCCGCGATGCCGGACACCGCCGTGAGCGTGGCGCCGGAGAACGGTGCGCTGCGGAAGAACCGCGGCTCCAGCAGCGGGTCTCGCCGCCTTCGTTCGTACGGCACGAACACAGCCACCGAGACCAGGGCGAGCACGAACGCGACGAGGATCTGCGGCGAGCCGTACCCGGCGTCGCGGCCCTCGATGATGCCGTAGGTCAGCCCGGCGAGGAACACGATCACCAGCAGCTGGCCCACCGGGTCGATCCGGCGCGGCCGCGGCGCGCGCGACTCCGGCACGAACACCGCGGTGAGCACGACCGCCGCGATGACGACCGGCACGTTGATCCAGAAGATCGAGCGCCAGCCGGCCGCGCCCACGAGAAGCCCGCCCAGCACCGGACCCACGGCCATGGACAACCCCATGGTGGCGCCCCACATGCCGATCGCGCGCCCGCGCTCCTTCGGGTCCGTGAACGTGTTGGTGACGATCGACATCGCCACCGGGTTGAGCATCGACCCGCCGATGGCCTGCAGCGCGCGGAACGCGATGAGCAGGCCCACGCTCGGCGCGAGACCGCACAGCAGCGAGCCGACGCCGAAGAGCACGAGGCCCGTCTGGAACGTGCGCCGCCGCCCGAGCCGGTCGGCCGTCGAGCCCGACAGCATGAGCAGGCTCGCGAGCACGAGCGTGTAGGCGTCGATCGTCCACTGCAGGCTCGACACGGACGCGCCGAGATCGTGCTGAATGGAGGGCAGCGCCAGGTTCACGATCGTGTTGTCGAGCCCGACGATGAACAGGCTCATGCAGCAGACCGCCAGCACGATCTGGCGCCGCCGACGGCTGAGCTCCGGCACGGTACCCCTTCACAGAAGGTAGTTGTAGAATCCTAACATTTAGCACACTACAACTAACTGTCCGCGCCTACCGCCGAACGCGGTACAGCTCACGCCGCATTGCGGTCAGCCGGGGAACATCTTCGTAAGCCGGGCGAGGGTCTTCTCGATGCCGTCGGCGTTGCATTTCGGGAAGCCCATCAGCTCGATCGCCAGCGGCGAGGCCGCGGTGGAGTAGTCGAACGTCTCGGTCACGGTGGTCTTGCCCTCGCCTGCCGGCTCCAGCAGCCAGCGCCAGCGGTGACCCACGAAGTGGCGCCACGCGATGAGCCGGTTCTCCTCGAACTCCACCACGGTGTTGCTGATCCGGTACGGCGCGCCCAGTTTCATGTCCATCCCGAACTTCGCGCCGAGCGAGAGCCGGGAAGGGGCGCCGTCACGGCCGCGGCGGACCGTGCCGGACCCGTCGATCAGCGGGTGGTTGGCGGGATCGGCGAGCAGGTCGAACAGCTGCTCGGGTGACGCGGCGACGACCGCGGTGCGCGAGATCTGGCGGGTGCCCATGCCCGGTGAGCCTAGGGCTCGGTCGGTGCGCCCACGATTCGAACGCGGGGCGGGAAGGTGGAGATCACCCGGGTGCCACGGGTGCGGGTGTGGCACCCGGGTGATCGCCGGTGCCGGTGCCGGTGGCTCGGTCCGGTGCCCCCCGACGAGCCGTGCGGTGCCGACCCCGGCGAAGCCGTCACCGAGGCGGTGACTGCTTCAGAACCACCGTCCGCTCGCCGAGCGGCGCGGCGAGCGCGACGGAGATGTAGGGGTAACGCAGGTCCATCGTGCACATCTGACCGGTCTGCGCCTTGGTCTCGCTCAGGTCCAGCACCACGTGCTGCGCGGTCTGCTCGATCGCCTCGCCGAGGGCGTGGCCGCAGCCGCCCTCTTCGGCGCGGACGTTGATGATCGTGCCGCCGTTGGCGGTGTAGACCTCGTGCGGGAAGCCCGACGGCAGTGCCTTCGCGTCGACCTTGTCCGCGGGCACCGGCGTGCTGCCGGCCGGCACCTCGAGCCGGGACCGGCCCGGCGGGTTGGGCGGTGGCTTCGGCACCGACGACGGCGAGGTCGAGATGCTGCCGCTCGGTGCCGCGGAATCGCCTCCGGACGCGGGGTTCGTGGCCATGGTCGCCTGGGCGCCGCAGGCTGTCACCGTGGCGAGGATCAAGCCCGTGCCGACCAGCTTCGTCAAGTACCTCATGGCTCAAGGACGGAACACGGACCGCATCCGGTTGCATCCGCTCACGGACCGGGGCGCAGCACCAGCTTCCGGCCGCCGAGCGGTTCGGCCAGCGGCACGGGCAGCGAGATCTCGCGTACGTGCATGGGGCACATCTGGCCGTGGGGCGCCTTGGTGACCGTGACGATCACGACGGCCTGCTGCGCGGTCTGCTCGCCGGCGGCGGCCGTGATGTGGTCGCAGCCGCCCTCTTCGGCGTGGATCACCACGACCTTGCCGCCCTGCGCGAGCGTCACGTCGTGGGGGTAGCCGGCGGGCAGCGCCGACGCGTCGAGCTGGCCGGCGGCGGGTGCCGTGTCACCGGGCGGGGTGCCCTGCGTCGGCCGGCTCTGCGGCGGGCCGGACGGGGACGGCAGCGGCATCGGCGGGGGCAGCGTGGGTGACGACGGCACCGACGGCGTCGTCGGAGACGGCATGGTTGAAGTCGGCGCGGTTGAAGTCGGCGGTGCGCTGGACGGGCCCGGTCCCGCCGGCGCGGCCCCTCCGCCGCCGCACGCCGCGGCCGAAAGCAGCAGAACGCTCACACCCAGGACTTTCACCGTTGTCCGCATACCGTGCGGACGGAATCCGGGCCGGGGTGGTTGCACGGGCCGGGAAGAAACTTCAGTCGAGCACGTCCGGCAGGTCGCGCACGGAGTCCAGCACGTGCGTCGCCCCGGCCTCGGTGAGCTCGGCGCGCGTGCCGGCGCCGGTCAGCACCCCCGCCACCACGCGCGCGCCCGCGGACAACCCGGTGCGCACGTCCGACGGCGTGTCCCCGGCGACGGCGACGTTGCGCACGTCGGTGACGCCCAGGCGCAGCACCGCCGTCAGCACGAGGTCCGGGTACGGGCGCCCGCGCCGGCCCTCGCCCGGGGCGAGGGTGAGGTCGGCGAGGTCGCGCCAGCCCAGCGCCTCGAGGATCGCCTGCTGCGTCACGGCCGCGAAGCCGGTGGTCAGCGCGACTTTCACGCCGCCGTGGCGCAGGCCACGGATCACGTCCTCCGCGCCGGGCACGGGCTTGCACTCCCCCGCCGCGACGAGCTCGGCATAGGCGCGTTCGAACTCCGCGTTGGCGCGCTGCGCGAGGTCCTCGGCCGGCAGCAGGGCACGGAAGACGGTGATCTTCGACTGGCCCATGGTGGCGTTCACGTGCGCGAGCATCGCCGGGAACCGATCGTCGGATTCGGGCACTCCGGCGGCACCGATCGCCGCGGTGAAGGCGCGCACCACGAGCCCGTCGTCGACGACGGTGGTGCCGGCGAGGTCCAGCACGACCAGCTCGGTCGTCACAGGCCCAGCTCCCGCGCGGTGTCCTCGGCGATCGCGGGCGAGCACGTCATGCCGCGCCCGCCGGGGCCGGTGACGAGGAAAGCGTTGTCCGCCAAGCGTTCCCGGTGCACGATCGCGGCCGGGTCGAGGGCCTGGGCGTACACGCCGGCCCAGCGGCGGCGGATGCGCGGCAGCGGCCGGCCCAGCAGCGCGCCGGCGACCTCGGCGAGGTGCTCGTACGGGTCTTCGGTGACGTCGAAGCCGAAGGGCTGGTCGTACTCGTGCGTGTCGCCGATGGTGAGCGAGCCGTCGAGGCGCTGGACCATGAGCAGCTGCATGGCGTGGGCGGCGGCGACGTCGCCCTGGGGCTGGGTGCGGCCGAGCTCGGCCAGCGCGTCGCTGCGGAAGGCCGGGTAGTAGCGGAAGCTGTCGGCATCGGCGACGCTCGTGGTCAGCGTCTCGCCGAGGGGTTCGGTCTGCGCCATCTGCAGCCGCACGCGGCGCACGGGGATTTCCCCGGCGAGCTCGCGGACGAGTCCGCCGAGCCACGCGCCGGTGCAGAAGATCGTGACGTCGCCTTCGTGGCGGTTACCGTGGTCGTCGGTGACGCCGGTGTCGGTCAGCGTGCGGACTTCGCGGCCGGGCAGCCAGGTGTAGCGGCCGGTCTTCTGCAGCACCGCGCGCAGGGCGGGCTGGGCGGTGCGGGGTTCGACGGCCGCGTCGCGCTCGCACCACAGCGCAGCCGTGAAGTCGCCGCGCAGCGCGGGGTTCAGCCGGCGGGTCTCGGCCGGGGTGAGGAGCTCGAAACCGCGCTCGGCCGCGTCGGCCTTCGTGGTCGCGGCTTCGGCGACGGCGCGCTCGGCTTCGGTGCGCAGGACCGTGAGCGAGCCGTTGGCGCGGAAGCCCAGCACCGGCGTCTGCTCGGCGATCGTCTGCCACAGCTGGCGGGCGCGCAACGCGGTGGTGAGCTCCGGGCCGTCCGCGCGGCCACTGACCCAGACGAGACCGAAGTTGCGCACGGACGCGCCGCGCGCTTCGGGCTCGCGTTCGAGGTGGACGACGTCGTGGCCGCGGTGGATCGCCTGCCACGCGTGCATGGTGCCGAGGACGCCGCCACCGACGATGAGGATTCGCACGAGCGCCACGGTCGTTCAGCGGTGGGAATGGGGAGTTTCGCGGTGGGGAACGGAGAGTGAAGACGTGGGGTGGAGTGACTCGGGGTTGTTTGTCCCGGGGTTGTTTGCGTCAGCGTTGTTTCGCTCAGAAGCGTCCGCTGGCGACGAACACCGCGACGGCGAGGATGAGGGCGTTGACGGTGACGTTGCGCCACTCCGCGGCCTTGTGCTGCACGATCGCGAGCCGCGCGTGCATGGCCATCGCCCCGATCATCACCACGACCAGGCCGACGGCGGCCCAGCCCGTCAGGCTCGGCGCGACGCCCGTGAGCTGGGGCAGGATCAATCCGACCACGGCGATGAGCTCGCAGATCGCGGTGAACCGCACCACCGGCAGCGGGTAGGCGGCGGCGCCGGTCTGGCCCGTTTCGAGCATGCGTTCGCGCGACATCGTGGACTTGAGCGAACCGGACAGGGCGAAGAGCAGGGCCAGGACGATCTGCCCGGCCCAGAGTGCGGCGTTCACGGGGTCTCCCTTCGAATGGCGGTCGCGGGGGGAACGAGGGAGAGCCGCGAGGTGTGACACAGGGATTTCGGCGCCGAGCTGTGGTTGGCTGTCGCTGCCCGCACCCGGTGAAAGGAACCCACCATGCCGCTCGCCCGCCGGCTGGGGCTGACCGACGCCGTGTTCCTCGGGCTCGGGTCGATGGTCGGCGCGGGGGTGTTCGCGGCGTTCGCGCCGGCGGCCGGCGCCGCGGGGGCCGGGTTGCTGCCCGCGTTGGGGATCGCCGCGGTGGTCGCCTTCTGCAACGCGACGTCGTCGGCGCGGCTGGCGGCGCGGCACCCGGAGTCGGGCGGCACGTACGTGTATGGGCGGGCGCGGCTCGGTGAGTTCTGGGGGTACCTCGCGGGCTGGGGGTTCGTCACCGGCAAGACGGCGAGCTGTGCGGCGATGACGTTGACGGTCGTGGCGTACGCGGCGCCCGGGGTGGGGCAGCCGTGGCGGGCGGTGATCGCGGTCGGGGTCGTGGCGGCCGTGACGGGGGTCAACTGCCTCGGGGTGCACCGGTCGGCGCTGGCGACGCGGGTGATCGTGGTGATCACACTGGTGGTGTTGGCGGTGGCGGTCGGGAGCGCGACGTCGGGCGGGTTCGTGGCCGAGCCGTTCACGCCGTTCGACGGTGGCGGGGTGCTGACGGCGGCGGGGCTGCTGTTCTTCGCGTTCGCCGGATACGCGCGCCTGGCCACGCTCGGGGAGGAGGTACGGGACCCCGCGCGGACCATTCCGCGGGCCATCCCGCTCGCTCTCGGGCTGACGCTGGTGGTCTACGCCGTGGTCGCCGTCGCGTTGCTGCTCACGCTCGGGCCGCAACGGCTGGCGGCGAGCCCGGACCCGATCGCGGAGGCGGCCGCACCATGGCTCTCACCGGTCGTGCGGGCCGGCGCGACGCTGGCGTCGCTGGGCTCGTTGCTGGCGCTCGTGCTCGGTGTCTCGCGCACGACGCTGGCGATGGCCCGTGACGGGTACCTGCCGCGCGGGCTCGCCGTGGTGCACCCGCGGTTCGAGGTGCCGCAGCGGGCGGAACTGGCGGTCGGCGTGGTGGTGGCCGTGCTCGCCACGACGGTGGATCTCCGTGGGGCGATCGGGTTTTCGTCGTTCGCGGTGCTGGTGTACTACGCGATCGCCAACGCGGCGGCGTTGCGGCTGCGGGCGGACGAGAACCCGGCGCCGCGGTTCGTCGCCGTGCTGGGGCTCGCGGGGTGCGCGGAGCTGGCGTTCAGCCTGCCGTGGCCTTCGGTGGTGGCGGGGTGCGCGGCGCTGGCGCTCGGGGCGCTGGCGTACGCCGTGCGGAGGCGAACTGCCCGGCACTGAACCGGTTCTGTGGCACGAGGGGACCGTTCGCCCGAAAGATCCGAAGAAAGTCGGTTGTCCGGTTGACCGGGGTCTGGTGTAGTCGAGTCATCACTCCCCGTATCCCCGTTCCCTTGTGGACACCGGAAGGACGGATTCCCGCATGACCTTCAAGAGACGGTTCACCCTGCTCGGAAAAGCTCTCGTCGGCGTCACGGCGCTGGCCGCCGCGGTCGGGCTCGCGACCCCCGCCGTGGCCGGCCCGCCGCCGTCGACGAACGGCACCCAGGTGGTGGGCGGCAGCCGGGCAGCGCAAGGCGAGTTCCCTTGGATGGTAAGGCTTTCCATGGGCTGCGGCGGCGCGCTGTACACGCCGCAGATCGTGCTCACCGCCGCCCACTGCGTCACGCGCACCGGCTCGAACTCCTCGATCACGGCGACGCTCGGCGTGGTCGACTTGCAGAGCTCCAGCGCGAAGAAGGTGCGCTCCAGCTATGTCTACCGCTCAACCACGTACGACACGACCGGCGGTGACTGGGCGCTGATCAAGCTCGCGAGCCCCGTCTCCGGCGTCCCGACGCTGCCGCTCGCGTCCAGCGCTTCCCTGAACACCGGCACGTTCACCATCGCGGGCTGGGGCGCCGCGACCGAGGGCGGCGCGCAACAGCGTTACCTGCTGAAGGCCCAGGTGCCCTTCGTGAGCGACTCGACGTGCAAAGCCCAGGGCGGCGACTACTCCGGCCTCATCGCCAACGCGGAAATCTGCGCGGGCAACGTCTCCGCCGGCGGCGTCGACACCTGCCAAGGCGACTCCGGCGGCCCCATGTTCCGCCGTGACACCGCCGGCGACTGGGTCCAGGTCGGCATCACGAGCTGGGGCACCGGCTGCGCCCGCGCCCACGCACCCGGCGTGTACACCGAGGTGACCACCTTCGCCAGCGCAATCGCCTCGGCGGCTTCGAAGATCTGACTCGCCTGACGGAGACGGCGTGCCGCCGAGGCGGTGCGCCGTTCTCCGGCGCTTCGAGACCAGACCGCTTCAGCGCGTCTTGTCCAGTCGTGCCAACGTTTCCTCGTGGCCGCTCACCAGGTCCGCCATCACGTCGGCCACCGGGCGGACGCGGTCCATACGGCCGACGATCTGGCCGACCGGCATCGAGACCACCGTCGGGTCGTCCGCGGCGTGGATGCGGTTGTGGGCGTGGGAGACCAGGAGGTTCTGCAGGGGCATCGGCAGGGGCTCGGGCGCGCCGGGGGCGGACCAGGCGTCCGTCCAGCGGGTTTTGAGCAGGCGGGCGGGTTTGCCGGTGTAGATGCGGGTGCGGACGGTGTCGGCGGACGTCGCGTTGACCAGTGCGGTCTGCATGGCGCCGGAGGCCGGCATGGTGCGGCGGTACTCCTCGGTGGCGAGCCAGACCGAGCCCATCCACACGCCCGACGCGCCGAGCGCCAGCGCGGCCGCGACCTGGCGGCCGGAGCCGATGCCGCCGGCCGCGAGCACGGGCACCCGCGCGCCGACGGCGTCGACGATCTCCGGCACCAGCACCATCGACGCGATCTCGCCGGTGTGCCCGCCGGCCTCGTATCCCTGCGCCACCACGAGATCCACGCCGCGCGCGACGTGGCGGGCCGCGTGCTCACCCTTGCCCGCGAGCGCCGCCACGGGCACGCCGGCGGCGTGCGCGCGCTCGATCACGTCTTCGGGCGGCGAGCCCAGCGCGTTGGCGATGAGGCTGATGCGGTGCTTGAGCGCGACGGCCACATGGGACCGCGCCACCGAGTGGAGCCAGCCGAGCACGCCGGCGCGTTCGTCGGTGTCGTCGGGCAGTGGGGGCACGGCGAGATCGCGCAGCACTTCGTCGACAAAGGACCGATGCGCGTCGGGGATGAGCTTGGTGAGGTCGACCTGGGTGCCCTCGGCGGGGATCTTCGCGGGCATCACGATGTCCACACCGTACGGCTTTCCGCCGGTGTTCTCGTCCATCCAGGACAGCACGGCGTCGAGCTCGGCGGTGTCGTTGAACCGCACGCAGCCGAGCACGCCGAGGCCGCCCGCGCGGCTGATCGCGGCGGCGACGTGCTCCGACGGCGTGAAGCCGACGATCGGCAGCTCGATGCCCAGCCGGTCGCAGAGGGAAGTCCACATGCGCACTCCTAGGCGGGTTCGTGTTCGGCTGCGTAGCGCTGGGCCCACGGGTAGTCGGGTTTGCCGCTGGGCGAGCGGCCGATCTCGTCGGCGAGCCAGACCGTGCGCGGCACCTTGTAGCCCGCGATCTCGGTGCGCACGTGCGCCTCGATCGCCGCGAGGTCGGGCGCCACGCCGGGCCGCGGCTGCAGAACCGCGGCCACGCGCTGGCCGAGGCGCTCGTCGGGGACGCCGATCACGAGCGCGTCGAACACGTCGGGGTGGGATTTCAGGGCGCCCTCGACCTCTTCGGGGTACACCTTCTCGCCGCCGGTGTTCACGCACTGCGAGCCGCGGCCCAGGAGAGTCACCGTGCCGTCGTCCTCGTAGCGGGCCCAGTCGCCGGGCACGACGTAACGCACGCCGTCGACGTCGGCGAAGATCGTGCGGCTCTTCTCGGGGTCGTTGTAGTAGCCGAGCGGCACGTGGCCGCGGCGGCCGATGAGCCCGACCGCGCCGGGCACGCGCTCGACGACCGCGCCGTCCTCGTCGAGCAGGATCGCGTCCTTGCCGAACATCACGCGCGGTCCGGCGCTGTGGTCGGAGTCCCTGCCCACCATGCCGATCCCGGTGAAACCGCTTTCCGACGAGCCGATCGCGTCGGTGAGCACGACGCCGGGCAGCAGGTCGAGCAGCTCCTGCTTCACCGACTGCGAGAACAGCGCGGCGTGACTGGACACGGCGACGAGCGAGGAAGCGTCGTAGTCGCCCTCGCGGTAGGCCTCCACCAGCGGGCGCGCCATGGCGTCGCCGACGATGGTCATCACCTGAACCTTGTTCTCCTGCACGGCTTTCCACACGTCGTGCGCGTCGAACTGCGGCACGAACACCACCGGGCTGCCGGTGAACAACGCGCCGAACGCGGCCCACTGCGCGGCGCCGTGGATGAGCGGCGCAGCGGGCAACCGGGTGAGGCTGCCGGCTTTGCCCTGCTCGGCGAGCGTCCACTCGTCGGGCACGTACTCGCCGGTGACGAAGTTGATGCCGCCGCCGAGCGCGCGCCAGATGTCCTCGTGACGCCAGAGCACGCCCTTCGGGTAACCGGTGGTGCCGCCGGTGTAGAGGATGTAGAGGTCGTCGGCGCTGCGCTCGGGGAAGTCGCGGCACGGGTCGTGCCGCGCGAGCGCTTCCTCGTAGGCGACGCCTTCGAAGGCCGCGTCCGACCCGTCTTCGACGACGACAACGTGTTTCAGTTTCGGCGTCTCGGGGAGGACTTTCGCCACCTTGCCGGCGAAGCGGCGCTCGTGCACGAGGGCGACCAGATCGGCGTTGCCGAACAGGTACCTCAGCTCGCCGTGGACGTAGCGGTAGTTCACGTTCACGGCGACGGCGCGCAGCTTGTACGCGGCGAACATCGTTTCCAGGGCCTCGATGGAGTTGCGGGAATAGACACCGATGTGGGACCCGCGTCCCACGCCGTGGGTGGCGAGGTGGTGCGCCAGGCGGTTCGCGCGGGCCTCCAGCTCGGCGAACGTCACCTGCCTCGCTCCGCACACGACCGCGACACGCTCCGGCACGGCGTCGACGGCGTGCTCGAGTAGATCCGCGATGTTGAGTGCCACGCCCTTCAAAGTAGAACATGTTATCGTTCTGGGCAATGGCCCGCGTTCTCCGGGAGGTTTCCTTGGCCGCACCCCACGCCCTCGTGTCCCTGGAAGGCCAGACCCTCGTGGTGACGATGAACCGCCCCGAGGCCCGCAACGCGCTCACCGGCGAGATGCTCGCGATCATGACCTCGGCGTGGGACCGCGCGGACACCGATCCGCAGGTGCGCTCCTGCATCCTCACGGGCGCGGGCGGCGCCTTCTGCGCGGGCGCCGACCTGAAGTCGATGTCCCGCAACGCCCCTTCCGACGCCTTCGACTCCGGCGCCTTCGACCCGAGCCGCATCGACGGTCTCCTGAAAGGCCGCCGCCTTTCGAAACCCCTACTCGCGGCCATCGAGGGCCCCGCCATCGCCGGCGGCACCGAAATCCTCCAGGCGACGGACATCCGCGTCGCCGGTGAATCCGCGCGCTTCGGCGTCTCCGAGGCCCGCTGGGGCCTGTTCCCCCTGGGCGGCTCCGCCGTGCGGCTGGCGCGCCAGATCCCCTACACCCTCGCCGCCGACCTCCTCCTCACCGGCCGCCACCTCTCGGCCCCCGAGGCCCTCGCCTGCGGCCTCATCGGCCACGTCGTCCCCGACGGCACCGCCCTCTCCCGCGCCCTGGAACTGGCGTCACTCATCAACGCCAACGGCCCCGTCGCGGTCCGCGCCATCCTCCGCACCCTGCGCGACACAGAGGGCCTGCCGGAGAACGAGGCCTTCAAACTGGACGCCAAGTACGGCATGGAGGTCTTCGCGTCGGCCGACGCGAAGGAGGGACCGCGCGCGTTCGCGGAGAAGAGGAAGCCACGGTTCGAGGGTCGTTGAGATCGCGAAGGGGCCGGCCTCTTCACTCAAGACACGTACCGCTCCCTCAACCTCCTCTTGTACAGCTTCCCGTTCGGGTCCCTCGGCAGCTCGTCCAGATAGTCCACCGACCGGGGCAGCTTGAACCGCGCCAAGCGGGTCGCCGCGAAAGCCAGGAGTTCCGAAGTCAAGGCAGCAGAGGGAGAAACGCCAGCAGCCGGCTGCACCACCGCCTTGATCTCCTCGCCCCAGTCGTCGTGGGGGATGCCGAAGACGGCGATGTCGGCGATTTTCGGGTGCATCACCAGTTCGCCCTCGATTTCGGCCGGGTAGATGTTCACGCCGCCCGAGATGATGAGGTCGGCGGCGCGGTCGTGGAGGTAGAGGTAGCCGTCGGTGTCGAGGTGGCCGATGTCGCCCAGGGTGAACAGCGAGCCGACGCGGGAGCGTTGGGTTTTCAAGCGGTCGCCGTGGTATTCGAAGGACGAGTCGCCCATCTTCAGGTACACCGTGCCGACCTCGCCGGGAGGGACCTCGACGCCGGCGGAGTCCAGGACGCGCACGGTCGAGCCCGGCCAGGGCAGGCCGACGGAGCCCGGCTTGCGCAGCCACTCCTCGCCCGTGATGACGGTGCCGCCGCCTTCCGTGGCGGCGTAGTACTCCGTGACGACCGGGCCCCACCAGCCGAGCATGCGGCGCTTGACCTCGGGCGGGCACGGGGCGGCGCCGTGGATCATCACACGCAGCGAGGACAGGTCGAAGCCCGACCGCACTTCGGGCGGCAGCGCGAGGAGGCGGCGGAACTGCGTGGGCACCATGTGGCTGTGCGTCACGCGATGCCGCTCGATCAGGCGCAGCATGTCGGCCGCGTCCCAGCGGTCCATGAGCACTGCGGTGTGGCCCAGCTGCACGGAAATCGCGACGAAGTTCAGCACGGCCGTGTGGTAGAGCGGCGAGCCGCACAGGTGCACGTGCCCGTCGAAGGGCGCCAGGCCGAAGATCCCGAAGAACCACGTCGACGCCGCCGGCACCTCGTCCGGGTCGGCGCCCGTCAGCGGCCGCCGGACACCCTTGGGCCGGCCCGTGGTGCCCGACGTGTAGAGCATCGGCGAACCCGCGGTCCTGGAACCGGGCCGCCCCTCCCCCAGACCCGCGCCCAGCTCCTCCATCCGCTGGAAGCCCGGCACCTCCCCCACGGCGAACCGCGCCCTGATCCCGGCCTCGTCCGCGGCCGCCACGGCGACGTCCGCGAACCGTTCGTGCGCCAGGAAAGCCTTCGCCCCGCTGTCGGCCAGGATGTACGCGACCTCCGGCGCGACGAGATGCCAGTTGACCACCACCACGTACAGCCCCGACTGGATCGCGGCGAAGTAGGCGGCCAGCAGCTCGTCGCCGTTGGGCTGCAGCAGCACGATCGCGTCGCCGGCCTCGAGGCCGAGCTCGCGCAGGCCCAGCGCGTAGCGGTTCGCCTTCGCCGCCAGCTCGCCGTAGCCGACTTCGCGACCGTCGGGGTCCACCAGTGCCGCGCGGTCCGGCTCGGCCGCGGCGATCGTCCACAGTCCCAGGTCCATGGCTCCAAATCTAGAACGCGTTACACATACGCACAACAGCCATCTTGCCTGTAATTCGAGAACGTGTTTCACTCAGGAACGTGACGGACACCCCGCTCTCGGCGCCGCTCGACGTCGGATTCGACTACACCCGCTCGACCGGGCCGGTGCTCGGCCGGTTCGTGAACGCCCTGCGCGAGCGCCGGATCGAAGGCGTCCGCGGCAGCGACGGGCGCGTCCACGTGCCGCCGCCCGAGTACGACCCCGTGACCGCCGAAGCGCTCGGCGAGTTCGTGCCGGTGCGCGCCGAGGGCACCGTCGTCTCCTGGACGTGGTGTGCGAAGCCGCTGGAAGGCCAGCCGTTGTCGCGCCCGTTCGCGTGGGTCCTGGTCAAGCTCGACGGCGCCGACACCACCCTCCTGCACGCCCTCGACGCCGGCGAACCCGGAGGAGTCCACACCGGACAGCGCGTCAAAGTCCGGTGGGCGACCGAAACCGTCGGTCACATCCGCGACATCGCGTACTTCCTGCCAGCGGACGCACCCGAAACCGAACCCACCGAACCTCCACCCCCGGTGGCGAAACGCGAAGACGGCGCCCCCGTCGAGGTCGTCATCACCCCGGTCCACCTGCACTACCGCCACTCCGCGTCCCCCGAGGAAAGCCGCTACCTGCGCGCGCTCGCCGAAGGCCGGCTGATCGGGCAGCGCTGCCCCGCCTGCGCGAAGGTGTACATCCCGCCGCGCGGCGCGTGCCCCACCGACGGCGTGCCGACCACCGACGAGGTCGAGCTGCCCGACACCGGCATCGTCACCACGTTCTGCATCGTCAACGTCCCCTTCCTCGGCCAGCGCATCAAACCGCCCTACGTCGCGGCCTACGTACTCCTCGACGGCGCCGACATCGCCTTCCTGCACCTCGTGCTCGGCTGCGCCGCCGAGGACGTGCGGATGGGCATGCGCGTGCGCGCGGCGTGGCGGCCGCGCGAGGAGTGGTGGACGTCGCTGGAGAACATCAGCCACTTCGAACCGACCGGCGGGCCTGACGCGCCGTACGAATCCTTCGCCCACCACCTGTGAGGGGGACGCATGCCCGAAGTCGCCGTCGCCGGGTTCGCGCAGGCACCGAACGTCCGCGAGACCGCCGGCACCACCAACGGCGTCGAGATGCTCGTCCCGATCCTGGCCGAGGTGTTCGCCGCCACCGGATTGTCCAAACAGGACATCGGGTTCTGGTGCTCCGGCTCGTCGGACTACCTGGCCGGCCGGGCGTTCTCCTTCATCGCGGCCGTCGACGCCATCGGTGCCTTCCCGCCGATCCACGAGTCGCACGTGGAGATGGACGCCGCGTGGGCGTTGTACGAGGCCTGGCTGAAGATCCGCATGGGCGAGGTCGACACCGCGCTCGTCTACAGCTTCGGCAAGGCCAGCGCCGGGCAGCTGCGCCGGGTGCTCGCGCTGCAGCTCGATCCGTACGTGCTCGCTCCCCTCTGGCCCGATTCCCTCGCCATCGCCGGGCTGCAGGCCAGGCTGGGCCTCGACGCCGGGCTCTGGTCCGAAAAGGACCTCGCCGAGGTCGCCGCCCGCAGCCGCGCCGACGCGGCCGGAAACCCCGCCGCGCAGCTGTCGGGTGAGGTCGACGTCGCCACCCTGCTCGACACTCCGTACGTCGCGGATCCCTTGCGCGCCCACGACATCGCGCCGGTCACCGACGGCGCGGCCGTGCTCGTGCTGGCCGGCGCCGAGCGGGCGAAGGACCTCGTCGACCGGCCCGCCGTCCTCACCGGCGTCGAGCACCGCATCGACTCCCCCGTCCTCGGCGCCCGCGACCTGACTCGGTCGCCGTCCACCGAAGCCGCCGCCCGCAACCTCGACCTCGACGGAGTCGAGCTGGCCGAGCTGCACACACCGTTCACGCACCAGGAACTCATCGTCCGCACCGCGCTCGGGCTCCGCGACGGCGTGCGGATCACGCCGTCCGGCGGCGCGCTCACCGGCAACCCGATGTTCTCCGCCGGCCTCGCCCGCATCGGCGAGGCGGCCGCACGCATCCACCGCGGCGAGGCGGGCAAAGCCCTCGCCCACGCGACGAGCGGCCCGGCCCTGCAACAGAACCTCCTCGCCGTGCTGGAGGCGCGATGACCAAGCAGCTCGCGGCCGTGCTCGGCACCGGCCAGACCCACCACCGCGCGAAGCGCACCGACGTCTCCATGCCCGGCCTGCTGCGCGAGGCCATCGATCGCGCGATGGCCGACGCCCAGGTCGGCTGGGACGACATCGACGCCGTGGTGCTCGGCAAGGCCCCCGACCTGTTCGAGGGCGTGATGATGCCCGAGCTGTTCCTGGCCGACGCGCTGGGCGCGACCGGGAAACCGTTGCTGCGCGTGCACACCGCGGGTTCGGTCGGCGGCTCGACGGCGCTGGTCGCCGCGTCGCTCATCCAGGCCGGGGTGCACCGGCGCGTGCTGACGGTGGCGTTCGAGAAGCAGTCGGAGTCCAACGCGATGTGGGGGCTTTCGATCCTGCCGCCGTTCCAGATGCCGGTGGGCGCCGGCGCGGGCGGGTACTTCGCGCCGCACGTGCGCTCCTACATCCGCCGCTCGGGCGCGCCCGCGCACGTCGGGGCGATCGTCGCCGCGAAGGACCGGCGCAACGGCGCGCTCAACCCGTATGCGCACCTCCGGCAGGCCGACATCACCGTGGAATCCGTGCAGGCGTCGCAGATGCTGTGGGACCCGATCCGCTACGACGAGACGTGCCCCTCCTCCGACGGCGCCTGCGCCATGGTGCTCGGCGACGAAGCCGCGGGCGACGCGGTGCCGGGCGGGGCCGCGTGGATCCACGCGACAGCGATGCGCACTGAGCCCACCACGTTCGCCGGCCGCGACCAGGTGAACCCGCAGGCCGGGCGCGATGCGGCGAAAGCGTTGTGGCACGAGGCCGGGATCACCGACCCGCTGTCCGAAGTGGACGTCGCCGAGATCTACGTGCCGTTCTCGTGGTTCGAGCCGATGTGGCTGGAGAATCTGGGGTTCGTGCCGGAGGGCCAGGGCTGGAAAGTCACCGAGGCCGGCGACACGGCGCTGGGCGGCCGGCTGCCGGTGAACCCGTCGGGCGGGGTGCTGTCGTCGAACCCGATCGGCGCGTCGGGGATGCTGCGGTTCTCCGAGGCGGCCAAGCAGGTGATGGGCCGTGCGGGCGACTACCAGGTCGAGGGCGCGCGCGTGGCGCTCGGCCACGCGTACGGCGGCGGCTCGCAGTACTTCAGCATGTGGGTGGTGGGCTCGGCCAAACCCGGCTCATGACCGGCGCCGGCCGCGCAGCGCGAACAGCGTGCCGAGCGCCCCGAGCACCGCGCCGAGGGCGAGCGGACCGGCCGTGTGCTGGCGCGGCGCGATGACCGGCCGCAGCTCCGTGGGCGACGGCGGCGGGACCGGTTTCTGCGGTGCGTCCCGAGCCGTGGCCGTCCAGGCTGTGATGTAGATGAGCATGCGCGCGATCAGGGAGATGAAGAACAGCAGACCGATCACGGATCCGAACGCGACGCCCGAGGGCGACGCGCTGATCAAGTTCAGGTAGATGCCACCCGCCTGCTTGAGCAGCTCGAACCCCAGCGCCGCCGCGACCGCGCCCCGCATCGCGCTGCGCCAGCCGACGCGTTCGCGGGGCAGCCGTGTGAGCACCCAGAGGAACACCAGCCAGTCGGCCAGCAGCGCGAGGGGCACCGACGTCGCCGAGAGCACGGAGTGGCCCCAGCTGGTGTCGTCGACGCCGACGAGTTTCAGCAGGTAACGGCCCATGGCCGTGCCCGACACGGTGATGCCGAACGACACGATCAGCGCGGCGGCGAGCCCCAGCAGCGCGAGCACGTCCATGAGGATCGTGCGCAGCAGCGGCCCGTCGGAGCGGTTCTGCCCGTACATCGCCGTGAGCGCGTCGCGCAGGGAGTTCATCCAGTTCCACCCGGAGTACAGCCCGACGACCAGACCCGCGACGCCGACGCTGGTGCGCTGCTCCACGAACCCGGTGAGCAGGTCCGACGCCTTCTCACCGAGCGCGCCGGGCAGCGTGCCGGAAATGGCGTGCAGCATCTGATCGAGCAGCTGCGGCTGCGTGGCCAGCACGAACCCCGCGGCCGACGACGCCAGCATCAGAATCGGCACCAGCGAGAGCAGGCTGAAGTACGTGATCGAGGCGACGTAGTGGTAGCCCCCGTAGTCGAGGTACCGGTTGGTGGCCAGCGCGAGGTGGTCGAGCCAGCGGTACCGGGCCCGCGCGCGGGCCCACCGGCTCGGCCCCGGCAGTTGAGGGTTCACGGTCACTGTCTACCCAGCCGGAGCCGGGTTTGTCGCACCGGACCCGCCTTTCACCCCAGGACGACGAGTTTGTCGTGATCGTCGGGCGGCGGCGCGCTGTCGGTGGTCGCGAAGACGGTGGCGCCGAGGAACTCGAGCTCGCAGCCGAGCGGGGTGAGGAACCCGGTGTCGGCGGCGTCGCGACCGGTGGCGATGCGGAGCATCACGGAGCGCGGGGCGAGGCGGGTCGCGTCGAACACGAGCCAGCGCCCGCCGACGCCGGCCTCGAACACGGCGTGGAAGTCCATCGGTTTGAGGCCCGGGGCGTACACGGTGGTGAAGCGGGCGGGGATGCCCGCGGCCCGGCAGAGGGCGACGCAAGCGTGGGCGAAGTCGCGGCAGGCACCTTCGCCGGATCTCAGGGCGGTGGCGGCGTCTCGGCCCCAGGGGGTGGCGGCGACGTAGTTCAGCCGGTCGTGGACGTGGTCGGCGATGGCGCGGACGCGGGTGCGGTCGTCGCCCTCGCCGGGTTTCAGGGCGGCCATGCGGTCGGACGGGCAGAAACGGCTCGGGCGGGTGTAGCGCGCGAGGTCGGCGAGCGTGACGGGCTCGGCGGCGGTGCGGCAGAGCGTGCGTTCGCCGTGGTAGGTCACGCGGTGCTCGCCGGCGGGGAGGTCGTACACCTCGGCGCGCGTGCCGTGGTCGAGCTCGGCGATGCGGGGAGCGCCGGCGGCGGAGACGGTGAGCTCGTCGGTGTCGGCCTGGACGGCGGCGACCGAGATCGCGGCGAGACCGGGCTTCGTCACCCGGACGCCGAACTCGACGTCGACCGTCACGCGTTGCGCCACCAGGCCATCATGCCGGTTTCGGGCGGATCGAGCCTGGTCAGGCGTAGCGGACCGGGTAGTGCTTGATGCCGTTGAGCCAGCTGGAGCGCAGCCGCTGCGGGGGCGCGGCCTCGGTGATGCCCGGCATGACGTCGGCGATCGCGGAGAAGATGAGGTCGATCTCGAGGCGGGCGAGGTTGGCGCCGAGGCAGTAGTGCGAGCCGGTGCCGCCGAAGCCGACGTGGGGGTTGTCCTCGCGGAAGACGTCGAAGCGCTCGGGCTCGTCGAACACGTCGGGGTCGAAGTTGGCGGAGCTGTAGAACATGCCGACGCGGTCGCCGCGGCGGATGTGCGCGCCGCCGAGCTCGGTGTCGCGTGTGGCGGTGCGCTGGAACGCGACCACGGGCGTGGCCCAGCGGACGATCTCGTCGGGCGCGGTCTTGGGCTTTTCCTCGCGGTAGCGCGCCCACTGGCCGGGGTGGTCGAGGAAGGCCTTCATGCCGTGGGTGATGGCGTTGCGCGTGGTCTCGTTGCCGGCGACGGCCAGCAGGATCACGAAGAAGCCGAACTCGTCGGAGCCGAGCGCTTCGCCGTCGACGTCGGCCTGCACGAGCTTGGTGACGATGTCGTCGACCGGGCAGCGGCGGCGTTCCTCGGCCATGTTCCAGGCGTAACCGACGAGCTCGGCGCTCGCGGTGAGGGGCTCGAGCTCGTACTCGGGATCGTCGTAGGCCACCATCTGGTTGGACCAGTCGAAGATCTTCATGCGGTCCTCCTGCGGCACGCCGATGAGCTCGGCGATGGCCTGCAGGGGCAGCTCGCACGCGACGTCGGTGACGAAGTCGCCTTCGCCCTTGCCTTTTGCCTCCGCGACGATGCGCTCGGCGCGTTCGCGCAGGGTGTCTTCGAGCTTGGCGATGGACTTCGGCGTGAAGCCCTTCGCGACGATGCGGCGCAGCTTCGTGTGCTGCGGGGCGTCCATGTTGAGCAGCACGAGGCGGTTGGCGTCGAGGTTCTCCGACGTCATCTGGTCGTCGAAGCGGATGATGGCGGTTTTTTCCCACGACGAGTACAGCTCGCTGTCGCGGGAGACCGCCTTGACGTCGGCGTGGCGCGTGACGACCCAGTAGCCGTCGTCCCCGAAGCCGGCGGTGTTGCGGCGCTGCGGGTTCCACCACACCGGCGCCGTGCGGCGAAGCTCGGCGAACTCCTCCAGCGGCAGGCGGTCGGCGTAGAGATCCGGGTCCGTGAAGTCGAAACCGGCGGGCAAAAGCGGAGCGGCCACGGCTGCCTCCTGCACGGGATCGGCGGTGATTCGCGCACTGCAACACGTTCTATGAGTTATTGGAGCATACAGTGTTAACTTACGGAACCCTGTTTGGTGATACCCGTTTACTTTACCGATTCTGCGCAGGTTAACGAGCGCTCAGTTGGTGAAGATCAAAATCAGCGGGCAGCTGGGAGTTCTTGCGTAAAATGGAAACGTGTTCTAGTTTTGGGCGGATGAACACTGTTAGATCTCCTCGCGAGCCCGTGCTCGTCGCGGCGGTGCGCACGCCGATCGGCAAACGCGGCGGCCGGCTCTCGGGCCTGCATCCGGCCGAACTGCTCGGCGCGGCGCACCTCGCGGTCCTCGACCGCAGCGGCATCGATCCCACCCTGGTCGACCAGGTCATCGGCGGCGCCGTCACGCAGGCCGGCGAACAGGCCGGCAACGTCACCCGCACGGCCTGGCTCCACGCCGGCCTGCCCCCCACCACCGGCGCCACCACCATCGACGCCCAGTGCGGCTCGGCCCAACAGGCGGCCCACCTGATCGCGGGCTTGATCGCGGCGGGCGCGATTTCGGCCGGGGTGGCGTGCGGGGTGGAGTCGATGAGCCGGGTGCCGTTGGGGGCGAACCGAGGGGTGGCCCGATCGGACAGCCGCTCCGGTGCTTCCACCGGATCGCCGCGGCCGGAGTCGTGGTCGATCGACCTGCCGGACCAGTACCGGGCGGCCGAGCGGATCGCCGTGCGGCGCGGGCTGACGCGCGCGGACGTCGACGAGTTCGGGGCCGCTTCGCAGCACAAGGCCGCGGCCGCGTGGGCGGACGGACGGTTCGACCGGGAGGTCGTCCCGGTGAAGGCGCCCGACCCGGTCTCCGGGGAACCGCGGCTGATCGCCCGGGACCAGGGGCTCCGGGAGACCACTGTGGACGGTCTGGCCGCGTTGAAACCCGTGCTGCCCGACGGCATCCACACGGCCGGCACGTCGTCCCAGATCTCCGACGGCGCCGCCGCGCTGCTGCTGATGGACGCCGCGCTCGCCCGCTCCCTCGGGCTGCGCCCCCGCGCGCGGATCCTCGCCCAGGCCCTGGTGGGCGCCGAGCCGTACTACCACCTCGACGGGCCCGTCCAGGCCACCGACCACGTGCTGGCGCAGGCGGGCATGACCATCGACGACCCGGACGTGTTCGAAGTCAACGAAGCGTTCGCCTCGGTCGTCCTTTCCTGGCAACGCGTGCACTCCCCCGACCCGGCCCGCGTGAACGTCAACGGCGGCGCCATCGCGCTCGGCCACCCCGTCGGCAGCACCGGCGCGCGTCTCCTCACCACGGCGTTGCACGAACTCGAACGCCGCGACGCCGCGACCGCGCTCGTCACCATGTGCGCGGGCGGCGCGATGTCCACGGCGACAATCATCGAACGGCTCTGAGCGGCCTACGCTGGGGCGATGAAACTGACGGCGACCGTCCTCGGCGCGCCCGACCCGCGCGCGCTGGCGAAGTTCTACCAAGCGCTGCTGGGCTGGCCCCTCGGCGCGGACGAGCCGGACTGGGTCACGCTGCGGCCGCCCGAGGGTGGGCCCGGGCTGTCGTTCCAGCTGGAACGAGAGCTGGTTCCCCCGAAGTGGCCGCAGAAGCCCGGCTACCAGCAGATGATGCTGCACCTGGACATCGAAGTCGACGACCTGGCGAAGGCCGGCGCGAAAGCCGTCGCGGCCGGGGCGCGGCTCGCCCCGTTCCAGCCGCAGAAGCACGTCCGCGTGTACCTCGATCCGGCCGGGCACCCGTTCTGCCTGTGGGTCAACCCCTGACCCGGCTCACGACAACGGCACGGCGACAACCCCGGGCGGCATCCGCTCCGGCTCACGCCGCCACGCCGCGGCGAAGGCGTGGGCGAGCCGCTTCGGAACCTCGACCTGCGCGCCGCCCCCGTGGAAGTCGATGGTCACCAACGTCGCCTCGACCTCCCACGGCACGCGGCGCAGCAGCTTCGCGTAGTCCGCGCTCGACGACACGAACCCGAGCACCCGCCGCGCACCGAGCCGGTCCACCTCGTACCGGATCGCGTCCTCCAGCGTGCCGGGCGGCCAGTCGCGCAGGCGAAGTTTCCGGTCGTAGTAGGCGATCGGCTCCTCCGCCCTGGCGACGCCGTAGCCACCGCTGAGGATGAGCAACCGCCCGGACGCCGCCGCGTCGGGCAGCGCGTCGCCGACGTTCCGGTAGAAATGCCCGCTGTACCGCTGCCACGCCGGCAGCCACGCCCGCTCGTCGACCGCCGACCGCGGCAGGAGCTCCTCACGACCGCGGAGCAACCCCTCGGGCCAATCCGCCCGCCCCACCGGTCGCGAACTGCCACCGACGACCTTGGCCTTCGACGGCCCGATGATCAGCAACGTGCCGGGCTCGTCGACCAGGCCCTCCACCAGACGCATGCCCGCATTCAACCACCCGGCCCAACGCCTCCACGGCACACGTGATCGACCATCCGGGCGGGTCGAAACCGGCGTTACCCAGGGCCGCCGGACACTCGGACTGACGCGGTCGCGAGCCGATCACGCCGAGCGCACCCTGACACCGCCACGGACAGTCGTCCCCGCAGCGGAAACGCCGATCGAACTCGCCCGCCGAACCACCGAGAGCCGCTCGGCCGCGCATTGCCCACGCCCGACAGAGTGGAAAACGCCCCAACCCCGCCCGCCCCGGCTCGCGGCAACCCTCGCACCAACCGACGACACTCAGCCAATCACCGTGCGCACCACCAGTCGTAGGTTAGGCCGAACGAAACGCATCCGCGGCAGGCCGTCCCAGCCCGCAGTAGCGCCGATCCTCGCCTCCCCAACACTCAACCGCACCGTGCCCCGCCTAGCCGTCGTCCGGCCGAGCGAAACGCCCCCTGGCACGACCCGGCCCGCCGAAGCCCTCGCACAACGCCGCAACACTCAACTGAACACCGCGCCCCACCAGGCCCTTGCCTGGCCGTGCGAAAACGCATCCGCCGCAGGCCGTCCCAGCCCGCAGCCGCGCAACACTCAACTGAGCACCGTGCGCCCCGCCGGGGAGTATCCGGCCGGGCGAAACCCCCGGCACCGCCCGGCCCGGCTCGTGGCAAACCTCGCAACAACTCGACTGAACACTGCACGCCCCGCTAGGCCGTTGCCCGGCCGTGCGAAACGCACCCTGGCACCGCCCGCCTCAGCCCACGGCTACGCCGGTCCCCGAAACCCCGTAACGCTGAACCGCACCGTGCGCCCCGGCAGACCGTCGTCCAGGCGACCGAAACGCAACCGCCGCATGCGGTCCCTGCCCGCAGCAGCGCCGATCCTCGGGCCCCAACGCTCAACCGCACCGCGCGCCCGGCAGGGCGTTGTCAGGCCGTGCGAAACCCCCGGCATCGTCCGGCTCGGCTCGCGGCCGTGCCAGCCGACCCAGCAACCCTCAACCCAGCACCGTGCGTTCCACCGGTCCGTTGTCCGGCCGGGCAAACCGCACCCAAGCGCCCCCGTCATGCCAGGACTCCACAAAAAGCGTGTTGTCCGCGACCCACGTGTACACCGCCTCGTGGATGTCCAGTTCGAAGAGGTGGCTGTCGGCGTCGGCGCGGGCGTCCGTGATTTCGCGGGCGACGCCGGCGAGTTTGGCGTCGCCGGGGCCGTTTTCTTCGATGCCCGGGTAGGCGTGGAGGGCGAAGCGGCCGTCGTGTTGGAGGTCGCGGGCTTTGCGGGCGGCGAGCATGGAGCCGATGTAGAGGGAGCCGTCGTCGCGGAAGGAGACTTCGGAGCCGCTCACGCGGGGGGAGCCGTCGCGGCGCAGGGTGGCCAGGACGTGGGACTCGCCGCTGAGGAAGCGTTCGTGGATGCGCTCGGCCAGGGAGGGGGCGGCCGCCGCGAAGGTCTGCCAGGTGGTCATGCGAGAGAGTCAAGCACGCGCCACCGACAAAACCGGCTCAAGCGCCGTACACCGGTTCAGGTGAAGGCGCCGAGGCCAGCAACGAAGCCACCACCGGGCCCAGCTCGGCCGGCTCCCAGCGCGCGCCCTTGTCGCGCGACGGGCCGTGGCGCCAGCCGTCCGCCACCGACACGCGGCCACCGTCCACTTCGAACACCCGGCCCGTGACCCCTGAAGACTCGACGGAACCCAGCCACACCACCAAAGGCGACACGTTCCCCGGCGCCATCGCGTCGAACCCCACCGCCGGCGCCGCCATGTCGAACGTCCCCTCCGTCATCCGCGTCCGTGCGGCCGGCGCGATCGCGTTGACGAGCACGCCGTAGCGCGCGAGCTCGGCCGCGGCCACCGACGCCAGCCCCAGGATCCCCGCCTTCGCCGCCGAATAGTTGCCCTGCCCGACACTCCCCAGCAGCCCCGCGCCCGAGCTCGTCAGCACCACCCGCGCCTCCCGCGCGCGCCCCGCCTTCGCCTCCGCGCGCCAGTACGCGGCCGCGTGCCGCAACGGCGCGAAGTGCCCCTTCAGATGCACCCGCACGACGGCGTCCCACTCGTCCTCCGACAGGTTCACCAGCATCCGGTCCCGCAGGAACCCGGCGTTGGCCACGAGCACATCGAGCCCACCGAACGCCTCCACCGCCGCCGACACCAGCCGCGCCGCGCCGGACCACTCGGCGACGTCGTCGGTGTTCGCCACCGCTTCCCCGCCCAGAGCACGAATCTCCGACACCACCGAACCCGCCGGGCCCGCCGCACCCCCGCTGCCGTCCAGCGAAGCCCCGACGTCGTTCACCACCACCCGCGCCCCCTCGGCCGCGAACGCCAGCGCGTGCGCCCGCCCGATCCCGCGCCCCGCACCGGTGACCACCACGACCCGACCGTCGACCAGCCCCACGTCACACCCCTTCCGAACCGGCCCGCAGATACGCCGGCGCCTCACCACCGCCGTGCACTGCCAGCCGCGCGCCACTCACGTACGAAGCCAACGGGGAAGCCAGAAACACCGCACACGCCCCCACTTCCGCGGGCGTCGCCAGCCGCCCCAACGGCACGGTCGCGGCAACCGCGGGGTCGTAAAGCGAAGGCGCGGTCCCCACCATCCCCACGTCGAGCGCGTTCACCCGCACCTTCGGCGCCCACTCCACCGCCAACGTCGCCGTCAGGTTGTCGAGCCCCGCCTTCGCCGCCCCGTACGCCGCTGTCCGCGGCGAAGGTCGCGTCGCGCTGACGCTGCTCACGTTCACGATCACGCCGCCGGTTTCCTGCTGCTGCATCACCGCGTTCGCCGCCTGCGCCACCCCCAGCGGCGCCAGCAGGTTCAGCGCGACCACCTTCTCGTGGAACCGCGCCGACGCCGTCGAAGTGTCCGCGAACGGCGCTCCCCCGGCGTTGTTCACCAGCACGTCGAGCCGCCCGTACTCCGTCACCACGAAGGAAACCAGCCGCGTCACCTCGGCCGGCTCTCGCACGTCGCACCGCACGAAATCCGCCCCGCCACCGCTTCTCGCGCACACGACGACCCGCGCGCCCGCCTCGCGGAACACCTCGGCGATCCCGGCGCCGACCCCGCGCGTCCCGCCGGTGACCAGCACGACGGCACCATCGAGGCGAAGATCCAGTGCCACCCGAGACCTCCCGCCGCGTCGCCGTTGCCGTGCTAACGTACCAAGCAAGTGCTAGGTTTGTAACCCGTCAGAGGTGACCATGACCGTGTCCACGCACTCCCCGGAGTCCGGCGTCGCCGTGGTGACGGTGGCCGCCCCGCCGGTCAACGCGCTCACGGCCGGCGGCTGGTTCGCTCTCGCCGAAGCCGTCACGAACGCGGGCCGTGATCCCGGAACCCACGTCGTGGTGCTGCGCGCCGAGGGCCGCGGCTTCAACGCCGGCGTCGACATCAAGGAGATCCAGCGCGACCCCGGCCACACGGCGCTCATCGGCGCGAACGAGGGCTGTGCCGCCGCCTTCTCCGCCGTCTACGACTGCGCGGTGCCCGTGATCGCCGCTGTGCAAGGGTTCTGCCTCGGCGGCGGAGTCGGGCTGGCAGGCAATGCCGACGTCGTCGTGGCCAGCGAAGACGCCGAGTTCGGCCTGCCGGAGGTCGACCGTGGCGCGCTCGGCGCCGCCACGCACCTCGCACGGCTCGTCCCACAGCACCTCATGCGCGCGCTGTACTACACAGCCGAAACGATCTCCGCGAAACAGCTTCACCACCACGGTTCCGTGTACGCGGTCGTACCCCGCGAAGAGCTCGACGCGACCGCCCTGGCCCTCGCCCGGCGGATCGCCGCGAAGGACACCCGCGTGATCCGCGCGGCGAAGCAGGCCATCAACGGCATCGACGTGCAGCCGGTGCACCGCAGCTACCGCTTCGAGCAGGGATTCACCTTCCAGCTCAACCTCGCCGGCGTGTCCGGCGCCGCCCGGCAGCAGTTCCTCGACGGAGAGGGAAAGCCTTGAGCGACAAGCGGATGACAGCCGACGAGGTCGTCGCCGAGCTGCGCGACGGCATGACGGTCGGCCTCGGTGGCTGGGGCTCGCGGCGCAAGCCGATGGCGCTCGTGCGCGCGATCCTGCGCTCGCCGTTGAAGGACCTCACCGTGGTCTCCTACGGCGGCCCGGACGTCGGCCTCCTCGCCGCCGCGGGCAAGATCCGCCGGTTGGTCTTCGGGTTCGTCACGCTCGACTCGATCCCGTACGACCCGTTGTTCAGCCGCGCCCGCGAAGCCGGCGCGTTCGAGGTCACCGAGTACGACGAGGGGGTGCTCAGCACCGGCCTTTCCGCCGCGGCGCAACGCCTTCCGTTCCTCCCCACCCGCGCCGGCCTCGGCTCCGACGTCGTGACGCTGAACCCGCATCTGCGCACGATCCGCTCCCCCTACGCCGACGGCGAAGAGCTCCTGGCCGTCCCCGCGCTCAAGCTCGACGCCGCACTCGTCCACCTCAACCGCGCCGACGCCCGCGGCAACGCCCAGTACCTCGGCCCCGACCCGTACTTCGACGAGCTGTTCGCCCTCGCCGCCGACCGCTGTTACGTCTCCGCCGAACGCGTTGTCCCCACTGCGGAACTGTCCGCCGCACCCCTGCAGAGCCTGCTCCTCAATCGCGCCAGCGTGCACGGCATCGTCGAAACCCCGCACGGCGCGCACTTCACCAGCGCCGTGCCCGACTACGGCCGCGACGAGAACTTCCAACGCCACTACGCGAGCGTGGCCAAGGACCCGGACCGGTGGCCGCGGTTCGCCGACCGGTTCCTCTCCGGCGACGAAGCCCAGTACCAGCGCGAAGTCGCCCGCTTCGCCGAGGAGGCGGCATGAGCTCACGATCGCGCCGGCCCGCTCGTGCCGCCGGCCGGGCGCGGGTGTCCCGCAAGACGCAGGAGGCGGCATGACCGACGTGACGCGCGCCGAGTACGCCGTGATCGCGTGCGCGGAGCTCTTCCGCGGCGACGGCGAGATCCTTATCAGCCCCATGGGTTTCATCCCGAGTCTGGGCGCGAAGCTCGCGCGGCTGACGTTCGAACCCGACCTGCTGCTCACCGACGGCGAAGCCGCCCTCGTCACCGCGGACGGCGTCGTCGAAGGCTGGCAGCCGTTCCGGAAGGTGCTCGACACCGTGGTGCCGCACGGAAAACGGCACGTCGTGATGGGCGCGAACCAGCTCGACCGTGAAGGCAACCAGAACATCTCCGCCATCGGCCCACACGCGAAGCCGGCGAAGCAGCTTCTCGGCGTACGCGGCGGGCCCGGCAACACCGTGAACCACCGCACGAGCTACTGGGTGCCGCGCCACAGCCGGCGGGTGTTCGTCGACCGCGTGGACGTGGTGTCGGGCGTCGGCTACGCGCGGGCGGATTCCCTGCCGTACCACGACGTGTACCGCGTGGTGACCAACCTGGGGGTGCTCGACTTCGGCGGCACCGGCCACGCGCCGCGGCTGCTTTCCGTGCACCCCGGGGTTTCCGTCGAGGACGTCACCGCGGCGACATCGTTCCCGCTCGACACCACCGGCACCGACCGGACCCGCGCGCCCAGCGACCACGAGCTGCACCTCATCAGAGAAGTCCTCGACCCGAAGTCCTTGCGCGACAAGGAAGTTCCGTCGTGAGGACGGCGCTGACCGATCTCGTCGGCGTCCGCCACCCCGTCGTCCAGACCGGCATGGGCTGGGTCGCCGGCCCCCGCCTCGTCTCCGCGACGGCCGAAGCCGGCGGCCTCGGCATCCTCGCCTCGGCCACCATGACCTACGACGAGCTGGCCACCGCGATCAAGGAAACCCGGGCCCGCACCGAGAACCCGTTCGGCGTCAACCTCCGCGCCGACGCCGAAGACGCCACCCGGCGCGTCGACCTGCTCATCACCGAAGGCGTGAAAGTCGCGTCCTTCGCGCTCGCGCCAAACCGCGAATTGATCACCAAGCTCAAGGACCACGGCGTGGTCGTCCTGCCGTCGGTCGGCGCGGCCCGGCACGCGGAGAAGGTCGCTGACTGGGGCGCCGACGCCGTCGTCGTGCAGGGCGGCGAAGGCGGCGGGCACACCGGCGGCGTCGCCACGACGCTGCTGCTGCCCGCCGTGCTCGACGCCGTCGACATCCCCGTGGTCGCCGCGGGCGGCTTCTTCGACGGCCGGGGCCTGGCGGCCGCGCTCGCGTACGGTGCGGCCGGGATCGCGATGGGCACCCGGTTCCTGCTCACGCGCGAAAGCACCGTGCCCGACGCCGTGAAGCAGCTGTACCTGGACCACGACCTCGCCGGCACCGTCGTCACGCGCAAGGTCGACGGGCTGCCGCACCGCGTCCTGCGCACCGGCCTCGTCGACGCGCTGGAGAAGTCCGGCCCGCTCGCCGGGTTCGCGCGTGCCGCGGCGAACGCCGCCCGGTTCCGCCGGTCGAGCGGGCTTTCGTGGGCCGCGCTCGTGCGCGAGGGCCTGCGGCTGCGCACCAGCGGGCGGACGCGGGCGCAGGTGCTGATGGCCGCCAACACGCCGATGCTGCTGCGCGCAGGCCTCGTCGACGGCGACCCGGCGGCCGGGGTGCTGGCGTCCGGGCAGGTCGTCGGGCTGCTGCGCGACCTGCCCTCGGTGGCGGACCTGATCGAGGGGATCGTGGCCGACGCGGAGGCGATCCTGCGCCGCCTCGGCGACGGCCGTTGTGCTTGACTTCAAGGCATGATCTCGGAAAGCCGCTGCCCGGTCGCGGAGGGCGAGCTCGCCGTCCGCACCGGTGGCGAGGGCCCGATGCTGCTGCTCATCCCCGGGGGCACCGGCGGCGCGGACTCGCTGCGCGCGCTCGTCAAGCAACTGCAGACGGACCACACCGTGGTCACCTACGACCGGCGCGGCCACTTCGCCAGCACCGACTCCACCACGGGTCCGGTGCCGGTTTCCCGGCAGGCGGACGACGCGCTCGCCGTGCTCGACCACATCGGCGCCGGCCCGATCCCCGTGTTCGGCACCAGTGCCGGCGCGCAGATCGGCCTCGACCTCGTGGCCCGCCACCCCGACCGGGTGTCGGTGCTCGTCGCGCACGAACCGCCCGCGGTCCAGCTGATGCCGGACGCCACGGGCTGGCTCGAGGCCGCGAACGACCAGATCCGGCTGGCCCGTTCGGGTGACCTGATGGGCGCCGTCACGCGCTTCGCCGACGGCATCGCGGGCGCGGCGCTGCCCGATCTGCCCAACTTGCGCCTGCCGAACGAGGCCGACTGGCTGCGCTTGTTCGACCGCGAGCTCGCCGAGTTCTTCGACTACCTGCCTGACCTGCGCGCCCTGCGTCGCGCGAGCACCGAGATCGTGCCCGTCGCCGGCGAAGCCAGCCGCGGCCGTTACCACTACCAGCCGGCGAAGATCCTGGCGCTCGAGCTGGGCCTGCCGTTCGTCGAGGTCCCCGGCGCGCACCTGGCGCCGCAGCGCAACGCGCCGAAGTTCGCGGCCGCGCTGCGCGAACTGCTCGCGTCGGCGCAGGCCTGAGCGCTCACCACGTCACGGGCAGCTCGGCGAACGCCGTGTGCCCGACGTCGGCGCGCAACCGCAGCTCTCCGGCCGGCACGGCGAGGTGGAGATCCGGCAGGAGCCGCGGCAGGGCCGTGAAGACCGCCTGCAGCTCCAGCCGGGCCAGTGGCGCGCCGAGGCAGTAGTACGGGCCGTGGCCGAACGCGAGGTGGCCGGTGGCGTCGCGGTGGACGTCGAACTCGTGCGCGCCCGGGAACTCCGTCTCGTCGAGGTTCGCCGCGACCGCGCTCAGCAAGACGGCGTCGCCCGCTTCGACACGGTGGTCACCGACGTCGAACCCGGCCGTGGCCCGGCGAGGACGGCCACCGTTCGGCGGGTGCAGGGGAAACCGGAGGATCTCCTCGACGGCGCCGGGCACCAGCGAGGGATCGGCCCAGACAGCCGCCCGGTGCGCGGGGTGGCAGTCGAGCAGCACGACACCCTTGTCGATCGCGGTTGTGGTGGTGACGTGGCCCGCGTAGAGCAGCAGCGTCGCGTACCGGGCGGCTTCGGCGGGCGGGACTTCGCGGACGAGCTCGGACAGCAGATCGTCCGCCGGGTGGCCGAGCTTGAAGCGAGCGACGTCGGCCAGATCTTCCCCGGGTGGGGCGCCGAGCAGCCGGCGGATCACCAGCTCGGGGAACGGGTCCGAGAACGCCGCGTGGAAATCGACAGGCGGGCCGCTCAGTTCCGCGAGCAGCCGCTCGGCCAGCGCGTCGACATCCCCGCGCAGCACAGCCAGACGCCGGGCTGCGAAGGCACCGCTGAGCAGGCGGCGCATCCGCCGGTGCTCGGCCGGGTCGCGGGCGGGCAGCGGCTCGAGCCGCGGGTCGGCGAAGAGCCGCTTGACCTCCGCGTGCCCGCGCACGACCCACGGCTCGCTCACGCCGCACGCACGCGGTTGCGGTAGACGAACACCGCCAGCAGCCCGGCGCCGATCACGGCGTAACCGACGGGCTTGCCCACGGCCAGGAACGTCGCGGTCGGCAGCGAGATCGCCAGCACCAGCAGCACGGCCGCGTGCACGGCCAGAACGCCGCCGAGCAGAGCGGTCATCACGGTGATCCCCCGGCGCTGGGCCGGCGCGGGCGCGGGACGGCCGGTGAACCGGAAGACCAGCAGCAGCAACGGCTTCCCGATCACCGCCGAGCCGACCAGCACGATCCCCACCGGCCCGGTGAGCACGGCGTCCTGCAGCTTCACCACGAGCTCGTTGCCGCCCGTGAGCCCGAGGACCACGAGCATCACCACGAACCCGGCGATCGCCACCACCCCGATCGGGTCCAGCCGGCGGCGGACGGCGAACTGCCCGACCGTGACGAGCAGCGGGATGGCCGCGGAGATCGCCAGCGCCACCACCTCGCTCCCCACGACGGGCTTCAGCAGCAGGTACACGACCAGCGGCAGCGCGATGTTCAGCACGAGGCTCGGCAGCAGCCGGCGCAGCAGTTCGGGTTTCACGAGCAGGTCCTCCCCTTCGGCGACTAGGACCTGCTCAGCGTGGCTTCCGGCGCCGCCTCACCGCGTCGGCGCCAGGGTGGGAAATCCTTCTCCACCCACGGGTCTACGCGGCCGCCGGCGCCGCCGAACGACGCCGCAGCAACCCGGCGCCCGCGGCCACGACCAGCAGCCACAGGAACGCCGCCGGCGCCATCGTCTCGCCCGCCAGACCCAGCGCCAGCGGGATCGCCAGGCCCGGGATCGCCGTCACGATCGCCCACCGGACACCGCGGCCCGCAGCGGAACCCGCCAGCGAGCCGATCACCGCGAACGCCGCGATGCAGCCGCACAGGAGCCAGCGCGTGGACGGTTCGAGAGGGCCCTCGGCGACGGACTCGACCGCATCGCCCAGCGCCCCCGCGAACGCGGCCAGCAGACCGGCGACCAGGCAGTGCAGGGGCAGCAGCAGGCGCGGTCCGAGGGCGTCGGCGGCCAGGTAGGGAATGCCGCCGAAGCCCTGGTTGAGCGACGTGCCCCAGAGAGTCGCGAGCAGGGCCAGCGCGGCGATCACCGTGAAGAACAGGCGGGCGCTCCACTCGGGGGTCGAGGCCATCGCGTCGGTGACGGTGAGGACGCCTTCGCCGAGCACGATGATCGTGAACAGGCCCAGCCGTTCGCCGAAGTGGACGGTGTCGAGGCGGGCCAGGGTCGGGTGCTGGACGGGGCCCTCGCGGTGCGCGAGCTTCGCGGTGATGCTGGCGACCAGCCGGTCGCCCGAGACGGCGAACGTGATCACCAGGTCGAGCGCCAGCCCCAGCGCCCACAGCCCGTAGCGCCACGGCGAGTCGACCCAGAGCGACACCACCCACGGCACCACGCCGAACCCCAGCTGCGCCACCGGCCAGTCGACGATCACGCGCACGCCGCCGCGGCGGCTCTCCCACACGCGGTCGGCCAGGGCGCGCACGGCGATGTAGGCGACGGCGAACACCTTCGCGTGGCTGCCGTGGATGTCCGACACCGACGCGGCCATGAACGCGAGGCCGGCCATCGCCAGCAGCACGGGCATCGTGTGGGCGGCGCCCTTCGCGACGTTCCCGTAGACCGTGAAGCACATCCACGCCGTCCAGAAAGCCAGGAAGCACACCACGTACAGCCCGACGTCGCCCCAGGACGTGCTGCCGTGCACCAGGTGCGCCAGCTGCGCGACCCCCGCCACGGCCACCAGGTCGAAGAACAGCTCGAGCCAGGACGCGTGCCGTTCCTCGCTCTTCTCGGTCGTGGTCATGGCGGACAGTATGGCCGCGGGATCTACACCCGAGGGTTGAAGACTCCCGCGCGTCCCGCCGATATCGTCGGCCGGGTGTCCGACGCACCCCTGAACAGCGCCGACCACCGCGTCCGGCGGGTGGTCTCGGTGCTCGTCCTGGTGCTGCTCACGGTGCTCGCGGCGAAGTCCGAACCGCAGCCCGCGCTGCACGGCCAAGGCCTCGGGGTGCTGCTCGGCCTGCTCGGCGTGCTGCTCGGCGGGGCGATGCTGATGTACGGCGTGCAGCAGTGGCGGTTGCCGGCGCCGGTCGAGATCGGCTCGTTCCTGCTCGTGCTGGCCAGCTCCGTGACGCTGGTGTGGCTCGAACCCAACGGCACAGGGTTCTTCGGCGGTTTCCTGCTGGCGGCCACGGCGTCGGCGCGGCTGGACCAGCGCAAGGGCACGATCGTCGCCGGCCTGAGCGCGGCCGCACTCGTGGCGGCGAGCCTGTTCGGGGCGCGCCACGAGGCCGTGCCGACGCTGCTGAGCGCGCTCGGCATGCTGGCGTTCTACCGGCTGGGGGTCTACACGCGGAAGCTGCGCGAACGCACCGAAGAGCTGGAGCAGACCCGCGCGGCCCAGGTCCGCGCGGCGGCGCTCGCCGAACGGCAGCGGCTCGCGCGCGAGATGCACGACGTGCTCGCCCACTCGCTGTCCGGTCTGCTGCTGCACCTCGAAGGAGCGCGGCTGCTGTCCGTCCACAGTGGAGCGGACCCGCGGCTCACCGACACCGTGGAACGCGCCCACCAGCTCGCGCAAAGCGGGCTCGCCGAGGCGCGCCAGGCGATCGGCGCGCTGCGCGGCGAGGACTTGCCGGGGCCGGAGCGGCTGCCGGTGCTGGCGGCGGAGTTCGAACGCGACACCGGGATCCCGTGCGAGGTCACCGTGAGCGGTCAGGCGCCGGAGCTGGCCGCGCAGACGCGGCTGACGTTGTACCGGGTTGCGCAGGAGGCGCTGACCAACGTCCGCAAACACGCCGACGCCGAGCGCGTCGACCTGCGGCTGAGCTACGAACCGAGCGGCACGCTCCTGACGGTCGAGGACCTCGGCCGCCCGGGTACGGCGCCCGGCGACCACGGCTACGGCGTGAGCGGCATGCGCGAACGCGCCGAGCTGCTGGGCGGGCAGCTCGACGCCGCACCGACCGGCACGGGGTTCCGGGTGAGCCTGTGGGCGCCGGCGTGATCCGCGTATTGGTGGCCGACGACCAACGCGTGGTGCGCGACGGCCTGTCGATGCTGCTCGGGCTGCTGCCCGGTGTCGAGGTCGTCGGCACCGCGGCCGACGGCGATCAGGCGGCCGAGCTGGCCGGGCGGCTGAAGCCGGACGTCGTGCTGATGGACCTGCGCATGCCGCGCTGCGACGGGATCGAGGCCACGCGCCGTATCCGCGGCCGCGACCACGACGTGCAGGTCGTCGCGCTCACCACGTACGCCGACGACAAGTCCGTGCTCGACGCGTTGCAGGCCGGCGCCCGCGGCTACCTCACGAAAGACGCCGGCGCCGACGACATCCGCCGCGCGCTGAGCCAGGTGACGCAGGGCGCCGCCGTGATCGACCCCGCGGTGCAGCACCACCTCGTGGACGCGCTCACGTCCGGCGCGCCCCGGACGCCGTCCGCCTCGGTGCCTGACGGCCTGACCCCCCGCGAGGTGGACGTGCTGACGTTGATCGCCGACGGCCTGTCCAACACCGAGATCGCGCACCGGCTCTTCGTCGCCGAGGCCACGGTGAAGAGCCACATCAACCGCATCCTCGGCAAGATCGGCGCGCGCGACCGGGCGCAGGCCGTCGGGTACGCCTATCGTCACGGGCTGACTTCGGGGTGAGGCGGCCGTAGAGTCGGCCCATGGCTGAGGTGCTCGCGTGGCTGCTCGACTCCGACCCGGCGCTGCGCTGGCAGGTCGAACGCGACCTGGCGGGCTCACCGCCGGAGGTCTGGGAGGCGACGCGCGCCCGCGTCGCCACGGAGGGTTTCGGCGCGCGGCTGCTCGCCCTGCAGGACCCGGACGGCCAGTGGGCCGGCGGCGCGTTCTTCCCGGCCGAGTTCAAGGGCTCGCCCGAGGACGGTCAGCCGTGGACCGCGACCACGTGGTCGCTCAACGCCCTGCGCGACTGGGGCCTCGACGCGTCGGTGCTCGACGGCACGGCCGAGCTGCTGGCGCGCAACAGCCGGTGGGAGTACGAGAACCTGCCGTACTGGGACGGTGAGGTCGACGTCTGCATCAACTCGTGGACGCTGTCCAACGGCCTGTGGCTCGGCGCCGACGTCGACGGCATCGCCCGGTGGTTCGTCGAGCACCGATTGGCCGACGGTGGGTGGAACTGCCTCTGGGTGGAGGGGGCCGAGCGGTCATCCGTGCACTCGACCCTCAACGCGCTGAAAGCCTTGCTGGACCACGAGAAAGCCGGCGGCTCCGTGGACTCCGCCGGCTCTGTTGCCGACGCTCGCCACGCCGGCGAGGAATACCTGTTGTCCCGCAGCCTGTTCCGGCGGCTGTCCACGGGCGAGCCGATCGCGCCGTGGGTCCGGTCCTTCAGCTACCCGTTCCGCTGGTTCTACAACGTCCTCAACGCGGCCGACTACTTCCGCGCCGCCGCCCTGTTCGACGGCACCGCCCCGGACCCGCGGATGGCCGAAGCCGTCGACCTCATCCGCGCCGCGCGCCAACCCGACGGCACCTGGCTGCAGGCCCGCCGCCACCCCGGCGAGGTCTGGTTCGAGATCGACGCCCCGGCCGGCGAACCGTCGAAGTGGCTCACCTTCCACGCAACGCGGGTCCTCGATTGGTGGGACTCTCGCACACGCTGACAACCAGGTGATCGTTCACTCGTGCGGGTGCGAGGACCCGTCCGCCCCTGCCGGGGGTGGCTCGGCGGTGTAGGCCTGAGGGGGTCGCCGCCGAGGGGAGTTGGGCATGAAGCTGGGTCGGGCGCTCGTGCTGGCCGTGGTCGTCGCTGTTCCGCTCGCCGCGCCGGCCGTGGCGACGCCGCCGGACGCGGCCACGGCCGAGGTCGCGCAGGCCGTCCGGGCGGGCACGCTCGGCCAGGACCACGGGGTCGCCGACTCGTGCACCGGGGTCGTGCAGGGGCATCAGGTGGACCTCGGCTGCCTGACGAACGTCGTCACGCGCGACAAGGCGTCGGCCGATCCGCTCACCACCCCCGCGCCGGCCGGGTTCTCGCCCGCGGACCTGGCGCGTGCGTACCACCTGCCGGACGCGAAGACCGGCGAACGCGGCATGGTGACGATCGTCGGCATCGGCGCGTACCCGACGCTGGAGGCCGACCTCACGACCTACCGCAGCCAGTTCGGCCTCCCCGAGTGCACGACCGCCGACGGCTGCCTCAAGATCACCGACTACCACGGCGGTCCGCCGCTCAAGCCCGCCGACGGGCTCGGCGAGATCGAGGAGGCCTACGCCACCGAGACCGCGCTCGACGTCGACCTCGCCTCCGCCGCGTGCCCGATGTGCCGCATCACGATGGTCCAGATCCCGATGGACGTCGGGCGCCTGCTCAACGCCGTGCTGCTGCAGCTGCCCGGCCAGCTCGCGGACGACTTCGGCACGGCCGTGAGCTACGCGGCGAGCCTGCATTCGAGCGCCGTCAGCATGAGCTACGGCGTGCCCACCGGCCTGCAGGGCGATTACCTCGGCACGGGCGCGCCCGCTGTGGCGCTGCACCACCCGGGCATGGCCGTGGTCGCCGCGTCGGGTGACAAGGGCTATCTCGGCGGGCCGCAGCTGTGGCCGCAGGAACTGCCGTGGGTCACGTCGGTCGGCGGCACGTCGCTGAGCGGCTCCGGCGCCTCGTTCGTGCAGAAGGCGTGGGGCAGCCTCTTCACCCCGCACGGGGAACAGCAGCGCTGGGTCGGCGCCGGCAGCGGTTGCGCGCTCGACCTCGGACCCGCGCAAGGCCAGCCCGCCGCCATCGCCGCCAACTGCTCCGGCCACCGCGCGGGCTCCGACGTCTCCGCGGTCGCCGACCCGCTCACCGGCGTCGCCGTCTACCGCTCGTACGCGCCGAACAACGGCAAAGCCGGCTGGCTCGTCGTCGGCGGCACCAGCGCCGCCTCGCCCTTCGTCGCCGGCCTCTACGCCCGCGGCGGCCGGCTGTCCGGTGTGGACGGTCCGAACACCTTGTACAGTGCCCCTCCCGGCACTCTCGCGGACGTCTCCGCCGGCTCCAACGCCCAGCACGGCCCCGCCGACTGCGCGCAGTTCAAGCCCGTCGTCTGCTCCGCCGGCCCGGGCTGGGACGGCCCGACGGGCCTGGGCGTGCCGGTGGGGCTCGGCGCGTTCTAGCCGGCCAGCTTCGCGCGGATCACCGCCAGGTCAGCCCCGCTGACGCCGGCGTCGAGGAGGTAGCGCTCGGCGTCGAAGCCGTCGAGCACGGCCAAGAGCGCGCCTTGCGTTGTCGTACCGCGGTACGCGAGGAAGGTCTCGATGAGCGGCCCCTGGTCCACCCGGCCCAGCGCGGCGAACAGCGGCTTCACGGCCGCGGTGGACAGGTCGTAGTCCGCGGCGATCGCTGCGGGTTCCACGTCGGCGAGAGCCAGCAGCAGAAGGGCGACGAGACCGGTCCGATCGCGGCCCGCACCGCAGTGGAACACGACCCCGCCGGGCCCGGATCGGGCGAGCGCGGTGACGACGGCGGCGCAGCGTTCGGCCTTGCGTTCGAGGAAGGGGCGGTAGTAGAGCGGGCTGCCGTCGAGCTGCTCTTCGTCGACGTACGCCCAGAACTCCACGTCGGCGACGTCGTCGAGCGGCACCTCGACGCGGTCAAGGCCGGCCGGCGTGGGGACGTCCGCGCCGGCGAACTGCGCCGAACCCGCCCGAGATCCCGCGATCTCGTCGGCGTTGCGCAGGTCGAGCACGGTCCGCAAGCCGTCCTCGTGCGCCCGGGCCCAGCCCTCGGCCGTGACGAACCGGAGGTCGCCCGAGCGGAAGAACGCGCCGTGGCGGGTCGTGCGGCCCGACGTGGTCGGCAGGCCGCCGAGGTCCCGCGTGTTGTGAAACCCTTCCCAATCCGGAACTCTGCTCGTGGTCATCAGCCGATGATGGCACGCCTGGGGGCTCCGGCTCCCGGAAACAGCCGGAGCACCAAGGAAAGCGTCACACCGCCCGCACGCCGTCCTGCCAGACTTCCCGGACGTTGGCCGCCAGGTTCGCGAAGTCGTACGGATCCCCCGCCACCACCACGACGTCCGCGCGCTGCCCCGGCGCGAGCCGGCCCAGCTCGCCGTCCATCCCGAGCAGGCGGGCGGCCGACGACGTCGTCGCCACGAGCACGTCGGCCGCGCTCATGCCGCACGAGCGCATCAGCTCCAGCTCCTCCAGGTTCGTCCCGTGCGGACCCACGCCGCTGTCCGTCCCCATCGCGATCCGCACCCCCGCGGCGACCGCGCGGCGCACCGAATCGGCGTGGACCTCCGCGACCTCCTTCGCCTTCTGCACCACGGCGTCCGGCAGCGAAGCGCCCGCCGCGGCCGCGCGGATGACGTTGACCGGCGCCACCAGCGTCGGCACGAGCCAGGTGCCGCGGGCCAGCATGAGCTCGATGGCCTCGTCGTCGAGGTAGATGCCGTGCTCGATGGAGCGGATGCCGGCACGCACGGCGTTCTTGATGCCCTCCGCGCCCTGGGCGTGGGCCATCACCGCGCGGCCCTGCATCTGGGCCTCGGTGACGAGGACGTCGAGCTCCTCCAACGTGAACTGCGAGTGCCGCGGGTCGTCGCGCGGCGACAGGACGCCGCCGGTGGTGCAGACCTTCAGCACGTCCGCGCCGGCGCGCAAGAGCGTCCGGGCCACGCGGCGCATCTCGTCCGGGCCGTCGGCCGTCGCGTCGGGGCGGCCGGGGTGCGGCAGCGACAGCGGAACGCAGTGGCCCGAAGGCATCCAGCCGTCGCCGTGGCCGCCGGTGGGGCTGATCAGGCCGATGGCGATCTGCAGCCGCGGCCCGGGGATCAGCCCGTCGGCCACGGCGTGCTTGATGCCGAGGTCGGCGCCGGCCGCGTCGCGCACGGTCGTGATGCCGAGCTTGAGCGTGGTCCAGAGGTTCCGGGCGGCCTCGTAGAACTGGTAGGAGAACGGCTTCTGCACACGCGGCAGCAGCCCCAGGTCGGACACCGTCACGTGCACGTGGCAGTCGAACAGGCCGGGCAGCAGCGTCGCACCGGTGCAGTCGACGGACCGGTCGCCGTCGAGACCGGTGCCGACCTCGACGATCCGGCCGTCCTCCACCACCACGTCGGCCGGGGCGGGGGCGCTGCCGGTGCCGTCGAACACCGAGCCGCCGCTGAACACCGTGCGGGTCATACCGGTTCTCCTTGCTTCACGGGAACACCGGGCCGCGTCACGGCCCGTTCGACGCCGGCGGCCACGGCGAGCACGACGACGTTGGCCGCGAGCCCGATCAGGCCGACGTTCACGGTGCCGGCGAATTTCGTGTCGAAGAACGTCAGCCAGATGACCACGATCTCGCCGGCGATCAGCCCGGCGAGCACCGGGCCCTTGCCGACCGGCACCTTCTTGAGGAAGCCCAGCAGGTTGGCCGGCGCGAGCTGCACCGAGCCGGAGTACGTGAGCAGCAGCAGGTTCGCGAGCAGATCGGGCCGGAAAATGCCGAGCACCAACGCGAGCGCGCTCGCGAGCACGACGGTGCCGTGGTTGATCCAGAACTGCTTGCGTTCCCCGCGCACCCGCGCGATGTTGCGGGCCACCAGCGAGGAGATCCCGATGAGGATGCCGGCGGCGGGCACCATGGCCGTGGCGGTGGCCGCCACGACGACCAGCCCCGTGACCCAGCCCGGCAGCGCGTCCTTGCTCAAGGTCAGGAGCACGCCGTTGGGGTCGCTGGTCTTGTCCACCACCAGGATCGCGGCGAACCCGATGATCATCGGCAGCAGCAGGCACAGCTCGTAGATCGGCATCCACGTGTAGTTGCGCCGCAGCACCTTCGGGTCGCGCGCGGCCATCAGCGCGGGCCACGAGTGCGGCAGTGTCATGAGGCCGACGCCGATCGCGCTCACGAGCATGCTGGTGATGAACCACGTGTGGTCGTTGGTGCCGGCGTGGATGAACAGCTTCTCCGGGTGCAGCTGCTCGATCTTGTGGAACACGCCCGACACGCCGCCGGCGAAGTGCGCGGGCACCGCGATGATCAGCACCACGAGGACCACGAGCATGATCGCGTCCTTGAAGTACGACGTCGCGGCCACACCCCGCAGCCCGGCCCACAGCACGAACGCGACGATGAGCACGCTGCCGAGCACCATGCTCAGGTTGCCCGACGCCGCGTCGCCGGTCACCAGCCGCACGATCAGGCCGAGGCCGGTGATCTGCAGCTGCAGGTAGGGCAGCACGAAGATCACGCCGAGCACGGCCGAGAGCGTGCCGAGGAACTTGCTGGAGAAGCGGTCCTCGAGGAAATCGCCCTGGGTGAGGTACCCGCGTTCCTTGCCCATCCGCCACAGGCGTTTCGCCAGGAAGAACAGGACCACGTAGGCGATCGGCACGTAGGGCAGCGCGTACATCGCCGCGACGCCGCCGGAGAACGCGAGCCCCGCCATGCCGAGGAAGGTGAAGGTGGTGAACACCTCGCCGGCCTGCAGGAACCACATCGTGAGTGCGCCGAACTTGCGGCCGCCGACGGTCCACTCGCTCAGATCCGCCGCGGGCTTGCGCCGCCCGACGAAGCCGAGCACGCCGATGAGGACGATGCCGACGATCGTGAAGGCCAGGATCATCAGTCGTCACCCGCCCCCGCGCGCGCCATCATGCGCTCGCTCAGCAGCAGGGCCGGGGTGAACATGAGGCACCAGAAAGCGCCCCACACCAGCATCTTCGGCAGGCCGAGCCACAGCCCGGTGGAGTTGACGAACGGCAGGAACGGCATGAGGACCAGCGCGATCACCGGGATGATCGGCGGGAGGTGGTAGCTGCGCATGTGATCACGCTGCCAGGACCGCGAGCTGCCGGCACGCCAGCTCGGCCAGCAGGGTCGCGCCGTCGGCGAGCACCGAGTCGTCGAACGCGGCGCGCGGCGAGTGGTTGTTGGGCGCGCTGGCCGGATCGTCCGAGCGTGACGCGCCGAGGAACACGAACGCGCCCGGCACCTTCCCGAGCACCCGGGAGAAGTCCTCCGAACCCGTCATCGGGTCTTCCAGCAGCTCGAACCGTTCCTCGCCGAAGACCTCGCGCACGGTGCCCGCGATGAACTCGTGGCCGGCGTCGTGGTTGACCAGCACGGGGTACTCGGCGTCGTAGGTGATCTCGACGTCCAGGCCGTGCGCGGCGGCGATGCCCTCGCACACGCGCACGACCTGCGTGCGGATGCGCTCGCGCACCTCCGGGTCGAACGAGCGCACGGTGGCCTCGAACACCGCGTCGTCCGGGATCACATTGCGGCGCGTGCCGGCGTGGAAGCTGCCGACGGTGAGCACGACCGGCTCGAACGCGCCGAACGCCCGGGTCATGCGGGTCTGGAGCGCGGTGACCATCTCGCACGCGGCCGGGATGGGGTCGCGCGAAGCCTCCGGCGCCGAACCGTGGCCGCCCGCGCCGACCACGCGCACCTTCACCGCGTCGGACGCGGCCATGAGCGGTCCCGGACGGCAGGTGAACAGGCCCCGCGCGTGGCGGGAAGCCGAAACGTGCAGCCCGTAGGCGGCGTCGACCTGGCGGCCGGACGCGGTGAGCACACCCTCGTCGATCATGTAGCCCGCGCCGTCGCAGCCTTCTTCGCCGGGCTGGAACATGAACACGACGTCGCCGGCCAGCCGGTCGCGGCGGCAGACGAGCAGCTGCGCGGCGCCGACGAGCCCGGCCGTGTGCAGGTCGTGTCCGCAGGCGTGCATGGCGCCGTCGATCTGGGAGGAGAACTCCTCGCCGGACGCTTCCGTCACAGGCAGCGCGTCCATGTCGCCGCGCAGCAGCACCGTGCCGCCGGATCCGCCACCGCCGCGCAGGACGGCGGTCACCGAGGACAGGTCGCGGCCGAGGCTGATCTCGAGGCCGAGGCCGTCGAGGGCCTGCAGCACTTTTTCCTGGGTGCGGGGCAGGTCGAGGCCGATCTCGGGGGTGCGGTGCAGCGATCGGCGGAGCGCGACGAGGTCGGGGCGCAGGGCTGCGGCGTCGGAGCGCAAGGACATGGGTCTCCCTCGCTGGAACATCGACATATGCTGGCCCGACGATGATGCGAGTGTCGAACGCTCCTGCCGGCCGGATCGCAGGAATCCGCCAAATCGGCGCCGCGTGGACGAAGGATCGGCCATGTTGAGCGAGAGCGACCTCAAACTCCTCGACGCGCTGCAAACCCGGCCGCGCGCGACGTGGGCCGTGCTGGGCCAGGCGCTGGGCATCGGCGCCGTGACGGCCGCACGCCGGTGGGAGACGTTGGTGTCGCGCGGGCAGGCCTGGCTGACCGCGTACCCGGGCGGCGAGCTGGTGGCGCAGCTGGCGCTGGCGTTCGTGGAGATCGACTGCGCACCGGGCGCGGCGTTGGCTGTGGCGCGGCGCCTCGCGGCCGACCCGCACGTGGCGACGGTGGAGTTCCTGGCCGGGCACTGCGACCTGCACATCCACCTCGTGGCGCCGTCGCTGCGCGCGATCTCCGACTACGTGCTGCACCGGTTGTCGGCGCTGCCTGGTGTCACGGCGACGCGCACGGTGGTGTCGCCGCGGCTGTTCACCGAGGGCAGCCGGTGGCGAGTTCGTGCGATCTCGCCGGGCGAGCGGGAAGCTCTGGTGTCGCCGTCGGCGCGATCGTCCGGACCTTTGCGCTTCGGCGAGCTCGACCAGGCGCTGATCCTGGCTCTCGGCGAGGACGCCCGCGCGTCGGCCGCTTCGCTGGCGGTGCAGCTGGGCGTGGGCGCGAGCACCGTCCGGCGCCGCCTCGACGCCCTGCTGGCCCGCGGCGCCGTCCGCCTGCGCTGCGAGATCGCGCGGCCCCTGTCCCCCGCGCCCGTCACGACGATGCTGTGGCTGCGCGTGCCGCCCGACAAGCTCGAGACGACCGCGCGGTCGCTCGCGATGCTGCCGGAGGTGCGCATGTGCGCCGCCCTCAGCGGGGCGGCGAACCTGATGCTGGTGGTGTGGCTGGGTTCCCAGCACGACCTGCTGCCGCTGGAGGGGTCACTGGCGGCCAAGCTGCCGTGGCTGGAGATCGTCGACCGCGCCGTGACGCTGCGCGGGATCAAGCTCATGGGCCACCTGCTCGACGACGAAGGCCTCGCCGCCGGCCACCTCCCCTTGGACTTCTGGTCCCCGGTGACGAAAAACCCTTGACCGGTCCGGCGGGTGCGGGGGGATGTGGGAGGGAAGCGCCCGCCGGACCGGCAAGGAACCCGACCCGGCGAGTGGGGGGTGGGTGAAGGAGAGGGAACCTCGCCGAATCGGAGCTTTTTCGGGGTGGGGTCAGCCGGTTTCCGAAGCGGACACCGGCGGCACCGGCAGCACACCGGAGAACCGCCCGGAACCGGCCGCCCTGCCACCTCCGTCACACCACGACAGGTCGGCAGCGGTGTCGCGCGCCGGATCCTCACGACCGTCGCGGTCGAAATCCTCTGTGTGGTAAGGGAAATTCATCACTGCTCCTGGGTCTTTCCGTGCTCCGGCGAGGTGAGGTGAGCCCGCGCAGCTCCCGCGCGAGGCACCGCACCGCGCCGGCGTTCCGGTCGCCCGAAGCGCAACACCCGGGTACCCACCCGACGGCGGCGGGCCGTGAACTCCGCGTGGCTCGGGGAAAACCGCATCTCGACTCCTCCGGTCACCCGGCCGAATCCCGGCCGGGGCGGGGTGGGGGCGGCCCGGGTCCCAGCGGTGTCCGAGCGAGATACCGCCCCGAGCCGCCCTCTCCCCTGGTCATTCCTTGCAGCGCTTGCCCGTGTTGATGCAGGAGACCACGCGGTTCATCTGCGACTGCGTCATGACGTTGGCGAAGTCGTCGTGGTCCGAACGGGGGTTGTGCTTCTCCTCGGGGAACGCGTCCACTTTGTACTGGCCCTTGACCTGCACGTCGTGCGGGATGTTGTAGACCAGGGTGATCTTCAGTTGCGGCACGGCCTTGAAGCCGCGCTTGCAGTTGCCGTTCGCGTCGGAGAAGACGATGTGGGTGCGGTGATTGGCGCTGTCGATGTTCTTGCCGTCCCAGCAGTTCGGGAAGGCGTGGATGCGCTCGACCTTGCTGCCGGTGGGGCAGATCGGGTAGTGGTCGGTCAGGCGGTCTTCGAAGCCCGAGCACGTCCAGCTGGCGCGGGCGTTGGCGGGACCGTTGGCGCCTTCCTTCGCGTCACCGTAGAGCACGCGCAGGAACCGCGGCATCGCCACGACCTTGCGCGCACCACCGCTGCCGAAGGACAGCGTCGCGGACACCACGCGCTGGATCTCGCCGTCGTTGCCGGCGACCTCGTTCGCGTCGTTCACGCCCGGGAGCTCGGCGGCCGCGCCGTTGTCCTGCTTCTGCTTCTGCTCCGTGGCGCTCTCGCCGGCGGCCGGATCGCTGTTGGCGCCGCCGTTGTCGAGGCCCGTGCTGTCGGAGTCCTGCACGGCGCAGCCCGCGAGCGCGGTCGGGTCCTCCGGCTTCACACCCTGCTCGGTCATCTTGTCCGAGATCTTCTTCAGCGACGCGGACCGCTTGCTCTTCAACGAGTTCAGCACCGCGGCCGAATCCTGCCCGGCCTCGACCTGCTTGTCGGCCTGGTCGACCTGCGCGTCCATCGCGTCGAGCTCGGTGTTCACCGCGTCCATGGCCGCGTCGGGCACGTCGGGCAGCTCGCTCACCACGTCGGGGCACTCGACCTGCGGCGCGGCGGCGCCCTTGGCCGCGCCCGCGCGGTCGCCGGCCACGTCGTCAGCCGGCGGGGAGGCTTCCGAAGACGCCGGGGCTTCTTCCTCGTCGCCGGTGTCGATGCGGACCACCGGCCAGTAGTAGGTGGACTTGTCGCCGTTCTTGCACGTGGTGCCGGCCTTGGCGAGGCTGCGGTTGGTCGAGTCGGCGTTGGTGGAGAGGTTGCCGACGTAGTCGTGCAGGTGCTGGGCGCCGTTGCGCACACCCGGCTGCGCGATGAAGTTGTCGGGGTTGAAGTGGCCGTTCTCGTTGCGTCCACAGTCGACGGTGAACGTGCCGCGCGCGCCGCGGTTCTGCGTCCGGCTCACGTTCGAGCCCTTCGGGACTTTGTTGATGTCCAGGAAGAACGACTTGTCGGCCGGGTCGGCGCCGGCGCGGTCGGGCTCGCCGGACGTGGCGTTCACGGCCAGCGCGCCGACCGCGAGGGCGAGGCCGAGCGCACCGGTGGCGATCGTGACGCGCTTCGCCGACCGGTGCCGGGGATGGTTCCTGGTCATGGTGCTGTGCTCACCTCGTTCGATCCTCCGGGCGCGCCGAACTACGGCCGCGGCCCGGGTGTGAACTACTTGGAGTCGAGATGCTCGGCAGCTCGGATGCGGGGGAATCCGGTGCCGGCACTGGGAAATACGGACGGGAAGGCGAAGTGGTTCAAAAAGAAATCGCCGCGTTATCCGCACGTGATCGGGAAGCCAGTCGTAGCGTCCACAAAGGACAGAGCATTTCCCCAGCGGGGAGGCTCAGCGGTCGACGACCACGAGCAGCGTGCCGTCGTCGGCCCGGACCTCGAACCGCGTGATCTCGTCGGCGGGCAGCGACGTGCCACCGGTCACGTGCAGCGGGTCGGGCGAGCCCGGGATCCCGTAGCCCTTCGCGGGCACGGACCAGCCCGTGACCGTGCGGATGTCGCCGGAGGAGGAGATGGCGAGCAGCTGGCAGTTCATCGGTCCCGCGACGCCGCTCAGGTCGAGGTCCACGGAGCTGCCCCACTCGCGCGGGGTCACGGTCACCCGCGCGGTCACGGCCGAAGCGCCCTGACCCGACGACGTGCCGCCACCGGGCGCGGACAGCGAGGAGGACGGCGCCGGCGGAACCGACGTCGGCGCGGCCAGGCTCACGGAGGGGCCGGCGGCGTCGGCCGGGCGCACCGCGAGCGTCACGAGCGGACCCGCCACGACGAGCGCGGCCGCGGCCGCCGCGGCGACGAGCCCGATGCGCCGGCGCCGCTTGCGCTTCACCGTCGCCTCGGCCATCAGCGCCCGCAGCACGCGCGGACCGGGCGCCAGCGTGCGCCCGGGCGTGACCGGTACCGGCGGCTCCGGCCAGTTCTTCTTCACGAGGTCGAGCACGTCGGGCAGCTGGTGCAGCTCGACGAGGTCGAGCTGGCAGTGCGGGCAGTCGAGCAGGTGTTCCTCGAACCGCGTGTTGTCGGCCTCACTGAGCACGCCGAGCACGTACGCGGCGAGGTCGGTGTGCGGGGACCCGGCCACCGTCACCTCACCCCCGCTCGCGCATGGCCTTCCGCAGGGCGCGGACGGCGTGGTGGATTCGCGACTTGACGGTGCCGGGCGGCACCCCCAGGGTGGCGGCGACCTCGTTCACGGTCCGGTCGGCCAGGTACGTCTGCTGCACGGCCTCCCGGTGCTCGGGCGAAAGCCCTTGCAGCGCCTCGTAGAGGATCATGGCCGCCACGGTCTTGTCCGACTCGTCGGACACGAACACGGCGTCGGACTCGATCTCCTCGAGCTCCTGCGGACGGACACTGCGGCTGCGCCAGCCGTCGATGACGATGCGCCGAGCGACGGTGAACAGCCACGCGCGCAGCATCGCCGGCCTCCGGTCGAGCTTGTCGGCATTGCGCCACGCCTTGATCAACGTCTCCTGCACCACGTCCTCCGCCCACTGCCGGTCGTGACCGGTCAGGCGCAGCGCGAAACCCATCAAGGCTCCGCCGAACTCTTGGTACAACGCTTTGGCCAGGTCGTCATGAACTCCGGGGTTTTCGGTTTCATGATCGTCCGTCGGGCTCAGCGTTCGATTGTGCCGTCCCACGCGGGCCATCTTTGTGGCAACGGCACCATTTCGTCCAGTACCAAAATCACGGGCTTTGGTCACGAAAGTTTTTTGAACCGTGTCGAACCCGTGTCCGTATCCACCGTCGAAGACCCCGACAAAGCGTCGTTCCCCCGCGACGCGCCGCATTCACCCTGGGCTTACTGTCCACAGTGGATCAACTGCGCCCTTTTCCCGTCGTTCCCCCGCGACGGTGCGCAGTTCCGCCCCCTGGAGGAAGCCGTGAACCGCTTGTTCCGCACAGCGGCACCGCCCGCTGTGTGCCTGGCCGCATTCACAGTGTTGACCGCATGTCAGTCCGGAACCGCTCCCGGTGGCTATTCCGCGAGCGCAGGCTCGATGACCATGCCGATGGAGATGCCGGCCGACCAGACCGACCCGGCGAAAGCCGCCTTGCGTGCCGCGCGCGCGTTCGACCTCGGCCCGGTGGTCGTGGACGGAAGCGGTTTCGCCGTCTACCGCTACGACCGCGACAGCGCCAAGCCGTCTCGTTCCCGCTGCGACGACGAGTGCGCGCAGAAGTGGCTGCCCGTCCGCGCGAGTGGTGACGTGAAGCTCACCGGCATCGACCGTGACCTTGTGGGAAGCGTCACGCGCTCCGACGGCACGGACCAGGTCACCCTCGCCGGCTGGCCGCTCTACCGCTTCACCGGCGACGAAATGCCGGGTCAGACCGCCGGGCAGGACGCCGACCGCGCGTGGTTCCCGCTGTCGCCCGACGGCCGCAAGATCGAGACCACCACCGACACCTGGCGGACCGATGCGTTCCGGATCTGAGCTCGCCCGAAGGTTCGTCCGCGTCGTTGTCGTGCTGCTCGCCGCCCTCGTGGTGCTGCAGCCGGCCCCCGCGTCCGCCCAGACCGGCACCGACGCCGGCGACCAGCTGCTGCTCGTGAAGGTGCGCCAGGCCGGTCTGTGGGAGATGCCCGCCGGGACCTGGGCCGAAACCCGCGGCGCGAGCCCGAAGGTGCGGGAGGTCGGCGCCGCGATCATGGTCGACCACGGCCGGCTCGACGTGATGACACGCCAGCTCGCCGCGAAGCTCAACGTCGCGCTGCCCGCCGAGCCGTCGGCCGAGCAGATGGGCTGGCTCAACGAACTGCAGAACGCCCCCACCCCGCAGGACTTCGACCGCATCTTCGCCAACCGCCTGCGCGCGGCCCACGGCCAGGTGTTCGCCGTCATCGCACAGGTCCGTGCCGGTACGCGCAACCCCGAGATCCGCGCATACGCGACCGTCGCGAACCAGGCCGTGCTGCGGCACATGACACTGCTGGAGAGCACCGGTTTCGTGGACTTCACCGCGTTGCCGCAGGCCAACGTGGCCAGTTCCGCGGCGCCCGCGGGCGCCGCCCTCGACCTGCGGACCGGCGACATCCTCACCGGCGCCCTGCTGATCCTGCTGGTCGGCGGCGCGACGCTGCTCGGGATCCGTTACCTCAAGTCCGGCCGCCTGCGCGGCGGCCGGCTCCGCCCGAACTCAGGAGAAACCCATGGTTGACACCGTCCACGAGGCGGTGACCACCCTCGCTCAGCAGTCCACCGACCCGGCCGCCCGCGGCATCGCGGCGCTCTCGGCGAGGCTGTCGTACGCGTTCATGTGCCTCACGCTGTGCTGGGGCGTGCTCACCGCCACGGGCTGGGTGCGCTCGGTCACCGGCCGCAAGGCCCTGCGCAGCGGCCACCTCACCCTGGCGACGCTCACGCTCTCGTTCGGCTGCCTGCACGCGCTGGGGTTCCTCTACCTCACCGTGAACCCGTTCTCGCTGGCCTACATCACGATCCCGTTCATGCCGGGCACGCTCGCCCGGCACACGTTCGGCATCGTCGGTCTGGAGCTGATGCTGGCCATCGCGCTCACCACGTGCGTGCAGCGCTGGACGTCGTACCGGCGCTGGCTGTGGCTGCACCGGCTGGCCTACCCGGCCGTCGCGCTGACCGCGTTGCACGCGTTCTTCGGCGCGATCGCCAACGGTCACCTCGCGACGTTGTGGCTCGTCGGCATCACGCTGCTCGTCCCCCCGGTCACGCTGTCGCTGCTGCGGTTCCTGCCGCCGCGGACGCTCGAGCGGATCGGCCTCGTCGAGGAGCAGGTGGCGTGAAACTCCCCGGCAGCGGACCGCGCGTGAGCGTCGACAACGACCGGTGCGAGCTCTACGGAATCTGTGCGATGGAGGCCCCCGGCCTCTTCGACCTCGGCCGGGACGGGCGCCTGCGCTTCCGCAAGCGCCTGCTCGAGCCCGAAGACATGACCCAAGCGATCGCCGCGGCACGCGTGTGCCCGATGCAGGCGGTCGTGCTGAGAGGGGAACTCGATGGCTGACGGCGATCGGATCGTCATCGTCGGCGCAGGTGTCGCCGGCCTGCGCGCGGCGGAACGACTGCGTGAGCTCGGCTTCGACGGCGAGATCGTGATGGTGGGCGACGAGGCCCGCCGCCCGTACCACCGGCCGATGATCTCCAAGCAGCTCGTGATGGGAGCGGCGCGGCCGCCCGACACCACGCTGCGGGCCTACGGCGACCTCGACGTCCACTGGCGGCTCGGCACGCGGGCGACGCACCTCGACACCGTCGAGCGCGTCGTGCACCTGCCCGGCGGCGAATCGCTCTGGTACGACGGGCTCGTGCTGGCCACCGGCGTCGTGCCGCGGCACCTGCCCGGCTCGCCGCGCCACGACCCGCGCGTGCGGGTGCTGCGCACGATCGACGACGCGCTGGCCGTGCGGCACTGCCTGCACGCGAGCAACAAGCCGGCCGTGGTGATCGGCGGTGGCCTGATCGGCAACGAGTTCGCCGCGAGCATGCGCCACCTCGGCCGCGACGTCACGCTCGTCGGCCACGCGAAGGCGCCGCTGCACCGCTTCGGCAGCCGGATCTCCGACGCGGTGGTGAAGCTGCACAAGGAACACCGCACGAAGCTGGCGATGGGCTCGGAGGTGCGGCACTGGATCAGCACCGACGACACCGTCGGACTGCACCTGACGAACAACAAGCTGCTCGTGGCGAGCTGCGTCGTGCTCGCGATCGGCAGCGTCCCGGCGGTCGACTACCTGCGCGGCTCGGGTCTCGACGTCGAGGACGGCGTGCTGTGCGAGCCGACGCTGTTCGCCGAGGGCGCCGACGACGTCGTGGTGGCCGGTGACCTCGCGCGCTGGCCCAACCTGCGCTTCGACGAGGTGCCGCGCCGCGTCGAGCACTGGATCAACGCCGTGGAGTCGGCGCGGGCGGCCGCGGAGAACCTGATCGCGGGCCGGTCGGCGGCCACTCCGTTCGCGCCGCTGCCGCGGGCGTGGTCGACGCTGTATGACGTGCGGCTGCAGATGGCGGGCCTGCCGGCGCTGGGCGAGGACACCGTCTCGCTCGCCGACGGCATCACCGGGTTCATCCGCGCGGGACAGCTCGTGGGCATCACGGCGTGGGACAAGCCGCGCGCGATGCTCGACTGGACGGCCGAGCTCGACCGGCGGCTGCCGGTGCCGCAGTACACACCGGCGGCCGCCCCCGAGCCGGTCGAGACCTGGCCCGACGACGAACAGTTCGACACCGACGAGCGGTTCGACACGCAGGAGTTCTACGCGGAGTTCGCCGACGAGCTCGGCACGGTCCAGGACTACGCGCGGTGAGAGCCGGGGGTCGCCGCGCGCGGCGGCTGCCCCCTCCTGCCGGTCACCACGCCGTCCCTGCGGCTGGACGGTGTGGTGGCCGGCCCTTCAGAGCCGTTCGACGATGGTGACGTTGGCGGTGCCGCCGCCTTCGCACATCGTCTGCAGGCCGAACCGCGCGTCGCGGCGTTCGAGCTCGTGCAGGAGCGTGGCGAACAGCTTCGTGCCCGAAGCGCCGATCGGGTGGCCGAGCGCGATGGCGCCGCCGTTGACGTTCACGCGGTCCGGGTCGGCGCCGGTCTCGTCGAGCCACGCGAGCACGACGCTGGCGAACGCCTCGTTGACCTCGAACAGGTCGATGTCCCGGATCGTCAGGCCGGTCTTGCGCAGCGCGTGCGCGGTCGCCGGGATCGGGCCGGTGAGCATCCACACCGGATCCGCGGCCCGCACCGACAGGTGGTGGATGCGTGCCTTGGGCTTCAGCTTGTGCTCCCGCACGAACGCTTCCGAGGCGAGCAGGGTCGCGCTCGCGCCGTCGGAAAGCTGGCTGGAGACCGCGGCGGTGATGCAGGAGCCTTCGGAAAGCGGCTTCAGCGCGGCCATCTTGGCGAGGCTGGTGTCGCGACGGGGACCTTCGTCCACGCGGAAGTCGACGTAGGCCACGAGTTCGGCGTCGAAGCGCCCTTCGTCGATGGCGGCGGCCGCGCGTTCGTGGCTGCGCAGCGCGAACTCCTCCAGCTGCGCGCGCGAGAGGTCCCAGCGGCGCGCGATGAGATCGGCGCTGCGGAACTGCGAGACCTCCTCGGCGCCGTAGCGCTCCTGCCAGCCCTTCGAGCCCGAGAACGGGTCGGGGAACCCCAGCTCACGCCCGGCGAGCATCGCCGAACCGATCGGCACGGCCGACATGTTCTGCACCCCGCCCGCGAGCACGAGGTCGGCCGTGCCGCTGAGCACCGCCTGCGCGGCGAAGTGCACGGCCTGCTGGCTCGAACCGCACTGGCGGTCGACGGTCACGCCCGGCACGTGGTCGGGGAACCCGGCGGCGAGCCACGCGGTGCGCGCGAGGTTGCCGGCCTGCGGGCCGAGCGTGTCGACGCAGCCGAGGATCACGTCGTCGACCAGTGCCGGGTCGATTCGCGTCCGGTGCATCAGCGCCCGGATCACGTGCGCGCCGAGGTCCCCGGGGTGCACCGCCGAGAGCGCGCCGCCGCGCCGGCCGACGGGCGTGCGCACGGCGTCGAGCACGTAGGCCTCAGCCACGGCGCCTCCTGCGGGTCGCGATGCCGTCGAGCAGGATGCCGAGGTACTGGTCGGCGACGTCGTGGGCGCTCAGCGCGCCTTCGGGGTTGTACCAGCGCACGGCGACCCAGACCGTGTCGCGGATGAAGCGGTAGACGAGCTCCACGTCGAGGTCCGGGCGGAAGACGCCGGCCTCGACGCCGTCGGTGAGGATGCCGTTCCAGAGCTTGCGGAACTCGGCGTTGCGGTCGTTGAGGTAGGCGAAGCGCGGCAGCTGCATGAGGTGCTGGGCTTCGTTCTGGTAGATCGCGACCTCGGCGGGGCGGCGGTGGATCGAGTCGAACGACGCGACGACCACGGCTTCCAACGTCTCGCGCGGGCCTTTGCGCTCCGCGACGATCTCGGCGTAGGCCCCGAAGAGCTCGTCGAGGAAGCCGGACAGGATCTCGTCGGCCATCGACTCCTTCGAGTCGAAGTGGTGGTACAGGCTGCCCGACAGGATGCCCGCGGCATCGGCGATGTCGCGGACCGTGGTGGACACGTACCCGCGCTCGGCGAACAGCTTCGCGGCGAGCGCGAGCAGCTCGGCTCGCCGGGATCCGGGGGCGTTCTTCACTCGTTCCACCTCACGCGTGCTGGGCACTGACCGACACCACCTCGCCGGTGAGGTACGAGGCGTACTCACTGGCCAGGAACACCATCACATTCGCCACCTCCCACGGCTGCGCCGCCCTCCCCGAGACCTCGCGCGCGGTGAGCTCGGCGAGCAGCTCGTCGCTGGTCACCTTCGCGAGGTTGACGTGCATCGCGAGGCTGGGCGCGACGGCGTTCACGCGCACGTCGTAGGGCGCGGCGTCCACGGCGGCGCAGCGGGTCAGGGCCATCACGCCGGCCTTCGCGGCGGCGTAGTGGGCCTGGCCCTCCTGCGCGCGCCAGCCGAGCACACTCGCGTTGTTCACGATGGCGCCGCCGGATTTCTGCACCGCGAACCGGCGCAGGGCCGCGCGTGTGGCCCGGAAGGTGCCGGTGAGCGTCACGTCGAGCACGCGCGACCACTCGTCGTCGGACATGTCGAGCAGCGAGCAGGTGCCGCCGAGACCGGCGTTGTTCACGAGCACGTCGAGGCGGCCGTAGTGCTCGACGGCCGCGTCGATGAGGTGCTGCACGTCTTCTTCGCGCGTGACGTCGCAGGGCACGCCGGGCACGCCGAGGTCGGCCGCGGTCTCCTTGAGACGGCGTTCGTGGCGGTCGCTGATGAGGACGTTCGCGCCTTCTTCCAGACAGCGTTTCGCGGCCGCGGAGCCGATGCCGGTGCCCGCTGCCGCGGTGACCACGACGACCTTGTCCTTGAGCAGGTTGTTGGCACGCGGGTACTTCGGGACGGTGATCACGGGCGGGCCGCCCGGGGCAGGCCGAGCACGCGCTCGGCGATCACGGTGCGCTGGATCTCGTCGGAGCCGCCGTAGATGGTGTCGGCGCGGGAGAAGAGGAACAGGCGTTGCCAGCGGTCTTCGGTCGCGATCAGGCCCGCGGTGCCGCGCACGAGCATGGCCAGCTCGCCCAGCTTGCGGTGCCAGCCGGCCCAGACCAGCTTCGCGACGGACGCGGCGCCGGGCCCGTCGGGTGCGCGCAGGGCGTGCGCGTGCATGACTTCGAGGCCGACCCACGCCCGGGCGATGGCTTCGGCGATGTGCGGATCCGTTGCCACTCCGGACGTTTCGGCCAGCTCCGTGATCGCCTCCAGCTCCCGACGGAACCCGACCTGCTGCCCGAGCGTCGCGACGCCGCGTTCGAACCCGAGCAGCCCCATCGCAACCCGCCAGCCGTCACCGGGCGCGCCGACCACGAGGTCCTTGGCGGTGCGCGCTTCGGTGAAGAAGACCTCGTTGAACTCGGCCGTGCCGGTGAGCTGACGAATCGGCCGGACCTCCACGCCGTCCTGGTGCATGGGGATGAGCAGGAACGACAGCCCGTGGTGGCGTTTGCTGCCCGGCTCGGTGCGGACGAGCGCGAAGCACCAATCGGCGACGTGAGCGAGGGAAGTCCAGACTTTCTGGCCGGTGATCACCCACTCGTCGTTGCGGAGCCGGGCTTTCGTGGCGACCGCGGCGAGGTCGGACCCCGCGCCGGGTTCGGAGTAGCCCTGGCACCACAGCTCGTCGACGGCGAGGATCTTCGGCAGGAACCGGCGTTGCTGCGCTTCGGTGCCGAACGCGATGAGCGCCGGCCCCAGCAGCTCCTGCCCGAGGTGTCCCACCCGCGCGGGCGCGTCGGCACGGGCGTACTCCTCGTGGAACGCGACCTGCTGCTCGATCGTCGCACCGCGCCCGCCGTGCGCGGTCGGCCAGCCGATCCCGTTCCACCCGGCGGCGCCGAGTTTCCGTTCCCAGGCCCGGCGTTCCGCGAAGGCTTCGTGCTCACGGCCGGGCCCGCCGAGGCCTTTCAGTTTCGGATCGAGGTGCTCGGCCAGCCAGGTGCGGATCCGCGTCCGGAACTCGTCCACCGCGTTCTCCTCTCTGGCCCCGGGGCTCGTCAGTAGGTTACCCTACCAAGCACTTGCTAGGGAGGTCTGCGATGACGCTGACGGTCCCCGCAGCACTCGACGCGGCCGCGGAGCGGGACCCCACGGGCGAAGCCGTGGCCGACGGCGACGTCCGGCTGACGTGGGCCGCGCTGCGCTCCCGCGTGCGTGTCTTCGCAGGCTTCCTGTCTTCCCACGGCGTTGGCCTCGGTGATCGGGTCGCGGTGTGCTCCCCCAACACTTGGCACTGGGTCGTGGCCGGCCTGGGCGTGCTGTACGCGGGCGCGACCCTCGTTCCGGTGAGCACCCGGTTCACCGCGCGGGAGACTCTGGATGTGCTTTCTCGCGCCCGGGTCTCGGGTTTGGTGATCACGGGCCGGTTCCTCGGCACTTCGCGGCTGGCCGCGTTGTACTCCCTGCCACCGCTCGTCGTGCGGGTTCCGGTCGAAGGTGCAGAACCTCCGGTGCCGGGCGTCGTCGAATGGTCCGATGTGGACGGCACTTGCGATGCGGCGGCGGTGACCCCGGACGACGTCAGCGACATCCTCTTCACCTCCGGCACCACCGGCCGCAGCAAGGGCGCCATGAGCGCGCATCGTCAAGCCCTCGGGGTGGCGGCGGCGTGGGCTTCGTGCGCCTCTCTGTCCGCACAGGACCGGTACCTGGTGGTGAACCCGTTCTTCCACAGTTTCGGTTACAAGGCCGGCATCCTGGCCTGCGTCCTGACGGGCGCGACGATCGTTCCGCAACGCGTCTTCGATGTTGTTACGACGTTGCAGCTGATCGAACAGGAACGCATCACCGTGCTCCCCGGCGCCCCGACCGTCTACCAAATGCTCCTGGACGCCCCCGGCCGCTCACGCCACGACCTGTCCACTTTGCGCCTGGCCGTCACGGGCGCAGCCACCGTCCCCGCGTCGTTGGTGACCCGCATGCACTCCGACCTGGGCTTCGACACGGTACTCACGGCCTACGGCCTGACCGAAGCCGTCGTCGCCACCATGAGCCGGCCGACCGATCCGCTGGACGTGATCGCCCACTTTTCCGGCCTCCCCACGGCCGACATGGAAATCCGTCTCGGCGCCCACGACGAGATCCTCCTGCGCGGCCCCAACGTCATGCTCGGCTACCTCGACGACCCGGCCGCCACCGCGTCCGCCATCGACCCCGCCGGCTGGCTCCACACCGGCGACGTCGGGCACTTGTCCCCCGACGGCCACCTCCGCATCACCGACCGCCTCAAGGACCTCTACGTCACCGGCGGCTTCAACGTCTACCCCGCCGAGGTCGAGCAGGTGCTCGCCACCCACCCCGCCATCGCCGACTCCGCCGTCGTCGGCCACCCCGACCCCCGCCTGGGCGAGGTGGGCCGCGCCTACATCGTCCCCCGCCCCGGCGCCGCCGTGTCCGCCGAACAGGTTTTGGCTTACTGCAAGGAAAAACTGGCGAACTACAAGGTTCCGCGCTCGGTCGAGTTCATGTCCGCCCTCCCCCGCAACCCCTCGGGCAAGGTCCTCAAACGCCTTCTGCGCGACGCCCCACCCGACCCCGCCTCTGCTACGCCCACCACCCCGGTCCCACCACAGGAGCGCCCGCATGCCTGAGTCCTCGCACCGGGCGTGCTTGCCATCACGGCCACGCCGCGCAGACCCGACGTCCTCCAGTCGGCACTTCGCATGTCCTAGGCCGCCACACGAACCCCTCCGTCCCATCCCCACCACGAACCGGCCCGCTTGGTGGAATCCCGAGGAGCTCACCCATGCCTGAAGCCCTCGACAACCACTGCGCCTCCATCGCCCTCGTCACCGGATCGGGCCGGCCCACCGCAACGGCGCGAACACCGATGCCTGAAACCCTCCACCAACACCAAGGCGCCACCACCCTCGTCACCGCGAACCGGCCGACCCTCCACAACCGGCGAAGACCGCACCAATGTCCGAAGACGTGCGCGCACACCGTGGCCCGATTCCCTTCTGACTGTGAACCCACCACAGCAACCGGAAATCACAATGGCTGAAGAAGCGCACGAAAGTCGTGTCCTTGTCCCCATTCTCGCCGCGGACCGGGCCCACCACCGCAACCCGGGAGACCACAATGACTCACGACGCGCACAAAAGTCGCGTCCTCATCCCCGTCCTCGCCGCGGACCAGGCCCACCACCGCAACCCGGGACACCACAATGACTCACGACGCGCACAAAAGTCATGCCCTCATCCCCATCCTCGCCCCGGAACAGGCCAACCACCGCAACCGGGGAGACCACAATGACTGACGACACGCACAAAAGTCATGCCCTCATCCCCATCCTCGCCGGGTACGGGGCCGACCACAGCAATCGGGGAGGACTCACCGATGTCTGAAGTCCTCTACGAACGCCGCGGCCCGACCGCCGTCGTGACCATGAACCGGCCGGAGTACCGCAACGCCCAGAACTCCGCGATGACCTACGCCCTCGACGATGCCTTCACCCGCGCCGTCGAAGACTCCGACGTCAAGGTCATCGTCCTGGCCGGCGCGGGCAACCACTTCTCCGCCGGCCACGACATCGGCTCCCCCGGCCGCGACGCCGACGTCTCGTTCCCCCGCCGCGCAGTGACCTGGTGGGACCACGTCGACGCTCCCGGCGCCGACCAGCGCTTCGCCCGCGAATCGGAGGTCTACCTCGGCATGTGCCGTCGCTGGCGGGACCTGCCGAAGCCCACCATCGCCGCCGTCCACGGCGCCTGCATCGCGGGCGCCCTCATGCTCGCCTGGACGTGCGACCTCATCGTCGCCTCCGACGACGCCTTCTTCGCCGACCCCGTGGTCCGCATGGGAATCCCCGGCGTCGAGTACTTCGCCCACCCCTGGGTCCTCGGCCCGCGCGCCGCCAAGGAAGTCCTCTTCACCGGCGCCCGCTTCTCCGCCGACCAGGCCCTGACGTGGGGCATGGTCAACCGCGTCGTCCCCCGCGCTGCCCTGGAATCCGAGGCTCTGTCACTGGCCGCCCAGATCGCCGAGATGCCCCGCTTCGGCCTGGCCCTCGCCAAAAAAGCCGTCAACCAAGCCGAAGACCTCATGGGCCTGCGCAACGGCATGGACTCCGCATTCGCCCTCCACCACCTCGCCCACGCCCACAACGCCGAAACCACCGGCGACTCCCTCGGCGGCCACAACGCCCACTCCATGCGCCACCCCACACCGCCAACGCCCCACGCTGCGCCAACCCCCGCCGCCGACGCCACCTCAGGCGCCACCAGCCCCGACCCCACAAATCACAGCCCCGCAAGCAACACTGGTCCCACATTCGCAGTCCGCCCTGCCTTAGCCTTCACCACCTCAGCCTTCACCAGCCCGGATTCCACCGACCACGCCACGAATCCCGGCATCTCGAGCAACACCAACCCCGAATCCGCTGGCCACCCCACGGATCACGGCACCGCAAGCAACATCGGTCCTGATTCCTCTGGCCTTCCCCCTGACCACCGCCCTACGGCCGTCGCCAATCCCACCGGCCAGCCCACGGGTCGCCGCAGCGCCAGCAAGACCAGTCCCGAACCCCCTGGCCCTACCACAGACCGACACCCTCCAGCCGTTACGAATCCCGAACCAGCCGCCCACCCCACGGATCAGCGCAGCGCCAGCAACACCAGTCCCGAATCCTCTGGCCCTCCCAGAGATCACCGCCCTTCAGGCGTCACCAGTCCCGAATCCGCCGGCAGCCCCACAGATCACGGTGCCGCAGGCAGGACCGGTCCTGAACCCACCGGCCAGCCCACGGGTCGCCGTATCCCAAGTAACGCCAGCGCCGAATCCGCCGACCGCGCCACGGCCCGCCGCAACTCGGCCGGCCTCGGACCCGAGCCCACTGGCGGTGCGGCCGAAAGCGGAGCGTGAGCCCAGTGGACCTCGAACTAGGCCCCGCTGCCGAGGCATTTCGCGACGAGGCGCGCGAGTGGCTGGCCACGCACGTGCCGCGCGAGCCCTTGCCCTCGTTCGACACGGCCGAGGGCTTCGCAGCACACCGCGTCTGGGAAGAGGAGCTCGCCGATGCGCGCTGGTCCGTCGTCTCCTGGCCCCGCGAGTACGGCGGCCGCGACGCGAGCCTCCTCGAGTGGGTCCTGTTCGAGGAGGAGTACTACGCCGCCGGCGCGCCCGCGCGGGTGAACCAGAACGGCATCTTCATGCTCGCCCCCACCCTCTTCTCCCACGGCACCCCCGAGCAGCGCACCCGGATCCTGCCCAAAATGGCGCGCTCACAAGAAGTGTGGGCCCAGGCGTGGTCCGAACCGGAAGCCGGCAGCGACCTCGCCTCCCTCCGCAGCACTGCCACCCGCACCGACGGCGGCTGGCTCCTCAACGGCCAGAAGACCTGGAGCTCCCGCGCCGCCTTCGCGGACCGGGCGTTCGGCCTGTTCCGCAGCGAACCCGGCTCGGCGCGCCACCGCGGCCTCATTTACCTCATGGCCGACCTCCGCGCCCCCGGCGTCACTGTGCGCCCCATCTCCCAGCTCGACGGCGAGCCCGGCTTCGCCGAGATCTTCTTCGACGACGCCTTCGTCCCGGACACCGACATCATCGGCACCCCCGGCGACGGCTGGCGCGTCGCCATGACCACCGCCGCCAACGAACGCGGCCTCTCTCTGCGCAGCCCCGGCAGATTTCTTGCCGCCGTAAGACGTCTCGCCGACCTCTGGTCCGCCTCAGGCCGACCCGACGCCACAGCCGCCCAGGTCGCCGACGCCTGGATCGGCGCCCGCGCCTACCAGCTCCACACGTTCGCGACCGTCACCCGCCTCGCCGACGGCACCCAATCCGGCCCGGAAGCCAGCGTCACCAAGCTTTTCTGGTCACACCTCGACCTCTCCCTCCACGAAACCGCACTCGACCTCCTCGGCCCGCCCGCCGAACTCCGCGGCCCTTGGCCCGACGGCTGGCTCTTCTCCCTCGCCGGCCCCCTCTACGGCGGCACCGACCAAATCCAGCGCGGCATCATCGCCGAGCGACTGCTCGGCCTCCCGAGAGGAGACCGATGAGGTTCACCCTCTCCCCCGACCACCTCGACTTCGCCGCCTCCCTCACGGCCCTGCTCACCACCCTCGACTGCGACACCGCCACCCGCGCCTGGGCCATCGGCAACCCCGGCCCGGGCCTGAAAATCTGGCGCCGACTCGCCGACCAGGGCCTCCAATCCCTCACCATCCCCACTCACCACGGCGGTCTCGCCACCGCCAACCGCCCAGCCGATGATCACACTCCAGCCGGCGCCGGCGGTTCAGGCGCGGACGTCGTCGATGCCGTCGTCGCCTTCGAAGTACTGGGCCGTTTCTGCCCGCCCGGCCCGTGGACCGACGCCGCGGTGCTGCCGCTGCTGCTCGACGACGGCGTGCTGGCCTCCGTGGCCACCGGCGAAACACTCGTATCGCTCTCCTTCCCACCTCACGTTCCCTTCGCCCTCGACGCCGACCTCGCCGACGCGCGCTACCTCGTCGACGGCCTGCGCCTCCGCACCTTCACACCCGGCGCCGCCCTCTCCTCCCTCGACGCAGCACGCCGCCTGTTCGAACCCGTGCCCGGGACCGACGTCGGTCCCGCGCTCGCACCGGAGCGCGCGTTCGACCTCGGCGCCCTCCTCACCGCGGCCCAGCTCCTCGGCGCCGGCCGGTGGCTCCTCGAAGCCTCGGTCAGCCACGCCCTCACCCGCCGCCAGTTCGGCCGCGAGATAGGCCGCTACCAGGCCGTGCAGCACCTCCTCGCCGACGTCGCCACGGCCCTCGAACTCGCGACCCCCCTCCTCCACGGCGCCGCGGTCACCGGCGAGCCCGCCGACGTCTCCGCCGCCAAGACCGCCTGCGGCGACGCCGCCCACCTCGCCGCCCGGACGGCGCTCCAGGTCCACGGCGCCGTCGGCTACGCCGCCGAACACCCGCTCGGCCTGCGCCTCACGCGCGTCCGCGCCCTCGTCGGCGCCTGGGGCACCCCGGCGGAACACCGCCGACGCGTCCTGGCGGCGATCGCACCGTGACGTTCACGCCCGAGCAGGACGACCTCCGCGCCAGCGTCCGCAAGCTCCTCGACCGCGAGGCCGAGCCGTGGCCTGCCCTGTGCGCCCAGGTGGGTGCCGCAGCCCTCACCGTGCCCGAACGGTTCGGCGGGTTCGCCATCGAACCGGCGACCCAGCCGGCAGATCCGGCCGACTCGATCCACCACTCCGGCCCGATCCGCCCGCGCCAGCCGGCCGCTCCAGGCTCTCCGGACGACGCCATCGGCCTCACCGAGGTGCAGATCGTCGCGGAAGAACTCGGCCGCGACCTCACCGACGTACCGTTTCTCGGCTCCTCCGTCCTCGCCGTCACCTCCCTCCTCGCCACCACCAACACCAACACGAACGCCACCGAGACCGACTCTCCGGTCCTGGCCCGCCTGCTCCCGGCCCTGGCCGAGGGCATCGTCGGCGCTCTCGCCTGGACCGCCGACGGGCACTGGGACCCTCTGCAGCCCGCCTTCACCGCTGACGAGTCCACAGTGAACGGAACCGCCCACTACGTACTTGACGCCGCCGGCGCCGACGTCCTCCTGGCCGCCGCCCGAACCCCGGACGGACCCGCCCTTTTCGAGGTCGACCCCGCGAGCCCCGGCGTCCGGTGCGAACCCGTACCGACGATGGACGAGACCCGCCACCTCGCCACCGTGACGCTCGACCGTGTCCGCGCGCGTCCGCTCGGACGGGTCGACCTCGCACGGGTCCGCGACGTCGCCTGTGCCGTCCTCGCCGCCGAACAGGCCGGCGCCGCGGCCCGGGCGCTCGAGCTCACCGTGGAGTACACGCGCCGGCGGGTGCAGTTCGGCCGCCCGATCGGGAGCTTCCAGGCGCTCAAGCACCGAATGGCCGACCTCCACGTGCTCGTCGAGACCGCACGCTCAGCCGCCTACGCCGCGCCGGGGTCGCCGCGGCTCGCGGCGGTGGCGAAGGTGCACTGCAGCGAGGTGTTCGCCGCGGTCGCCGCCGAGATGATCCAGCTGCACGGCGGCATCGCCATCACCTGGGACCATCCCGCGCACCGGTACTTCAAACGAGCACACGCCACCTCGCAGCTTTTCGGCGCACCCCATCACCACCTTTCGCGCGTCCACCCCTAGCGGGGTAGGGCCACCCCCCGTGCGGGTTCTGGGGTCTGCCGGGTTCTGCTCGACCGGCTTCCCCGAAAAACTCGACGAGGTGACCACAGACAATCTCGTCCTCCCGGCCGCGGCCGGCCCGGGCAGCGACTTCGCCCGCCTTTCCCGTCGCATCACCGACGCGGGGCTGCTCGCGCGGCGCCCCGGCTACTACACGGCCAGGATCGCCGTGGTGGCCACGCTGTTCGCCGGCGGCTGCGTCGCCTTCGCGCTCCTCGGGGACTCGTGGTGGCAGCTCGCCGTCGCCGCGTTCCAGGCCTTCATGTTCGGCCAGATCGCCCTGCTCTCCCACGACCTCGCCCACCGCCAGGTGTTCCGCACGCGACGCCCGACCGAAGCCGCCGGGCTCCTCGCGGGCAACCTGGGCGTGGGCATGAGCTACGGCTGGTGGATGGACAAGCACACCCGCCACCACGCGAACCCCAACCACGAGGAGCTGGATCCCGACGTCGACCCCGACATCCTCGTCTGGTCGAAGGACCAGGCCCGCGCCAGCCGCGGCGTGCCCCGATTCATCGGCCGGCACCAGGCGTTCCTCTTCTTCCCGCTGCTCACGCTCGAAGGCCTGAACCTGCATTGGTCCGGCATCCGCGCGGTCGCCCGGCCCGGCCTGCGCCGGCGTGGCCTCGAGGCCACTCTCCTGGCGCTGCACTTCGCGACCTACCTCACCGCGCTGTTCGTCGTCCTCCCGCCGGGCTTGGCCCTGGTCTTCTTCGCCGTCCACCAGGGACTGTGGGGTGTCTACATGGGATCGATCTTCGCGCCGAACCACAAGGGCATGCCGACGCTCACCGGCCGCCCCCAGCTCGACTTCCTCCGCAAGCAGGTGCTCACCTCGCGCAACGTCCGCGGCGGCGCGATCGTGGACGTCGCCCTCGGCGGCCTCAACTACCAGATCGAGCACCACCTCTTCCCGAGCATGCCGTCGGTGCACTTGCGACGCGCGCAACCGATCGTGCAGGGCTACTGCGCCGAGCTCGGCATTCCCTACCTGCAGACGAGCCTCGTGGAGTCCTACCGGCAGGCGCTGACCCACCTGCACGAAGCTGGGGCTCCTCTCAGGAAGCGTTCGTAGACTCGGGGGCATGCTCAGGAAAACTGTCTCGGCACTCGGTGACCTCCCGGTGGCCTTCGGCGCGAAGGCCACCGGCGCGCGTGCCGAGCGGATGCGTCGCTCGCCGCAGTACGCCGACGGCGTCTTCCACAACGCCTCACCCACGCGCTCGTCCCCGTCGCCGTCGGCCGCCGGCGGCATCCTGCGCGAGCTGCTCTTCGGCGACGACCGCGACCGCCGCAAGCCGACCGGAGAGATCCCGCTCGTGGCCGATGCCGCTGCCGATTCCGCCAAAGGGCTGTTCCTCACCTGGTACGGCCACGCGTCGACGCTCGTGGAGATCGACGGCGCCCGCGTGCTGTGCGATCCGGTGTGGAGCGACCGGGTCTCGCCCGCCGCTTTCGTCGGCCCGCGCCGCCTGCACGCCGCGCCGGTGCCGCTGGACGCCGTCGGCCGAATCGACGCGATCGTGATCTCCCACGACCACTACGACCACCTCGACCTCGCCACCGTGCGCGCCCTGCTCGAGGCGCACGACGCGCCGTTCCTCGTGCCGCTGGGCGTCGGCGCGCACCTGGAGCGGTGGCACGTGCCGGCTTCGCGGATCGTCGAGCTCGACTGGCACGAGGAAGCCGAGGTCGCCGGTATCCGGTTCGTGGCGACGCCGGCCCAGCACTTCTCCGGCCGCGGCATCGGCAATGACAGCACCCTGTGGACGTCGTGGGTCATCGCCGGGCCGCAGCACAAGGTGTTCTACAGCGGGGACACCGGCTACTTCGACGGCTTCGCCAAGATCGGCGACGAGTACGGACCGTTCGACGCCACACTCATCCAGGTCGGTGCGTACGCCCCGCACTGGCCGGACATCCACATGACGCCCGAAGAGGGCATCGCCGCACACATCGACGTTCGCGGTGGGCTGCTCGTGCCGGTGCACTGGGCCACGTTCTCCCTCGCCATGCACCCCTGGGGCGAGCCTGCGGACCGGGTGTGGCGTGAGGCCAAGGCGAACGACCTCGCGCTCGCCGTGCCGAAGCCCGGTCAGCGGATCGACGTGGCGAACCCGCCCGCGGTGGACGGTTGGTGGCAGACGCTGGGATGACGCCCTGGGTCTTCGCTCGCCGTCCTTGAGGCGGTGCTCGGGTCTCCGGTGCGAATGAGCTTGTTTACGCGCCACCGAATCGACTTCTGCTGCGTACATCGCTGTTCCGTTCTCTCATGAATGTGACGGTGTGCTGCTCGAGGGTGTGCTGCTCGAGGGTGTGCTGCTCGAGTGCAGAAATAGTTGCCGCTGAAGGATTTCCGCGCCGAGGAGGACGGGGCGGAGTCGCACCGCGTCCGGCTGCTTTTGATGAATCCGACGTTAGCGCGCCTGAGGCGGCAATCGCCGCCCTTCACCCGAGTGACCACCCGATCGTGCGAACGTGTGTTCGAGTCAATGACACCCGGGGTGCGCCAGACTTGGTGGCAGGGTCCGAAGTTTCCCGGTCACGACGGCAACGCCTCGCTGTCAAACTCGACCCGTTCCGTCGCACTTACAACATCCTGCAGCCCCACCAGGCCCTCGCCGACAGGACGCCGCGACAAGCGCACGCACCGGCACGGGGACCCGGTGAACCACCGGGTCCGACCGTCCCGTTGACGGGATCCCTTACGCATTCAGCGCTTGGTCTCGTACCTGGCCAGGACCACACCGTCGGGAAACGTCCGGGTCTCCAGCAGGGTCAGGTTCACCCAGTTGTCCAGGGCCGTGAAGAACGGCGTGCCGCTGCCCACCAAGACCGGAGCGGTAGCCAGCACGTACTCGTCGATCAGCCCGGCCCGCATCGCCGCTGCGGCGAGTGTGGCGCCGCCGATGTCAATGGGGCCGCCGTCCTCGGCCTTGAGCCGGGTGATCTCGGTGACCGCGTCGCCGGCGACCAGGCGGCTGTTCCAGTCGACCGTGCTGATCGTCGAGGAAAACACCACCTTCGGCATATCCCGCCAACGGCGGGCGTACTCGATCTCCGCCGGTGTGACACCGGGTCGCTGGTCGGCGGTCGGCCAGTGGGAACTCATCACCTCCCACAGTTTGCGTCCGTACAGCGCCAGGTCGGTCGCCCCCACCCGGTCGGACCACCACTGGAACAGCTCGTCGCTCGGCACGCTCCAGCCAAGGTCGTCGCCGGGTGCGGCGATGTAGCCGTCCAGGGACACGTTCATGCCGAAGGTCAGTTTCCGCATGGCGTCAGCCTCCCGTGAGTCGGTATTGCGCGTACAGACCGGCACGGCGCCAAAAAATCATCGGTCGGCCACCCGATCGTGCGAACATGTGTTCGAATCGATGACACCAGTGGATCACCGTGGGCATGATGGAACGGTGCTGCTCCAGTGATCCTTACTCGTCACCCATGTCTGGGCGCCCGCACGCTGTAGATCCCGCGTCGGCGAGCCGTTCCTGCAGCCTCGCGTGCCGGAACTGATACACCTCGCCGACCTGCCGCAGCACCCCGCGCCGGTGCGCGTCGGCGAGGAAAGCCATGAATCCCCAAGGAATCCGACCCCGCGACGCCAGCCAGAGCCGCGTGAACGCGAACGCGCCCCACGCCCGCGCCAAACACACACTCACACCGACAGAAAGGCCGAACAGACCGCCACCCACCACTGCCTGCGCCGCACTCGTCGCGGGCAGGAACACCTGACCGCCGATGACCGCGCCGGCGATCCCGTAGGCGACACCACCCAGGTTCGCCACGAGGTACCGGCCCAGCAGCCCGGCGGCCACCCCGCCCGCCAGGCCGAGCACCACGTCGTAGTGCCCGTTCAGCACCTCGAAGGTGGACTCCGCGGGGGTGAGGGCCAGTGCCAAACCGTAGAAGAGACCCAGGGAGACCATGAATGACAACGTGAACGAGAGGGCCGCGGCGCGATCGTGGCGTAGCACGGTCTCCGGGCTGGAGACCCGGTTCGCGTCCAGCGGTGTGCCCAGCCAGACGTGCACGCCGATGGCCAGGCCGAACACGAGCGCGAGCAGGCTGATCACCCAGGCCGGAAGCGACCAGCCGAGGCCGAGGCAGACTCCGATCACGGCGCCCACCGCGAACCGGCGGGCGAAACGGCCGGCGGTGCCCGCGAACCTCGGTTCCACTCGCAACGGGCCCGGGCGGCGCCCGACACTGTGGGTGACGCAGCCCGCGATGGCGAAGGAGCCTCCGTAGATCGCGCCGATCACCGGGCCGGCGGCCAGCCAGCCGGTGAGGGCGAACAGCACCGCGGGCGGCAGCCCGAGGTACAGGCCGACGACGAGCCTCGGCACGGAGCGGTCCAGCTGCCACCAGGCGAGGTCGCGGGTGTGTTCGTGTTCGAGCCGGCGCGCGAGGAAGGTGAGCCAGCGCTCGGCCTGTGTGGGGTCGTAGTCGCGCGGCCGGTGTGGACGGGCGAGCTGAGCGGGAGGTGCGGGTTTGCGGGTGTAGACGGCAGGGAGGTACGCGTCGAGGAGGTGTCGTTCGACGGATGCGCGATCCGGGAATCGCGTGGGGTCGCAGAGTTCGCCGGGATCGGTGGCGGGGTTCGCGTAGGCAGTCCTGGCCAGGTCGACCATCAGGGGCGTGCGCAGGGCTTGGGCGAGGGGCCCGGTCGGCTCGCGCCGCAGCCGGCGGACGAGCGGGTCCCAGCGGGTCTCGCCGGAGCGTCGGCGGGCGGTGAGGAAGTCGATCGTGTCCTCGATCTCGACCGGCTCGATCTCCACCACCGCGGCGCGGGTCAGGAAGGAGCCCGTTCGGCGGACCGCGAGCTCGTACTCGGCGCTGCGGCAGGTCACCACCAGAGGGCGACCGACGCCGACAGCCTGGTCAAGCGCGTCGATCGCGGCGGTGTGGAGGCCGGGCGGGGTTTCGTCGAGACCGTCGAGGACCGGGATGATCCGGCCTTCGAGGACCAGGCGCAGGCCGGCGTCCTCGCCGTAGGCGGCGGTGTTCGCGAGGCCCGGGTACTCCTCGACCAGCTTGCGCGCCAGCCAGGTGTGCAGGTGTTCGCGGTGCGGGTTCCAGGAGGCGAGTGGCAGCAGCACCGGCACCGGCTCGCCCGGTGGTGGGTCGGTGAGCAGACCGAGAGTGAGGAGGATCGCCAGCACGGACTTACCGGCGCCGGGCTCGCCGAGTACCACGAGCTGCCGGGCCGGGACCTGGCGGAACTTCGCGACGAGGTCGGTCAGGTCGCCGCTCAACACGAGGCGGTCCGGGCCCTCGCCGGGGCGGCCGCCGAGCACCGCTGACGCGGCGGCGGCGACCTCGCGCTCGGTGCTCGACCAATTCAACGGCACGGGCTCCGGCCGCTTGAGCGAGCGCAACTCGGCTTCGGCCGTCCACTGCCGGGAGATCGCCGCGGCGAGCTCTTTCACCGCGCGGTCGAGCTCGTCCGGCGGTGCGGCGGTGGCGGGCACGGTGGCGGCCAGGCGGTTCTCGCCGCGGAGGATGCGTTCGTGAAGGTCGCGGACATCCGGGCCGGGGTCGATGCCGAGCTCTTCGGCGAGGTCGGCGCGTAGGCGCTGGAACACCTTGAGTGCGTCCGCCTGCCGGCCGGAGCGGTCGAGCGCGAGCATCAGCTGGGCGTGCGGCCGTTCGCGGAGCGGGTGCTCGGCGACGACCTCGGCGAGTTCGTCGATGACCTCGCGGTGCTGGCCGAGCGCGATCTGCCAGTCGACGCACGACTCGAACGCGTCGAGGCGCTGCTCGTCCAGCCGGGCGGCGCGGCTGATCAGCGCGGGGGTGTCGAGGCCGTCGAGTGCGGGGCCACGCCAGAGCTTGAGCGCGGTGCGGATCTCGCGCACGCCGTCGCGCAGGGCGCCCTGCTCGGCGAAGCGCTTGGCGTCGGCGAGGCCTTTGGTGAAGCGGAGCAGGTCGAGCTGGTCGTCGGCGACGGTGATCCGGTAGCCGGGACCGTCGGTGACGATGATGCGCTGCTCGGCGTCACCGAGCCGTTCGCGCAGGGCCGACACGCAGTTCTGCACCTGCTTGGTGGCCGTGGCGGGCGGCTCGCCCTCCCACGTGGCCTCGACGAGCCTCGCCATCGGGACGACGGCGTTGGGGGTGAGCAGCAACGTCGCCAACACCCGCTGGTGCCGGGTTCCCGGGAGGGGCAGTCGTCCCCCGGCCGTCCAGATCTCCAACGGCCCCAGCACACAGAAGTCCATCCACGTCCCTCCCCGGACCGTGATCATACCTGCGCTGACCTGCGTGAGGACGGCGTGATGACGACACGAGGACGGAGCTCGGCACGGTTGAGCCATCCGGTCGCCCACTCCGGGGGTGGCCGCTCAAGGGGAGAGAACCGCCATGTCGAAGATCCGTTCCGCCGCCGCGATCGCGGCCGCCATCGCCGGTGTCGCCGCCGGCACCGTGCTCGCCGCGGCGCCGGCCTCCGCCGCGACCGCGCCGTGTCCGGTGAACTACTACTGCTTCTACGAGAACGCGAGCTACACGGGCTGGCACCTGAACTACAACTCCACCCCGTCGGGAAGCTTCAACAAGCCGCCGGCATCAAGCGGTGACAAGCGCAGCCAGCTGTCGTCGATCATCAACAACGGCAACCGCACCATCTGCCTCTACAACCACCGCGGCGTCCTGGGCGACAAGCTGATCCTCAAGGTCAGCCCGTTCAAGGACTACAAGAACCTCGCCGACATCCCGGGCACCAACGACAAGGCCGACTCCTGGAAGATCAACGCCTGCTGATCCCCCGCTTCGGACCGAGTCGCCGGCGCCGTGAGGGGTGCGCCGGCGACTCGGTCCGGTCGTCGCGCGAGTGCGCGTGGCACGCTGGACGGCATGAAGCTCAAGCTCGACCTGCACGACATCTACAACCGCAGCGGCGAGATCGACCGGGCGCTGCGGGCGGTGATCGACGAGGCCGTGGCGAAGAAGGCGCCGCTCGTGGAGATCATCCCGGGCAAGGGGGCCGGGCAGCTGAAGAAGCACGTGCTGCGGTTCTTGGAGCAGAAGGAGATCAAGGCGCTCTACCACCGCGTGGAGAAGGACAAGGACAACTTCGGGCGGGTGTTCGTGCACTTCAGGTGGAAGTAAGCGCGTTAGAGCCAGTCGTCCGGGCGGGGCCAGGGCACGAGGGCCGCGAGTGGGTCCGGCACGGGTTCCGTGACGGTGTACTGGCCGCGGTGGAAGAGGAGCGGCCGGGCATCGGAGGTGTCGCCGAGTGCGGTCACGCGGCCGATGACAACGTGGTGGTCGCCGGCGGGGTGCACGGTCTCGAGGGCGCAGTCGAGCCACGTGAGGGCGCCGTGGATCAGCGGGGCCCCGGACGGGGCGGGATGCCAGGCGACGGTGGCGAACTTGTCGTCGCCGCGGGTGCCGAAGGTGGCGCTGATGTCGCGCTGGTGTTCGGCGAGGACGTTGACGGCGAAGCGACCCGTGGCGGCGAGGACCGGCCAGGTGCGCGACGTGCGGGCCACGCAGAACAACGCCAGCGGCGGATCCAGCGACAACGCCGCGAAAGACTGACACGCGAACCCTACGGGCGCGGCCCCGTCGTGGCCGGTGACGACGGTGACGCCGGTGCAGAAGTGCCCGAGCACGGCGCGGAATCGAGACGGATCGAGTATGGCGGTCATCCCGGTCTCACCGACGTTTCGGTGGGACGCCAGGTCGTCGGCTGATTCGAGGCATACGTGCGCGGGAGCGGGCGGAGAAGGCTGCTCAGCGACGGAGACGTCGGAAACTCGCGGTGAAGTCGCGAGTCCAGGGGGGCGCTGCGGAGTCGCCGCGCGCGGCGAAGGCTGCGAAGCAACGTGGTCATTGGCAACCGCCCACTAGGTCGCGGCCATGGACCGGCACCGCGGTGCCGCCGCGCGGAGAGAAAACTGCGCAGCGACGCGGTCAACGGCAACCGCCGACGAGGTTGTGGCCCTGGACCGGCACCGTCGTGCCGCCGCGTGGGGAGAAAACTGCGCAGCGACGCGGGCATTGGGGACCGACGCTGAAATCGTGGCCCCACAGGGGCACCGCGGTGCCGGTGCGGGCCGAGAGAACTGCGAGGGGCTGCGGCCGTCGGGAACCGGCGCTGAAGTCCTGACTCCACTGCGATACCGCGGTGTCTCCCCGCGCGGCAAAGATCGCGCGGCAACGCGATCGTCGAGAACCGATGCTGAAATCGCGGCCCCACGAAGACACCGCGAAACAAACCCGCGCCATCAAACCCTCGGAGCATCGTGGCCATGGCGAGTTGACGCTGAAGTCCTGGCCCCACAGAGACACCACGGTACCGGCGGCGGCCGAGAGGACCGCGAAGCGCCGTAGCCATGGGGAGCTGAGGCTCAAGTCCCTGCCCCGCAAAGACACCGCTATGCCGACGCGGGCCGAGACGACCGCGAAGCGGCGTGGTCATCGGGAACCGACGCTGAAGTCGTGGCCCCACAAGGACACGGCGGTGCTTTCGCGGGCGAGCCAGGTGGTGTCGTCGACTTGGCGGCCTTCGCAGCCGTATTCGAGGTCGAAGCCGCCGGGGGTTTTCATGTAGAAGGAGAGCATGAGGTCGTTGACGTGGCGGCCGAGGGTGGCGGACATCGGCACCGAGCGGCGGTGGGCGCGGTCGAGGCAGAGGCCGACGTCGTCGGTGGATTCGACTTCCAGCATGAGGTGGACGATGCCGCTGGGGGTGGGCATCGGGAGGAACGCGAGGCTGTGGTGGCGGGGGTTGCAGCCGAAGAAGCGGAGCCACGCGGGTGGGCCGTCGGCGGGGCGACCGATCAGCTGGGGCGGCAGGCGCATGGAGTCGCGGAGGCGGAAGCCGAGGATGTCGCGGTAGAAGGCGAGTGCGGCGGCGTCGTCGTGGGTGGAGAGGACGACGTGGCCCAGGCCTTGGGGGCCGGTGACGAAGTGGTGGCCGTAGGGGCTGACGACGCGGCGGTGCTGGAGCGCGACGCCGTGGAAGACTTCGAGCGTCGTGCCGGAGGAATCGGCGAAGGTGATCAGTTCGGCGACGCGGCGGTCGGCCAGTTCGTCGGGAGTGCCTTCCTTGTAGGGCACGGAGGCAGCGGCCAGGCGGGTGCGGATGTCGTCGAGTTCCGCGGCGTTGGCGGCTTCCCAGCCGACTTGCGCGAGGCGGTCGGCGGGGCCTGGGACGATGACGAGGCGGGCGGGGAAGTCGTCCATGCGCAGGTACAACGCGTCGGGGTTGGGGCCGGTGCCTTCGACCAAGCCCAGGACCTTCAACGCATAGACGCGCCAGGCGGGGACGTCGGTCGCTTCGATGCGGAGGTAGCCGAGGGAACTGATGGCCATTACGGACTCCCGAAGAGATCGACTGCGACACGGAGATGGCCCAGGGAACCAATCGCCCTCACGCACGCCTCCAAGAAGCCGACGGCAACACGGAGCCAGCTCCGGGAACCGATGGCCATCACAGGCTCCCCAAGAAGGCGACGGCGGTACTGAAGCAGCTCAGCGAACCGATCGACATCACGGACTCCCCAGGAAGTCGAGGGTGAGGCGGTTGAACTCGTCGAACTTTTCCACCTGCGCCCAGTGGCCGCAGTTGCCGAAGACGTGGAGGTGGGCGTGCGGGATGGTTTTGAGGGCGAGGAGGGCGCCGTCGAGGGGGTTGACGCGGTCTTCGCGGCCCCAGACGAGCAGGACGCGGTGGCGGAGGTGGTGGGCGTCGCGCCAGAGGAGGCCGTCGGTGGGGGACGTGGCGAAGGAGTGGCCGAGGGAGCGCATGGCGGCGAGGGAATCCGGGGTCGAAGCGGCGGCGAAGCGCTCGTCGATCAGGGCGTCGGTGATCAGGGACTGGTCGTGGACCATGATGCGCAGGAAGGCGGCCATGCGGTCGCGCGTGGGGGAAGCGGCGAAGCGGCCCAGGAGGCGCACGCCCTCGGTGGGGTCGGGCGCGAAGAGGTTCACGCTCAGGCCGCCGGCGCCCATCAGGACCAGGCGGCCGGCGCGCGAGGGGTGGTCCAGGGCCAGGCGGACGGCGGCGCCGGCGCCCAGGGAGTTGCCGACGAAGTGGGCGCGGGCGATGCCGAGGGCGTCCATGAGGCCGACGATGGCGTCGGCGCTGTGGCGGAAGTAGTGGGGGTGCTCGGTGGGCTTCGACGACTCCCCGAAACCGGGCTGGTCGACGGCCAGCGTGCGGTACACCTTGCCGAACTCGGGCAGGGTGCGGCCGAAGTTGGACCACGCCGAGGCGCCCGGGCCGCCGCCGTGGAGGAGGATCACGGTTTCGGCGTGCTCGGGGCCGGCTTCGTGGTAGTGCAGCGAGAGTCCACTCGGGACGGAAACCACAGAACCCATCACACCATCGCATTCTCGACGGGCAGCCCGAAGGCGCCGGTGCCGAACATGACGTATGCGCGCTCGGCGTCGTTGGCCGCGTGGACGCGGCCGGCGTGCGCGTCGCGCCAGAAGCGTTGGATGGGCGTGCCGCGTTGGAGCGCGCGGCCGCCCGAGTTTTCGAAGAGGCGGTCGATCGCCGAGATCGCGCGTTCGGTGCCGCGGACCTGGTCGCGCCGCACACGCAGCCGGGTGGAGAACGGCAGCTTCTCACCGCGGCACGCCAGCTGGTACAGCTCGTCGATGTTGTGCGTGAGCTGCAGCCACGCGGCGTCGATCTCGCTGGCCGCCTCGGCGATGCGGATCTTGGCGAACGGGTCGTCCTGCGCCTTCTCCCCCGCGTACGCCGCCCGCACGCGACGGCCCTGGTGCTCCACGTGCGCGTCGTACGCACCTTGGGCCATGCCGATGATCGGCGCGGTGATCGTGCTGGGGTGCACCGAACCGTAGGGCAGCTTGTACAACGGCCCCGGGTTCGCCTCCTGGCCGGGCGTCCGGCACTTCGACGTGGACACAAAGGACAGTGCTCGGTAAGCAGGCACGAAGACGTCCTCGACCACGACGTCGTTGGACCCCGTCCCCCGCAGGCCCACCGTGTCCCACACGTCCACAAGGGAGTAGTCGGCCTGCGGCAGCAGGTACGTGCAGAAGTCCACCGGAGCACCGTCCGCGAACGCCGGCGCGCCCAGCAGCACCCACGTGCAATGGTCGCAGCCGGACGAGAAGCTCCACCGGCCCGACAGCCGGTAGCCGCCGTCGACCACGGTCGCCTTGCCCATCGGCGCGTAGGACGACGAGATCCGCACGTCGTGGTCCTCGCCCCACACGTCTTCCTGCGCCCGCGCGTCGAACAGCGCCAGGTGCCACGGGTGGACGCCGAGGATGGACGCGACCCAGCCCGTGGACCCGCACGCGCTCGCCACGAGCTTCACCGCGGTGTAGAACGTGACCGGGTCGGCTTCCAGTCCACCATACGGCTTCGGCTGCAGCAAGCGGAAGAACCCCGTCTCCTGCAACGCCTTGACGGACTCGATCGGCACGCGCCGCGCGTCCTCGGTCTCCTGCGCGCGTTCCCGCAGCACCGGGAGCAGGTCACGCACCCCCGCGATCACGGCAGCCAGCTCGCTCATCGGCCGTCCTCTCGTTCGACGAGACCAAGACTAGAACACGTTCTCGTTTTTGTCGACGCGGTCCGGCTCCAGCGCACTGCTCTTCCCTGCCCGGCGCCCGGAAAACACGCAGTCCGCCAGCGAGAGACCGCTCACGTAGAACCTGGAACAGATTCCCACCGCCGTCCGTCCCGCCGCGTACAGACCGCGCACGCCGGCCACCGCGCCGGTGTCCTCGTCGACCACGAGCCCACCCAGCGTCAGCATCGGGCACGGGTAACCAAGACTCGGTTTCACCGACACGTCGATCAGTGAAAACGGCGGAGTGTCCAACGGCCGCGCGAACTCCGCCGGCTTCCCCGCCGGATCCGGGCCGGAGCGATACGCGTCGTACGTCGTCCGGAGCCCGGCGGGATCGACCCCGGCGCGGCGCGCGACGTCTTCCAAAGAAGCACCCGTGACGCGACCGCGGCCGAGCAGATACCGAAGCTGCAGCCATGCGAACCACTGCCCCTGCTTGCGCCCGTCGCGCCGAGCCTCGGCAACCACCGGCGCGTCGACGAGCAGCCAGGCCCGCCCGCCGTGCGCGGTGATCATCCGCTCGCCGATCGCCGCGCCGTACCGGGATTCGTCGATGATCCGCCGCCCGTCGGCGTCGACGAGCAAGCCGCCGAGGAACGCGGCGGGCGGCGTGAGGAACCGCCACGCCGAGATCCGGTCCATCTCCGCAACCCGGCCACCGACCGACAAACCCCATCGAATTCCCGATCCGTCGTCAGCCGAGGTCCCCAGCGCGAGGCCGCCGCGATACGCCGGCGCGTGCTCGCGCACCAACGCACGGTTCGCGATGAACCCGCCCGCCGCGAGCACCACACCGCGCCGCGCGACGATCCGCACCTCACGCGAATACTGCTCTTCCAGCCGCTCCACCCGACGATGCAACGAGCGCCGAAGCGGCGGCAGATAAATCCCCGGCTTCGCCGCGTACGAAGCCAGCACCGCATGCCGCCGGCGCGCCCACGAAGAAGCCAAGCGATCCGCGACAACCCCCGTGACCGCACCAGAAGCGTCGACCACAAGACTGCGCGCCCGCGTCTGCGGCACCACCCGCACGCCCCGCGCCCGCGCCGCCGCGAGCAGCCGTGCCATCAGCAGCTTCCCCGACGTCCCCGGCCCCTTGACGCGATGCCCGCGCGGCGCCGGCGCGGCCGCGTCCCGGAACCCGCCCGACGCCTCGCTCCCGGAGTAGTACAGGTAGTGCGCGTTGCTGGGATACGACGTCTTGTAGGGACACAGACTCCCCTCGAACCGCACCCCCAGCCCTTCGAGCCACCGGATCATCTCCGGGCTCGTCTCGCAGAACCGCCGCAACGTCCGCGCGGACACGACCCCGTCGGTCTCCAGCCGGAGGTACTCGAACATCGCGTCGACGCTGTCGGAAACTCCGGCGTCGACCTGCTGCGAAGTGCCACCCCCGGCGTAAATCACTCCGCCACTCACCCGGCTCGCGCCACCACCCGAGAACCGGTCGAGGAGCAGCACCTCGGCCCCCGCGTCGGCGGCCTCGATGGCCGCGCACGCGCCGGCCGCGCCGGCTCCGATCACGACGACGTCTGCCACGAGCTCGTCCATGTCGGCCACCCTAGAACTGGAACACGTTCTCGTCTATGGTGACAGAAGCTGCTCCGAACAGGCCAGGAACTCGCGATAACACGTTACATGTGAGGTGGCATGGCGAACGAGTACGACGTGGTGGTCGCCGGCAGCGGCGCCGCCGGGATGACCGCCGCGCTCGCCGCCGCCCGCCGGGGTCTCAGCGTGGTCGTGCTGGAGAAGGCGGCGTGCTTCGGCGGCTCGACGGCTCGCTCCGGTGGTGGCGTCTGGCTCCCCGGCAACCACGCGCTCAAGGCGGCCGGCATCGACGACCCCCCGGACAAGGCGCGCGAGTACCTGGCCGCGATCGTCGGCGACGTCGTGCCCGAGGCCAACCGCGAGGCCTTCCTCAAGCACGGGCCCGAGGTGCTGGACCTCATCACCGACCACACGCCGCTCGAGTTCCGCTGGGTGCCGGACTACAGCGACTACCACCCCGAGGCCCCCGGCGGACGCGCCCAAGGCCGCTCCGTCGAACCGAAACCGCTCGACGCCAAGCTCCTGGGTGCCGACCTGGCGCACCTGGAGCCCCCGTACAGCGCGCCGCCGCTCGGCGTCCCGATCACCCAGTCGGACTACCGCTGGCTGAGCCTGCTCGCCCGCCACCCGCGCGGCCTCGCCCGAGTCGCCAAGCTCGGCACCCGTTGGCTGGCCGGACGGGTCCGCGGACAGCAGCCGATCGCCATGGGGCAAGCGCTTGCGGCCGGGCTTTTCCTGGGGCTCCGGCGCGCCGGCGTCGACGTCCTCCTCAGCACCCCACTCGTCGAGCTCACCACGGAAGACGGCCGCGTCACCGGGGTGCGAACCCCCGGCAAGACCTTCCATGCCCGGCGCGGCGTGCTGCTCGCGTGCGGCGGCTTCGAGCACAACGAGGAGATGCGCACCAAGTACCAGCGCGCCCCGATCGGCACCGAGTGGACCGTCGGCGCCGCCGCCAACACCGGCGACGGCATCGCGGCCGGCCTCAAGCTCGGCGCCGCCACCGACCTGATGGACGACGCGTGGTGGGGTCCATCGATCCCCCTCACCGGCGGCCCGTGGTTCGCCCTCGCCGAGCGGTCGCGGCCCGGCTCCCTCATGGTCGACGCACGGGGCACCCGGTTCGTCAACGAGTCCGCGCCCTACGTCGAGGCCGTCCACGCGATGTACGGCGAAGGCGACGGCCCCGCCGAGCACATCCCGACGTGGCTCGTGTTCGACCAGCGCTACCGGGACCGCTACCTGTTCACCGGCATCGGCCCGAGGCAGCCGTTGCCCGGCCGCTGGTACAAAGCCGGCATCGTGGCGAAGGCGCCGACGATCGAAGAACTGGCTACGAGGATCGACATCGACGCCGAAGCCCTGCGAAGCACCGTCGAACGCTTCAACGGCTTCGCCCGCACCGGCGTCGACGAAGACTTCCACCGCGGGCGAAGCGCCTACGACCACTACTACGGCGACCCCCGCAACCGGCCCAACCCCAGCCTCGGCCCGCTGGCCAAACCGCCGTTCTACGCGGTGAAGATCGTGCCCGGCGACCTGGGCACCAAGGGCGGGCTGCGCACCGACGAACACGCCCGCGTGCTGGGCGAAGACGGCTCCGTCATCCCCGGGCTGTACGCGGCGGGCAACACCAGCGCGGCCGTGATGGGCCGCACCTACGCCGGGCCCGGCGCGACGATCGGGCCCGCGATGGTGTTCGGCTACCTTGCGGCCGAGCGGCTGGCGACCGAAGATCGGACCGGCACGGGAGGCAGCCAGTGACGTCAGCACCGCGAGAGACCGTCCGCACCATCGACGTCGGCGCGCCGCCCACGCGCTTCGCCCGTGGCTGGCACTGCCTCGGTCTCGCCGACACCTTCCGCGACGGGAAACCCCACGGCATCGAGGCGTTCGGCACGAAGCTCGTGGTCTTCGCCGACTCGACGGGCCGGCTCAACGTGCTCGACGGCTACTGCCGTCACATGGGCGGCGACCTCACCCAGGGCTCGGTGAAGGGCGACGACGTCGCCTGCCCGTTCCACGACTGGCGCTGGAACGGCGCCGGCAAGTGCGTCTCGATCCCCTACGCCAAACGGGTTCCGCTTCGCGCGCGGACGCGGGCGTGGCGCGTGCTCGAGGAGAACAAGCAGCTGCTCGTGTGGCACGACCCCGAGGGCTACCCGCCGCCCGACGACGTGGTCATCCCCCGCGTCGAGGGCGCCTTCAGCGACGAGTGGAGCAACTGGACCTGGGACTCGCTCCTCATCGAAAACGCCAACTGCCGCGAGATCATCGACAACGTCGTGGACATGGCCCACTTCTTCTACATCCACTACGCCTACCCCACGTACTTCAAGAACGTGTTCGAAGGCCATGTCGCCACGCAGTTCCTCAACACCAAGGGCCGTCCCGACATGGGCATGGCGTCGAACTACGGCGGCGAGGACAACCTGCTGCGCTCGGAAGCCTCGTACTTCGGGCCGTCGTACATGATCAACCACCTGGTGAACTCGTTCCAGGGCTTCGAGATCGAGAACGTCCTCATCAACTGCCACTACCCCGTCACGCCGACGTCGTTCGTGCTGCAGTGGGGGATCATGGTCAAGAAGCTGCCCGGGATCTCCGACGAGCACGCGGACAAGATCGCCGCGCGGCTCGCGAAGAGCATCGGGGTCGGGTTCCTGCAGGACGTGGAGATCTGGAAGAACAAGACCCGCATCGACAACCCGTTGCTGTGCGAGGAAGACGGCCCGGTCTACCAGCTGCGCCGCTGGTACGAGCAGTTCTACGTCGACGCCGACGACGTCACCGAGGACATGACCCGCCGCTTCGAGTTCGAGGTCGACACCAGCAAGGCCAACGAGGCGTGGGCCGCGGAGGTGGCGGAGAACCTGGCGCGACAGCGCGCGGAGGCGGAAGAGGCAGGCGTGTGACGGCCGAGGCCACGGAGTTCCTCACCGCCGGGCTGCGGCCGCACGAGTGCCGCAGCTGCGGAACGTTCGTGCTGGTCAAGAAGAACAGCCTCGCGCACACGAGCATCCAGTGGACCACCGACGCTTCGCGCAGCTGCCCCGTTTTCGCGGCGCACGTGGCCGCGGGCCGGCACCCCGCGTTGCTCGACACGTGCGAGAAGCTGGCCGACAGCATCGCCGGCGCCGTGGCCGACGGGAGCCTCGCCGTGGCCGACGAGTCTCGCAACGGGGTGGTGTGCGGTGGCTGACGTGGTGAAACTGACCGTGGCCGAGGTGATCGTCGAGACCGCCGACGCGCGCTCGATCGTGTTCGCCGTCCCGGAAGAGCACCAAGCCGCCTTCGCCTACGCACCCGGCCAGTTCCTCACGCTGCGGATCCCCAGCGACCGCACGGGGTCTGTCGCACGCTGCTACTCGCTGTCGAGCGCGCCGCACGAGGGCCGGGTGCAGGTCACGGTGAAACGCACGGGGTTCGGCTCCGGCTGGGTGTGCGAAGAGCTGCGCGAGGGCGCGGAGATCGAGGTGCTGCCGCCGGCCGGGGTGTTCGTGCCGGCGTCGCTGGACGGCGACTTCCTGCTGTTCGCGGCGGGCAGCGGGATCACGCCGGTGATGTCGATCCTCAAGTCGGCGCTGCGGCACGGCCGCGGGCAGGTCGTGCTCGTGTACGCCAACCGCGACGAAGCGTCCGTCATCTTCGCCCGGCAGCTCGCCGAGCTCACGACCCGGCACCCGGATCGGCTGACCGTGCTGCACTGGCTCGAAAGCCTGCAGGGCCTGCCGTCCGCGCGCACGCTCGAAACGCTCGCCGCGCCCTACCGCGGCCACGACGCGTACCTCTGTGGGCCGGCGCCGTTCATGACCGCCGCCAGGACCGCGCTGACCGAGCTCGGGGTGCCGCGCGAGCGCGTCCACGTCGAAAAGTTCCACTCCCTCACCGGAAATCCCTTCGACCGGACACCACAACCCGAGTCCCCGGAAGCAGGCGAGACGGCCCGGCTCACCGTCGACCTCGACGGCCAGACCCGCACCCTCGCCTGGCCGCGGCAGCGGAAGCTGCTCGACCACCTGCTCGCCGAGGGCCTCGCCGCACCGTACTCGTGCCGCGAAGGCCAGTGCAGCGCTTGCGCGTGCCGCCTGGTGTCCGGTGAGGTGAAGATGCTGAACAACGAGGTGCTGGACGCCGAAGACCTCGCCGACGGGATCGTGCTGGCCTGCCAGTCGCTGCCTGTCACGGACGAGGTCTCCGTCAGCTACGAATAGGGAGTACTCCGTGCCCATTGACCCCACGCTCGCGATCGGTGCCGACCTCGGCGAGGTGCGGTCCGCGTGGACGCCGTCCGACGTGCTGCTCTACCACCTCGCGCTGGGTGCCGGCGCCGACCCGGTCGACGAGCGCGAGCTGCGCTACACCTACGAGCAGGACCTGCGGGTGATCCCGACGTTCGCCACGGTCGCGGTCAACCTGCGCACGTTCACCCCGCCCGCGCTCAAGTTCCCGGGCGTGGACATCGACCTTGCGAAGGTGCTGCACGGTACGCAGGAGATCGAGCTGCACCGGACCATCCCCGTCGACGGCGAAGGGGTGGCGCACACGCGCATCACGGACGTGTTCGACAAGGGCAAGGCCGCCGTCCTCGTGCAGGAGACGACGGTGGCCGACGCCCAGGGCGATCCACTGTGGACGGCCCGCTCCGGCATCTTCGCTCGCGGCGAAGGCGGCTTCGGCGGCGAGCGCGGGCCGGCGCAGAAGCTCGCGTGGCCCGAGCGTGAGCCCGACGCTGTGCTCGACATTCCGACGCTGCCTCAGCAGGCGCTTTTGTACCGCCTGTGCGGCGACCGCAACCCGCTGCACGCCGACCCCGCGTTCGCGAAGGCGGCCGGGTTCGACCGCCCGATCCTGCACGGCCTGTGCACCTACGGCGTGGTCGCGAAAGCCCTCACCGACGCCTTCCTCGACGGCGACCCCACCCGGATCCGCTCGTTCGGGACGAAGTTCGCCGGCGTGGTCTTTCCGGGCGAACCGCTGCGCACGCGCGTGTGGCGCGAGAACGACCGGCTGCTGGTGACCACGACCGCTCCGCAGCGTGACGACGCTCCTGTGCTGTCCGACACAGTGCTCGTGCCACGCTGAGCCGACCGCCAGTATTACGGTGTCGGAAAGGACACCGGAACAGGGACGGGACGGCGGATGGCGGACGAGCACGCTCTCGGTCAGCACAGCGGCACCTTCTTCGTGGTCCGCGGGCCGGTGGAGCCGGGTGACAAGCGCGGCCGCGAGCTGGGCTTCCCCACGGCGAACATCGCGCTGCGCAACCAGAGCGGGCAGGTCGGTGACGGCGTCTGGGCCGGGTGGGCCGAGCGCGCGGACGGCACGCACGTGGCCGCCGCGGTGTCCGTCGGGCGCCGCCCCACGTACTACGGCGCCGACGGCTACCGGCTCGTCGAAGCGCACCTGCTCGACTTCAAAGGCGACCTCTACGGCGAGACGCTCACGGTCTGGCTCGGCGCGCACCTGCGGGAGCAGCAGAAGTACGAGTCCGGCGAGGAGCTGATCGAGGCCCTCGACGGCGACGTCGCCGCCACGCGCAAGTGGATCGAGGAGAACCCGGCGAGCGAGCTGCCGGACCTCGGCACCCCGCCACCCGACGGTGAGGTCCGCCGGATCGGCTGACCCGCCCGAGCCTGACCACAGCGAGTCACACGGCGGCGAGCAGCAGGTACCCCATACCCGCACCCATCACCGCGCGGCACACCGTGCGCGAGGTCAGCCCGGGTGCGGCGGCACCGCGGATGCGCACCGCGACCACGCCCGACCGTGCGGCGTCGGCCACGAAGTACACCGCACCCGCTACGGCGAGCAGGGGCAGTGCGAGCCGGGTGTCCATTGAGGACATCGTGAGCCACGGGCCGTGGGCCATGCCGCCGTGGGGCATTGCGCTCACCATGTACAGCATCGCGGCCGCCGACAACGCGTGGTGACCGCAGCCCGAGGTGTGGGCCTGGCCACGCCCGCGCCACCAGGCGAACCCGAACCACGCCGCCGTGAGCACGAACACCGCCTGCCAGCCGGCGGCGGGGATGGGGCCGCCGACGGGCGAGATCATCGCCACCATGGCCACCACGAGCAGCAGCTCGGCGAGGTCGGCGTGGCGCACGCCGGAGCCGAGGCGCGCGTAGTCGAGCCGCACGAGCCGCAGCACGCACGGCAGCACGAGCACCGCGAAGACCGCGGTGAGCAACCACGCCACCAGCACCGGTGCACTCATGGCGAGCCCGTGAAGACGGTGGATCCGGACATCGTCGTGCCTGCTTTCACGCTGCGTTGCTGATCTCACGTCCACGGTGGCATTCCACGGCGGGTGAGCACCAGCCAGCAAAGAGGTGAAAGCCGTTGCCCCACAAGAGTTACCGGCCCGTCAGAGCTACCGTACGGGGCCAGGGTATGAGTCGCGCTCAGTGACGAGTCAAGACCAGTCCACTGGTCGGGACGCCGGTGCCGGCGGTCACGAGCACGGCCTCGGCGTCGCGCACCTGGTTCACGGCCGTGCCGCGGATCTGCCGCACGGCTTCGGCGATGCCGTTCATGCCGTGGAGATAGGCCTCGCCGAGCTGCCCGCCGTGCGGGTTGAGCGGCAGCGCGCCGGCCAGTGTCAGGGTGTCGCCGGCGATGAAGTCCTTCGCCTCGCCGCGGCCGCAGTAGCCCAGCTCCTCCAGCTGCATCAGCACGTACGGGGTGAAGTGGTCGTAGAGCACCGCCACGTCCACATCGGACGGTCCGAGCCCCGACTGCGCCCACAGCTGCCGGGCCACCACACCCATCTCGGGCAGCGCCGCGAGGTCGTCGCGGTAGTAGCTGGTCATCACGTACTGGTCCGGCCCGATCCCCTGCGCCGCCGCGGCCACCACAGCCGGGGCGTGCCGCAGGTCGAGCGCGCGCTCGACGCTCGTGACGACCAGCGCCACCCCGCCGTCGCTCTCCTGGCAGCAGTCGAGCAGGTGCAGCGGCTCCGCGACCCAGCGCGACGCCTGGTGCTCGGCCAGCGTGATCGGCCGGCCGTGGAACCACGCCGCCGGGTTGGTCGCGGCGTGCGCGCGGTCCACCACCGCGACGCGGCCGAAGTCCTCGCTGGTGGCGCCGTAGTCGTGCAGGTAGCGGCGCGCGACCATGGCGACGGTGGCAGCCGGCGTCGCGATGCCCATCGGGTAGTGGAACGCATTGTCCACACCGGACGAGTTCCCCTGCGTCGCCGCGGCGGCCGACACACGGCCGAAGCGCTGTTCGGAGCGTTCGTTGAAGGCCCGGTACGCCACCACCACGTCGGCGACCCCGGTGGCCACCGCCATCGCGGCCTGCTGCACGGTCGCCGCCGCGGCGCCACCGCCGTAGTGGATGCGGCTGAAGAACTCGAGCTCCGGGATGCCCAGCTCCCGGGCCAGCGCGATCTCCGCGCTGCCGTCCATCGTGAACGACACCAGTCCGTCCACTTCGGACGCAGACAGGCCGGCGTCGGCCAGCGCATGCGTCACGCATTCGGCCGCCAGCCGCAGTTCGCTGCGGCCCGAGTCCTTGGAGAACTCCGTGGCCCCGATCCCGGCGATCGCCGCCGCGCCCGCCAACGTCACGACGCACCACCGGGCAACGTGAGGGAAACCGTGCCGGTCAGGTGCTCACCCAGGCTGCCGGTGGCGGACACGGCCACCTCGACCTCGAGCCCCGAGCGCGAGACCACGTGGCCGGTGAACGTGAGCGTGTCCCCCGCGTAACACGGCACACCGAGGCGGATCTTGATCGACCGGATCACCGCCTCGGGCCCGGCCCACTCGCTCACGAACCGTTGCACCAGACCGGTGTCGGTGAGGATGTTGAGGAAGATGTCCCGCGAACCCCTCGCGACGGCGGCGTCACGGTCGTGGTGCACGTCCTGGAAGTCGCGGGTGGCGAGCGCGGTGCTGACCACGAACGTCGTGGTCGCCGCGATCCGCAACGGCGGCAGTTCGACAGTCATCGCGCCACCCGCCACGCCGGCAACGTCAGCTCGTCGTCCACCCGCACGAACGCGGCGGCCACCGGCAGCCCGACCCGCACCTCGTCCGGCGCCGCGTCGAGCAGCTCGGCCATCACGCGCACGCCTTCCTCCAGCTCCACCAGCGCGACCACGAACGGCAGCCGCTTGCCCGGCACCGGCGGGTGGTGGTGCACGACGTAGCTGTAGACCGTGCCGCGCCCGCTCGCCACGGCGTAGTCCGGCGTCGCCGCCAGCGAGCCGTCCGGCGGCATCGGCCCCGGCGGGTGGCGCAGCACCGAGCCCCAGCGCTGGATGCGCAGCTCGCCCTCCCGCAGGCCGGCCCAGAAGAACTGCGTGTCCCGGCTGATCACCGGGCGCAGCACGGGCGCGGGCGGCTCGGCGGATACCGGCCGGAACTTCAGCACCCGGAACACCATGTCCGCCACGGCTTCGCCGTCCACCGTCCAGCGCATCACCGTGGTCACGAACCAGCCCTCACCCAGCGCCGTGCGCTTGGGTCCGGTGACGTCCGCCAGCTCCGTCGTCACCGCCACCCGCTCGCCCGGCCGCAGGTACCGGTGGTACGTCTGCTCGGAGTTCGTGGCGACGATCGAGGTGTACCCGGCCTCGTCGAGCACCGTGAGGATCGCGCCCATCGGGTCGTCGTCCGCGCGCACGCCGTGCAGGCCCGGCATCGTCCACACCTGCGCCATCGCCGGCGGCGCCACGAGTCCCTTGTGGACACTCGGGAACGATGCGTCGGTGTACACCGGATTGGTGTCCCCGATCGCCTCCACCCAGTTGTGCACCATCGCCTGGTTCACCGGATCCCGCGCGAGCCGCGGCGCGCACGGCCCCGCGGCGGCGATCTTCGCAGCGGCTTCCTCGATCGTCGTCATCGCGGCACCCTCGGCAGTCCCAGCCCGGCGGAGGCGATCAGCTCGCGCTGGATCTCGCTGACGCCCCCGCCGAACGTCAGCACCAGGTTCCGTTTGGCCAGCACGTCAAGCCATTCGGCGAGCTCGGCCGTCTCCGGGTCGGCGAGGTCGCCGTGGCGTCCCACGAGCTCTTCCAGCAGCCGTCCGATCCGCTGGATGCGCTCGGAGGCGAACACCTTCGTCGCCGACGCGTCGGCCACCGCGACCGGGCCCGTCCCGGAGGAAACCTGCCAGTTGAGCAGTTCATTGACCCGCGCCACCGCGAACGTCTCGGCCAGCACCGCGCGCACGTCCGGCAGGTCGAGCAGCGGCAGGCCGTCCGGAGTGCGGCGCGCGGCGGCCCACGCCCACACGCGGTCGTGCAGGCCGCCGATCCGCCCCGCCGGGCCGAGCATCACGCGCTCGTGGTTGAGCTGCGTGGTGATCAGCCGCCAGCCCTCGTTCTCCCGTCCCACCAGCAGGTCCGCCGGCACGCGGACGTTCTCGTAGTAGGTGGCGTTCACGTGGTGCGCGCCGTCGCAGGTGATGATGGGCGTCCACGAGTAGCCGGGGTCGCGGGTGTCCACGATGAGGATCGAGATCCCCTTGTGCTTCGGCGCGTCCGGCGAGGTCCGCGCGGCGAGCCAGACGTAGTCCGCGTCGTGGCCGCCGGTGGTGAAGATCTTCTGGCCGTCGACCACGTACTCGTCGCCTTCGCGGATCGCGCGCGTGCGCAGCGAGGCCAGGTCCGTGCCCGCCTCGGGTTCGGTGTAGCCGATGGCGAAGTGGATCTCGCCCGCGAGGATCCGCGGCAGGAACCGCGCCTTCTGCTCCTCGGTGCCGAACTCCTGCAGCGTCGGCCCGACGGTCTGCAGCGTCACCGACGGCAGCTGCACGTCGGCGCGCGCGGCCTCGTCCACGAACAGGTGCTGCTCGATCTCACCGAACCCCTGGCCGCCGTACCGCTTCGGCCAGCCGACGCCGAGCTTGCCGTCGCGGCCCAGGCGCCGCACGAGGGCGCGGTACACCGGCCCGTGGCGCTCCCGCAGCAGCGCGCGGCGTTCCTCGGGCGTCAGCAGGCCCGCGAAGTACTCCCGCAGCTCGGTGCGCAACGCCTGCTGCGCGGCCGTCAACTCGATGTGCGTGCTCACCCGGCCACCCGCTCCCCCAGCCGGCCCAGCCGGTGCGCGGCGCCGCCGAGCGCCCGGCCGAGGTCCGTCACCGCCGCGGAGTAGCGGTGCAGCGGGTACTCGCGGTCGACGCCGAGGCCGCCGTGCAGGTGGTGGCATGTCGCCAAGGCCGCGGGCGCTTGGTCGGTGAGCCAGTAGGCGGCGACGTCGAGCTCCGTGTCGGCGTCGAGGCCCGCCGCCAGCCGCCAGCCGGCCGACGTCGCGGCCAGGTGCACGGTCCGGGCGGCCACGTAGACGTCGGCGATCTGCTGGGCCACGGCCTGGAACGCCGCCAGCGGACGGCCGAACTGGGTGCGCTGGGCGATGTGCTGCGAAGTCAGGGCCAGCGCGCCGGCCAGCAGCCCGTCGCCCAGTGCCAGCGCGCCCGCGAGCGCGAACCGGTGCAGCGTGGCGACGGCGTGGCCGGGTGAACGGTCGCGCAGGAACTCCGTGTCGGCCAGCCGCACCCCGGCCAGCCGCACGGTGTACTCGGGCGCGCCGCTGGAGCTGTGCGTGCGGACGAGCTCGACGCCGTCGGCGTGCGGATCGACCAGCGCCACCGCGGTACCACCCGGCAACGCCACCGGAGTGAGGATCCGCGTGGCGTCCGCGGCGCACGGCACGCCCGTCTTGACGCCGGTGAGCTGCCACACACCGTCGGCGGCCTCACCCACGGTGCCGGGCACGGTCGTGAGCGGCGCGGACGGCTCGTGCAGCGCCGCGGTGAGCACCTCGTCTCCTGCCGCGACCGGCGGCAGCAGCCGAGCGCGTTGGCGCGGGGTGCCCAGCGTCTCGACCGGCAGCACACCCAGCGCCAGCACGGCGTACGCGGGTACGGCGGCGGCCGCGCGGCCCACTTCGGTCAGCACCGCGGCGACCTCCGCGACCCCGAGCCCGTCGCCCCCGAGGTCCGCGGGCAGGGCGAGCGCGAGCAGCCCGGCGCCGGCCAGTGCGCGCCACCGCTCGCCCGGGTCGGCGGATTTGCCAAGCACCCGCGCGGTCAGCGCGGCGATCTCGGCCTGCGTATCGTCTGGGGTGAAGTCCACGCCGGTCCCTCCCTCCGGATGGCCGCCACAAGTGGAACACGTTCTAGTCTTAACCGGAAGGGGCGGGATCGGCAACCCCCGGTGGCCTCGGCGACCGGGTACTCCAGAAGCGGAACAGGCCGTCGAGCGAAGAGGGGTGCCGGGTCGACGTGGGTGCAGAACAGGTTCTTCTAGGCGCGCTGAGCGACGTCGGCTGGCAAGCGACCCGGAAGCTGGCCACGATCCCGTCCACCGCCGGAGTGCCGGACCCGGAGCCGCTTTCGCTGCCGGGCCGCGGCCAGACCGTGGTGGTCGACGTCGGCCCGCGCCAGGCGCCCGCGATCATCCTGCTGCACTCGGTGGCCTGCACCGGCCTGCTGACCTGGTACCCGGTGCTGGAGCGGCTTTCCGCGCACTACCGCGTGGTCGTGTTCGACCAGCGCTGGCACGGGCAGGGCATCCGCTCCCACGAGTTCACCCTGCAGGACTGCGCCGACGACGTGGTGGCGGTGGCGGACGCGCTCGGCATCGACCGGTTCATGATCGCCGGCTACTCGATGGGCGGCATGGTCGGGCAGATGGTCGCCTACCAGCAGCGCGAGCGCGTGAGCGGGCTCATCCTGTGCTCCACGGCGAGCTACTTCCGCCGCGGCGTGCGCCAGCGCGTGGCGCTCGACCTGTTCGGGCGCACGCTGCAGCTCATGCGCGACCAGGCCAAGATCGGCCTCGTGCCCGGCGAGCCGCGCCGCGAACGGCTCGCCCGCCTGGAGGACCACCGGTGGGCGCTCGCCGAGTTCCGGTCCACGAGCCCGTGGGCCATCGCCGTCGCACTCGACGAGATCGGCCGCTTCGACTCGGCGCCGTGGCTGCACACGCTGCGCGTGCCGACGTCGGTGGTCGTGACCAGTCGAGACGGTTTCATCGCCCCGGCGCACCAACGGTCGCTGGCGCGGCGCATCCCGGGCGCGGCGACGTACGAGATCCCCGCCGGGCACACGGCGTGCGTGCTCGCGGCGAACCAGTTCGTGCCCGCACTGATGGCGGCGTGCACGTCGGTGCACGCGGCGATCGCCGACGAGGAAACCGGCCGGGTGCGCGAAGAGGAACCCGACTCGGCGTGAGGGTCAGTGGTTCGTGAGGCCAGTAGTTCTGAGGCTCAGTAGCTGGAAACCAGGTCCGCGGGGCTGAGGTCGAGGCGGTAGGGCACCTCGAGGTGCGCGATCTCGTCGCCGGTGACCTCGGCGTCGAGCACGTATTCGGTGCCCTCCAGGCGAAAACAGCTGAGCGTGGGCTCGTTGGGCTCGATGACCCAGTAGAACGGGCAGCCGGCCGCGGCGAGGCGGGCGGGCTTGAGGTGGCGGTCGATGTAGCGGCTGGACGGGGAGACGACCTCCACCGCGAGCACGGGCACGCCCACGAGCGCCCGCTCGGTGAAGGTCTCGCGCCGGCCGACCACCACGTCGGGGATCATCACGGTGAACTCGTCGAGCACGACGTCGACCGGTGCGGGGAGCACCTCGCAATCCGCGGGGCACACCGGGCTGAGCGCCGCGAGCAGGCGCGCGACGACCCTCTGGTGCAGCGGACGCGGGGACGGGCTCACCAGAAGCGTCCCGTCCACCAGTTCGTATCGATGGCGTTCATCCGTGATCGCCTCCAGGTCCCGACGGGTGAGACGGTCGCCGTGTGCGAACGACGGGACTGTCATCATGCTGCCCCCAGGACGGGCCGATCGGAAAACGACTACGCCAGCGTAGACGTGCACACGCGGCAGCGCGAACCGTCCTCCGGCGTGGTGGAAACCCGGGCGGCCTATTCTTCCGCGCGCCGTCAGGCGTTCGCCGTCACGTACGGTCACGGAAATGCGGCGAAACAGACCCGGACAGCCCAGGAGAACCCCGTGCGACAGGGCCGTTCGAGTTATGTGAGCGAATTCTCGGAATGGCCATTCCAGGTAGGGTAATACGACACCAATGGATTACCCCGTGGACGTCTGAGCTGGGCCAAACCCGATGTTTCGTGACGCCGTAATCGTGTCCCCCTCGGCTCTACATCACGGTATCATTGCGCGAACCGGCGGTGCGGGAAACCCCGATTAAGGTGAACTTCACCATTCCGCACCGCGTTCGCTCTCCGTGATTAACCGGCTGGACCGGAAAATCACGCATTCTGACCCGACGTTCGCACGCGTCAGCACACTTCGGTGGTGGTCATGCCTGCCCCGTCCGCACCCAGCCGGCCCGTCTCCCTCTTCCGCCTCGACGGCACCGGCGCCGAGCCCGACCTGCTGGTGTCGCTCAAACCCGAGCAGGTCACCACCGACACGACGGTGGACCTCTCCGGCACGCGCGCGCGGCTGGTCGCCGGCGCGTTCCACACCGAGATCCCGCAATGGCTTCCGCACGCGAGCGCGTTGACCGGGAGCGAGCTCGACCTGTCGTCGACGCTGCCGTTCGCCGTGCTGCTCGTGCCGCGTCCACCTTGGACATACGCGGTGTCCTGGGGCGCCGGGCATCTGGTGCTCAACGACGAGTACGTGGAACAGGGTTTCGGGCTGCTGTTCGGGATCCGCCGCCTCGACCCGTTCGACCTCGGGCTGGTGTCGAGCGCCGCGCTCGACGTGTCGGCGCGCGCCACGCAGATCTCGATCCCGGGCGGTGGCGAGCTTTCCGCGTTCCGGCTGGAGCCCTATGGCGACCTCGTGAACCGGCTGGCCGGGTCCGCGGACCTGACCGACCTCACCTACGGGCGGGTGACCGGCAAGCGCTACCGGATCCGCGTCGGCAACTCGCTCTACGTACCACTTGCGAAGGAACCACAGGCTTTTCTCGCGGATCTCGACGCGGTGGGTGCCGTCGTGGACGAGCCCGACGCGTCCTCGGCGCTGCGGTTCGTGGCGCAGACGCGGCCGCTCGACCGCCACCACCGGCTCGTGCCGACGCTGGAAGCACGGCTGGCCGAAGCGCTCGGCGGCGGCACCGACGCGCCGCTCGGCCTGGCATGGCCCGCGACCGCGGTGAACGACGCCGAGAACGCGGGCTCGTTCCGCATCACCGGCCTGGGTTCCGGCGGGCCGCTGCACGTCGAGTCGCGGCTGGAGCTGGAGCACCTCACCGGCCGGCTCGCGCAGTTGCCCGAGGACAAGCGCGTGAAGGCTCTGCGCGCCGGGCGCGTGGTCACCTGCGCCGACGAGGCCGGCGAGGAGGAGACCGGGTCGCCCGTGCAGGTCGCGAAGTGGCTCGTGTTCGAGACGACGATCGGCCACACGCGTTACGTGTTCCACCAGGGCCGCTGGTACCGCATCGGCGAGACGTACGTGGAGCAGATGCGCGAGCAGGTCTCGCAGCTGCTGGCGCGCAAGTACGAGTGGCCGGACCTCACGTGGAAACCCACCGGCGAGCCCGACGACGAGAACCGCTACTGCCGCCAGGTCGCGACGCTCGACGGCTACGTCTGCCTCGACCGTGACACCGCGACCACACCATTGCACCCGCGGTTCGAGCTGTGCGACCTGCTGGGCCCGGGCAACGAGCTGATCCACGTGAAGTGGCTGGGCCGCGCGACGGCCGCCAGCCACCTCTACACCCAGGCGCTCGTGTCGGCCGAGGCGCTGCACGACGAGCCGGAAGCGTTGGCGCAGCTGGCCGAGAAAGTGTCTACTTCGGACGAAGGTCGCGTGCTGACCGAGGCGCCGGACACCGTCATCCTTGCCGCCGCGGGCCGCGCGTGGAACGTCGACGAGCTGTTCACGCTGTCGCAGGTCGCGCTGCTGCGGCTCGACCGGGCGGTGCGCAGCCTGCAGGCGACGTTGAAATTCGCCGACATTCCGTACAAGGCCAAGAAGAAGACCACCGCTCAGCCGGCGAAGCGCCGCCGGAAGGCCTGAGCGGCAGGCGGTTGCGCCCCGGCCCGGCTACGCTGGGAGTTCCCCGACGAACGGTGCCGCCGATGACTGCCGATCCCGCGATCCGCGCCCGGATCGAAGAGCACTGGCACGCCTCCGAGGCCGGCGACATCGACACCGAGCACGCGATCTACGCCGTAGACGCGATCCTCGACTACCCGCAGTCCGGCGAACGCTTCCGCGGCCGTGACCGGATCCGCGCGCAACGCGGCGGGCACCCGGCCGAGCGCCACTTCACCATCAGCCGGATCACCGGCGGCGGCGACCTCTGGGTGAGCGAGTGCGTGATCACCTACGACGGCTCGCCCACCCATTCGGTGAGCATCATGGAGTTCACCGACGGCTTCGTCACGCACGAGACCCAGTACTTCGCGGATCCCTTCCCCGCGCCCGAGTCGCGGGCGGCCCTGGCCGAGCGGATCCCGGGCTGACGTCAGGCCGGCCTGGCCTTGAGCAGCTCCGTCATCGCCTCGGGCAGGGCCTCGGCCAGCGGCCAGAGGTCCTTCACGAGCTCCTTGGCGCCGAGCAGGCCGACGCCGACCTTGCCCTCGTAGGAGAAGACGGTGACGTTGAGCCCGGCGCCGTGGAAGACCGGGCCGAGCGGGTAGAGGCCGGTGACGCGGGCACCGAGCAGGTAGAGCGGCATCTGCGGGCCGGGCACGTTGGAGATGATCAGGTTGTGCACCACCGGGTGGCGCTCGGCCAGCCGCAGCGAGGAGTAGGCGCGCACGCCGAGGCCGAACACCGTGGCCGGGGAGAACTGGGCCCAGTCGGCGAGCATGTCGGCGTCGATGTCGTAGTGGTGGTCCTTCGACAGTCGGTTGGCCTCGGCGAGGAAGAACACCCGCGCGGCCGGGTCACCCAGGTGGGTGGGCAGTGAGGCGAAGAACGCGGACACCTTGTTGCTGCCGTGGTCGCGTTCGGTGCGCTCGTGCACCGACACCGGCACGGTCGCCACCAGCGGGTCTTCCGGCAGTTCGCCGCGGCCGAGCAGGAACTGCCGCAGCGCGCCGGAAACGAGCGCCAGCACCACGTCGTTGACCGTGACACCGAAGGCGTTCTTCACGCGCTTCACGTCGGCGAGGTCCACTTGGGCGAAGGCGACGCTGCGGTGACCGGTGATCGTGCCGTTGAGCGAGGTGCGAGGCGCGGTGAACGGAACCGGCATTCCTTTGCCGCGCAACGTCTTGCCGAGCCAGCGCGGCACCAGCTCCACCAGCTCGGGCAGCAGCTTCGCCATCTCGAACGGCCGGTGCGCGAGGCCTTCCATGCTTTCGCGCAGGATCTCGACGCGCGTGGGCAGGCCGCTGTTGTGCTGCTTGTCCTGCGGGATCTCCGGCAGCGGCGCCTCGGGTTCCAGGCCCGCGAGGTAGGTGATCAGGCTGGCGCCGCCGACGCCGTCGATGCTCGCGTGGTGCATCTTGATGAGCACCGCGATGCCACCGTTCGACAGGCCCTCGATCACGTAGAACTGCCACAGCGGGTGCGCGCGGTCGAGCTGCTGGCCGGCGATGTGGGCGCACAGCTCGGCCAGCTCGCGGTCGTCGCCGGGCGCCGGCACGCCGATGCGGTGCAGGTGGTTGTCGAGGTCGAAGTCCTCGTCCTCGACCCACACCGGGTGGCTGAGGTTCCAGAGTGGATTGTGCAGTTTGCGGCGGAATTCCGGAATCAGCGCGACGCGCTCGGCCAGCCGGCGCTGCAGCTCGGCGAACGAGTAGCCGCCGGGGATGGTGGACCCGTCGAGGGTGAGCAGCCCGCAGACGTGCAAGACCTGCGCAGGGGTCTCCAGGTAGAGGAAACTCGCATCCAGGCCGCTCAGTCTCTGCATGTCGCCAGGGTAAGGCAGAACCACGAACGGGGCGGGGCGCGGCGGTAGCATCGGGAAGGTGAAACCGGCCTTCCTCACCCGCCGGGCCGCGCAGCTCGGCCTCACCGCCGTCGCCCTTCGCCCGCCGCGCAACCGTGTCACGTCGATCCCCGTGTTCTTCGGCGCGTGGCTCACCGACGAGCTGGCTCCGCAGCTGCTGGCGCTCACCGCGTTGGACACCGCGCAGCACCTGGTGCGGCACGGGCGGCGGTCGTCGAAGGCGGGGCTGGCCTTGGCCGCGCTGTCGGCGGCGGGGCTGGGCTCGCTCGTGGCGACGGCGCAGAAGGCCCGCGGCGAGGTCGAGTCGGCGCTCACCGAGGCACTCGGGCCGGACTACTCCACGCGGCTGGAGCGTCCGCCGAGCTCGCGCGACCTGGCGACGCCGTGGGGCCAGCTCGTGCTGCCGTTCCGCGGACGCGACCCGGAGGTCGTGCGTGAGCGCAACATCCCATACGCGCCGGGTGGCAAGCGGTTCCTGCTCGACGTCTTCCGGCCCGCGAAGCCGGTGACCGGCGCGCCGGTGCTGCTGCAGATCCACGGCGGCGCCTGGACGATCGGCAACAAGGACGAGCAGGGCCAGCCCCTGATGCACCACCTCGCGCGCCGCGGCTGGGTGTGCGTGGCGATCAACTACCCGCTCGCGCCCGCCCACCGCTGGCCCGCGCACGTGGAGGCCGCGAAGCGCGCGCTGGTGTGGATCCGGTCGAACATCGCTTCGTACGGCGGGGATCCCGGTTTCGTCGCCGTCACGGGTGGTTCGGCGGGCGGGCACCTCGCCGCGCTGCTCGCGCTGAGCCAGAACGACCCGGCCCTGCAACCGGACTTCCCCGACGCCGACACCAGCGTGCAGGCCTGCGTGCCGCACTACGGCGTCTACGACATCGCCGCCACCAGCGGCGCGGCCGAGAGCCAGTACCGGCTGGAGAGCCTGCTGGCCCGCCGCATCTTCTCCCCCGACCGCGACCCGGTGACCTACCTCGACGACTACGTCGCCGCCTCCCCGCTCGACCGCGTCTCCGAGTCCGCGCCGCCGTTCTTCGTGATCCACGGCCGCAACGACTCCCTCGTGCCCGTCGAGGAGGCCCGCGAGTTCGTCGCCCGGCTCCGCGCGGTTTCCCGGCAGCCCGTCGCCTACGCCGAACTCGCGGGCGCGCAGCACGCGTTCGACATCTTCCCCTCGATCCGCAGCGCCCACGTCGTCCGGGGCGTGGAACGGTTCCTCGACCACACCTACCGGGCGTGGGCCGCGGCGGACCGGTAGCTCAGGGTTCGAGCGGCGCATCTGTGTCGGCGAGGCGGTCGGCGCGGATCAGGGCCTCGCCGGCGCCCTCTCGCCGCGGCAATGGCAGCACCCCTCCCGCGCGACCCGGCGAACGCGGCAACGGCCCCCACACTCCGGCCTTCCGGCCGTCGCGCGAGGGCCGCCGCACGGCCGGAACCTCAGGGTTCGAGCGGCGCGTCCGGGTCCGCGAGGCGGTCGGCGTCGATCGGGCCCTCGGCGCGGATCAGGGCCTTGAGCTGGTCGCCGACGTCCCAGACGTTGACGTTCATGCCGGCCAGCACGTGGCCGTCGCGGAGCCAGAAGGCGATGAATTCGCGCGCCTCGACGTCGCCGCGGAAGACGACGCGGTCGTAGGCGCCCGGGTCGACGTGGCCGTGGTACTCCATGCCCAGGTCGTACTGGTCGGTGTAGAAGTACGGGAGCTCGTCGTAGGTGGCGTCCTGGCCGGCCATCGCGGCGGCGGCGACGGCGGGCTGGTTGAGGGCGTTGGCCCAGTGCTCCACGCGCACGTGCTTGCCGAGCAGCGGGTGGAGCGCCGAGGCGATGTCGCCGGCGGCGAAGACGTCCGGGTCGGTGGTGCGCAGGGACGAGTCGACCACCACGCCGTTGTCCACGGCCAGGCCCGCGGCCTGCGCGAGCTCGACGTTGGGCGCGGCGCCGACCGCGACGAGCACGGCGTCGGCGGCGATCTCCGTGCCGTCGTCGAGGCGGACGCCCGTGGCCTTGCCGCCCTCGGTGGTGATGGCCTCGACGTGCACGCCGAGGCGCAGGTCGACGCCGCGGGCGCGGTGCAGGTCGGCGAAGACCGTGGCGACCTCGCGGCCCAGCACGGCCAGCAGCGGCAGCTCGGCGACCTCCAGCACGGTCACCTCGGCCCCGGCCTCGCGCGCGGCGGCCGCGACCTCCAGGCCGATCCAGCCCGCGCCGATCACGGCCAGGCGCGTGCCGGCGGTCAGCGTCTCCTTGAGCTGCGCGGAGTCGCCGAGGCGGCGCAGGTAGTGCACGCCCTCGGCGTCGGCGCCCGGGATCGGCGGGCGACGCGGGCTCGAGCCGGTGGCCAGCAGCAGCTTGTCGTAGCCCACGGTCTCGCCGCCTTCGAGGCGGACGACGTGGTTGTCGCGGTCGATGGCGGTGGCCGTGACGCCCAGGCGCAGGTCGACGTCGTGCTCGGCGTACCAGCCCTCCTCGTGCACGAACACGCTCTCGCGCTCGGCCTTGCCGGCGAGGAAGTCCTTGGACAGCGGCGGGCGCTCGTAGGGCCGGTCGGGTTCGTCGCCGATGAGCGTCACCCGTCCGGTGAACCCCTGTGCCCGCAAAGCCTCCGCGGCCTTGGCGCCGGCCAGCCCCGCGCCGACGATGACAAAACCCTGCTCTGGCAAAGGAAACAACTCCTTTATGCGTTGACGCCCGTGAGTGCGAAGAACTCCTGGCGGGAGCGGGCATCCTCCCGCAACGTGCCCAGCAGTGTCGAGGTGACCGTGCTGGAGCCGGTGGCCTGCACGCCGCGAAGCGTCATGCACGTGTGCTCGGCCTCGATGACCACGCCGACTCCCTTCGGGCTCAGCTGCTCGCCCAGCCAGCCCGCCACCTGCTTCGTGAGCCGCTCCTGCACCTGCGGCCGGCACGCGAAGTGCTCGACCACGCGCGCGAGCTTCGACAGGCCCAGGATGCGGTCGCCCGGCAGGTAGCCCACGTGCGCGACGCCCGTGAACGGCAGCAGGTGGTGCTCGCACACCGACCGTACGGGGATGTCGCGGGCCAGCACCAGCTCGTCGTAGCCCTCGTCGTTGGGGAACGTGGTGAGGTCGAACGAGCGCGGCGTGAACAGCTCCGCGTACGCGCGCGCCATGCGCTCGGGGGTGCCCTGCAGGCTCTCCGTGTCCAGGCTGACGCCGAGCGCCCGCAGGAAGTCGCCCGCGGCGCGCGCGGCGGCGGCGAGATCGATGCCGGGGTCGGGTTCGTGAACGACGTGCAGAGCAGAGCCGGAGCGCATGGGGACCCCTCGGGGTTCGGCGGGTTTTCGTCCATGAATATTGGTCTTATTGCCGTCCTTGGTCAAGGTGACCAGTTCAACAGGGTGAACCGATGCTTGCGGACACGTTTGTGGGCGTTATCGTGGACCTGTGACGACTGAGCCCGCCGCTCCCGCGATCAAGGCCGTGGCCGCGCTGGAGGAGGACCTGCGCCGCGGGATGTACGCGTTCATCCGCGGCGCGGCGCGACCCGTCACGCGCGACGAGGCCGCCGCGTCGGTCGGGATCTCGCGCAAGCTCGCCGCGTTCCACCTCGACAAGCTCGTGGACGCCGGCCTGCTGCGCTCGCGCTACGAGGCCGTCGGCGGCATCCGCAAGGTCGGCCGCACCCCGAAGGTGTACGAACCGGCCGACATCGACTTCGCCGTCACCATCCCGCCGCGCCGCCACGGCGTGCTCGCCGACATCCTCCTCGACGCCGTCGTCACCGAAACCGAAGGCGAGTCCGCCCGCGTCGCCGCCCTGCGCGTGGCCGCCGAGCACGGCGAGGACCTGGGCGCCACCGAACGCGCCTCCCTGCGCCCCGGCCGCCTCGGCGCCGAACGCGGCCTGACGCTCACCGAAACCGTCCTCGCCCGCCAGGGCTTCGAGCCGCGCCGCGAAACGCCGACGTGCGTACGGCTGCGCAACTGCCCGTTCCACCCGCTGTCGGGCAAGGCGCCGGACCTGGTGTGCGGGATCAACCAGGCGTACCTGGGCGGGGTCGTCACGGGCCTGGAAGTGCCGGGCGTCGACGCGGTGCTGATCGATCCCGCACCCGGCGGCTGCTGCGTGGAGCTGCGGGCGGATCAGCCCGGCGGATAGGCGACGTCGAGAGGGTCGGCGGACGGTGGGCCGTCCAGGTGGCAGGCCGAGCCGGTACGGAGGAAGCGGTGGTCGCGGCCGTAGCGGAGTTGTGCGCATGGCTGCAGCAAGCCGCCACCCGGTCTGGAAACGGGCCGGGCCCGCGCAGCGTGTCGGACCTGGGGCGCCCGACACCGCCGCGGGTGCCGGTCGATCCGCGGCACGGCTGGAGCTGCGGGCGGATCAGCCCGGCGGATAGGCGACGTCGAGAGGGTCGGCGGACGGTGGGCCGTCCAGGTGCCAGGCCGAGCCGGTGCGCAGGAAGCGGTACCAGCGGTGGTCGCGGCCGTAGCGGAGTTGCAGGGGGCCTTGGGTCACGCGGTTGCGCCAGGTCGTGATGGGGTCGGGGAGGCCGGAGTCCGAGAGGCAGGTGCGGGCGGCCGCGAGGGGGCCTGGGCCCGGGGACCAGGTTTCGCGCACGACGGCCAAGCCGCCGCGGCCGGCTTCGCGCCAGGAGTGGGCCCACGCGGTGAGATCGGGCAGCGTGACGCCGGCGGCGTGGGCCAGGGCGGGGAGTTCCTCGGGCGGACGGGCGGCGGCGCGGCGGGCCAGGTCTTCGTCGAACGTCAGGTCGGCCGCGGTGCCGCCGGAGAGCAGCAGGTCGCGGGCGAGGGAGGCGGCGTCGGCGGCGAGGGTGCCCAGGGCGGCCGACGTCCAGCCCGTGGCGGCCGGCGGGTCGAGGTCGAGGACGGCGGGTGGGCCGGCCACGTCGGGCACGGGCGGCAACCGCGGCACGGCCGTGACGCGGCGGGCGTACGCGCGTTTCGGGGTGAGGCCGGGGTCGTGGACCTTCGTGCGCGACGGGCGGTCCGGGGCGCGCAGCGTGCGCAGCCGGGCGAGGACTTCGTCGCGCGGGCGGCCGCGGAGCTTGAACAGCACGAACGGGTCGGTGTCGACCTCGTCGGCCACGACGTAGTACACGGCGGCGACGTGTTTGCACGGGTTCGCCGAGTCGGGGCACGAGCAGCGCGGCTTCAAGTCACCCGGACCGGGGAGCAGGTCGGCGCCCGCCTCGCGGGCCTGGGCGGCCAGCTCCTCGGGCAGCTCGCCGTCGAGCAGGGCGGCGGTGTGACCGAGTCGGCGGCCGACGACGTCGAGCAGCGTGTCCCACTGCTCCGGCGAGAACTCCTTCATCCGGATCGTCACGTGGTACGGCTCGGGACGGCTCCCCCGCACGCGCGCGATGACCTCGCCGGCTCCGACGTGCAGCGCGCTCACGGTGTCCTTACGCGCGTACGTGCGCCCGCGCGGCAGGCGGTTCGGGTCGACGCTCGCGCGCTGCTCCAGCGCCTCCACCCAGGCGCGGCCCCACCAGGTGTTGCCGAAGGTCCTGCGCGGGGGCATCATCCACCGCCGAGCCGGACGAGGTCGGCGAGCTGGTCGTCGGACAGCTCCGTGATCCAGTCCTCCCCCGCGCCGACCACGGCCTCGGCCAGCCCGCGCTTCGCCTCGAGCACCGTGGCGATGCGCTCCTCCAGCGTGCCCTCGGCGATCAGCCGGTGGACCTGCACGGGCCGGTCCTGCCCGATCCGGTACGCGCGGTCGGTCGCCTGGTCCTCCACGGCCGGGTTCCACCAGCGGTCGTAGTGGATCACGTGCGTGGCGCGCGTCAGGTTGAGCCCGACGCCGCCCGCCTTGAGCGACAACAGGAACACCGGCACCTCGCCGGACTGGAACGACGCCACCAGCTCGTCGCGCCGCTTCGGCCCGACCTCGCCCGACAGCAGCGCGACGGGCAGCCCGCGGTCGGCGAGGCGGCGTTCGAGCAGGCGGCACAGCTGCACGTACTGGCTGAACACGAGCACGCTGTCGCCCTCGTCGAGGATCACGTCGAGCAGCTCCTCGAACGCGGCGAGCTTGCCGGAGCGTCCGGTGAGGACTCCGCCGCTCTCCTTGAGGAACTGCGCGGGGTGGTTGCAGATCTGCTTGAGCTCGGTGAGCAGCTTGAGCACCTGCCCGCGCCGCTGCACGCCCTGCGACGCGCGGATCTCGGCCAGGTTCTCCCGCACCACGGCCTCGTACAGGGTGGTCTGCTCGGCCGTGAGCGGCACGAACCGGTCGGTCTCGGTCTTGCGCGGCAGCTCCGGCGCGATGTCGGGATCGGTTTTCTTGCGCCGCAACAGAAAGGGGCGCACGGTCGTGGCCAGCCGCTCCGTGGCGGTCTGGTCGCGGTCGCGTTCGATGGGCCGCGCGACGGTGCGGCGGAAGCGGTCGAGCGGGCCGAGCAGGCCCGGTGTCGTCCAGTCCATCAAGGACCACAGCTCGGTGAGCCGGTTCTCCACGGGCGTGCCGGTGAGCGCCACGCGCGCGGCGGCCGGGACCTTCCGCAGCTCTTTCGCCGTGGCGGACAAGGGGTTCTTCACGTGCTGGGCCTCGTCGGCGGCGACGAGACCCCAGTCCACTTCGGACAGTGACGCGCGGTCGCGGCGGACCACGCCGTAGGTGGCGAGCACGACCTCGTCGGGCAGCAGGTCGTCGAGGTGACGGCCGCCGCCGTGGAAGCGGCGCACGCGCACGTCCGGCGCGAACCTGGCGAACTCACGTTCCCAGTTGCCGAGCAGCGACGTCGGGCAGACCACCAGCGTGGGCCCGGCTTTCAGCGCGCGGCGGTGCAGGTGCAGGGCGATGAGCTGGATGGTCTTGCCCAGGCCCATGTCGTCGGCGAGGCACGCGCCGAGACCGAGGCCGGTCATCGTGGCCAGCCAGCCGACGCCCGCGAGCTGGTACGGGCGCAGCGTCGCCGCGAGTCCGTCGGGCGGGCCGACCGGCTCGGGGCTGCGCTCTTTGAGCCGTTCGACGAGGCCGGCGAGCGCGGGCTGGGCGGCGAATTCGACCGTTTCGCCGTCGAGTTCGAGCTCGCCCGTGAGCGCCGCGGCGAGCGCTTCGGCGCCGGTGAGCTTGCGGTTGCGCTTGGCGCGCATGCGGGCGAGCAGGCGTGGGTCGAGCTTCACCCACTGGCCGCGCAGGCGGACGAGCGGCCGCTTGGCTTCGGCGAGGGCGGCGACTTCCTCGTCGGTCAGCTCGGCGCCGCCGAGCGAGAGGCGCCAGCGGAACTCCAGCAGGCCGTTCAACGGGAACGCGGGACCGGCCTCGCTGGCCGGCGCCTGCGTCGCGCTCGCCTTCGCGCGGACTTCGCCGGCGAAGAGATCCTTGGGCCACAACACTTCGATGCCGGCGCCGCCCAGGTCGCGGCCGCCTGGGCCGAGCAGGTCGACGACGTCGTCGTCGGACAGCGCGAGCTCCGTCGGCGCGGCTTCGGCGAGCACGCGTCCCAGCGGCGGCCACGCTCGCGCGCCGCGGCGCAGGCCGAGCAGCAGCTGGGTTTCCACCTGGTCACCGAGGCGGTGCAGCACGGCGTCGGGCGCGTCCCAGAGCGTTGCGGCTTCGACGACCAGGCTCGGCTCGAGCGCGGACCGCACGGCCAGCACGCCCGCGAACTGCTCGTCTTCGCGCGCTTCGACCCGCAGGATCAGCTGCGCGCCGTGGGGCCCGCGGGCGTCCAGCTCGGTGAGCCACGCCGCCCCGTCCGGCCCGACCTGCGTCGGCTCGGCCTCCGCGAACGCCGGCCCACCCGCCCCGACCGACGCGGCGGGGCTGCGCACGAGCACGTCGGCCGCCGCGTCCCACAACGCCCGGACCAGCGACTCCGGCGAGTGCAGCCGGATCCGCTTCACCCCGGACAACGGCAACGCATGCGCCTCCGGCGGCAACGCCGACGCGAGCCCACGCAGCAGCTCCTCATCGGCGGCGTCCAGCGGCCCCACCCGCCACGACCCCACCCCGCCGGCCGTGAGCGCCGGCCGCAACCGCCCGCGCGCCACCAGGTTCACCCCGGCGTTCACCACGGCCGACCACGCGGCGATCGCCGGGCTCACGTCGTCGGGCACCACCAGCAGCCGCGGGATCGCCCGCGCCAGCGGGACCAGCCGCGCGTCCACCTTGGTGCGCGCGAACTTCTTGTCGTTGGGCAGCACGAGCTCGATCGCGGTGTCCCCCGCGACCTCGTCGCCCCACAACGCCAGCACACCCTCCCGCGGCGGGTCCGAGGGAAGGTAGGTGGCCTGGGTCAGCGCGCCGAACTCCACGCCCAGCACCGTAGGGCAGGGGTACGACAAACAGCTCAGCGCGGCAGGCCCAGCACCCGCTCGGCCACCGCCGAGAGCAGGACCTGGGTGGTGCCGCCGGCGATGGAGAGGCAGCGGGTGAGCAGGAACTCGTGGGACGGCGGGGTGTCGGGGAGCAGGTCGGGGGCCAGGTCCAGGGCGAACTCCGCGACGGCCTGCCGGTGGCGGACGCCCAGGAGTTTCGCGACGGCCGACTCGGCCTCGGGGCCTTGGCCGTCGAGGCGGCGGAGGGTGGCGCGCAGGTCGAGCACGGAACAGGCGCTGCCGGAGCCGATCAGGGCGCCGAGGCGGTCGAGGGTGGATTCGCCGGGGGCAAGGCCCGCGCCACGATGCCCTTCCGGGCCGGGCTGGCCGCCCGCAGCGACCGCGCCGCCCGGGCCACCGTGCCCAGTCGCGCCGATCCGGTCGCCCGGGCTGCCCGCGCCGCTCGGGTCGCCCGGGCCGCCCGGGCCGCCCAGGCCGCCCAAGCCGCCCGGGCCGCCCGGGCCGCTCGGGCCGCTCAGGTCGCTCAGGTCGCTCGGGTCGCCCAAGCCGCTCGGGTCGCCGTGCCCAGTCGCGCCGATCCGATCGCCCAGGCCGCTCGGGCTGCCCAGGCCGCTCGGGTCGCTCGGGTCGCCCGCGCCGCCCAGGCCGCCCGCGCCGCTCGGGTCGCCCAAGCCGCTCGGGTCGCCGTGCCTAGTCGCGCCGATCCGATCACTCTGGCCGCCCGCCCCGCTCTGGCCGCCCGCACCGCTCGGGCTGCCCAGGCCACTCGGGTCGCCGGGGCTGCTCGGGCCGTCGAGCTCGCCCGCGCCGAGCCCGAGGCCGATCTCGGACAGCAGGGCCTCCACGCCCTCACCCGCCGCGGAGCCCTTGCCCAGGGCGACGCGTTCGCCGGCCAGCGTGGTGCGGGCCAGGCGCCAGCCATCGCCCGGGGAGGCGACGACGTCGGTGTCCGGGACGAAGACGTCGTCGAGGAAGACTTCGTTGAAGACGCTCGCGCCGGTGATCTCGCGCAGCTGGCGGGTGGTGATGCCGGGCGAGCGCATGTCGACGAGGAAGTACGTGATGCCCTTGTGCTTGGGCGCGGCGGGGTCGGTGCGGGCCAGGCAGATGGCCCAGTCGGCCTCGTGGGCGAGCGACGTCCACACCTTCTGCCCGCTTAGGCACCAGCCGCCGTCGACGCGGCGGGCGGTGGTGCGCAGGGAGGCCAGGTCGGAGCCCGCACCGGGTTCGCTGAACAGCTGGCACCACGTCAGTTCGCCGCGCAGGGTGGGGCCGGTGAAGCGGGCGCGTTGCTCGTCGGTGCCGTGTTCGAGGATCGTCGGGATGGCCCACGCGCCGATCACCAGGTCGGGCCGGCGCACGCCCGCGCGCGTCAGGGCCGCGTCGATGCGCAGCTGTTCGGCGGGGCCGGCGCCGCGGCCGTGAGGCGCGGGCCAGTGCGGTGCCAGCAGCCCCGCGTCGGCCAAGGCGACGCGACGGCGGTCTTCCGGCAGAGCGGCGATCTCCCCTACGAGCGCGGTGAGCTCCGGCGAGTCGTCCACGGCCACATCCAGCGTGCGCCGCTCCCCGGCCAGCGCGAGGCGAGCCGCGCGCTGGCGCCACCGCGCGGAGCCGCCGAGCCAGTGCCGCAAGGCGAGAGCGCGGCGCAGGTACAGGTGCGCCGGGTGTTCCCACGTGAAGCCGATACCGCCGAGGACCTGGATGCAGTCCTTGGCGTTGTCCACGGCCGCGTCGAGCGCCACCGCCGCCGCGCTCGCCACCGCGATCGCGTGCTGCGAAGAGAAAGCAGTCGTCGCAGCGTCCCAGGCCAGCGCCTCGGCTGCTTCGGCGCGGCACAGCATCTCGGTGCACAGGTGCTTCACCGCCTGGAACGCCCCGATCACCTGCCCGAACTGCTCCCGAACCCGCGCGTACTCGACCGCCGTCGTCAGGCACCACCGCGCGACGCCCGCCGCCTCCGCCACGGCCAACGTCGCCGCGAAGTCCCGCGCGTCCGGCAGCTCCAGCACGTCGGCCACCGGCACCCGGTCGAAGTGCACCCACGCGAGCGGACGCGAGAAATCGAAGGGCGCCAACGGTTCCACGCGCACCCCCGCCGCACCCGGCGGCAGCAGCACGTGACCACTCGGCACGGGCGCCAGCAGCCACGACCCCGCGTCGGCACCCGGGACCGCCCCCGAACAACCGTGCAGGAAGCCGTCGGCACACGGCGCTTCGAGCAGCACGGCCACGCGCGCGCCCCCGTCCGCGATCGCCTCCACCAGATCCCCACCGCCGAGCAGCAGCCCGGCCAGCGCCGTGCTCAGCAAGGGGCCCGGGACCAGCGAAGAAGCCGCTGCGGCCAGCCCCGCCGCCAGGTCCGCGACCGAGCCTCCGGCGCCACCCACCGACGGCGGCAACGCGACCCCGAACAACCCCAGGTCGGCGAACCGCGCGGGCACCTCCGCGCCGACCTTCTCGGCCGCGCGCACGGCCTCGACCGGATCGTGGGCCCGGGCCCAGTCGTGGATCGCGGCGGCCAGCGCCGCCTGTTCGCCGGTGAGCGCGACCGCCATCGGGGCCTCCTCGCGTACGGGACTACTCACGAGTGTAGAACGTGTTACAGTTTTTCGGCCAGCGGGTCGGTAGTTGAACGTTTCGCCAGGGAAGGTACGCTGAACGCAGAACTGGAACGAGTTCCGCAAGACAGGAGAAGGCCGATGCCGGGCAAGGCGAAGGCTCCGGCGGCGAAGGCGCGCACCGGACTGGGCACGATCGGCGAGGAGCTCGGCTCCGCGGCGCAGCGCGATCGCCGCCGCCGCATCATCGACGCCACGCTCGCGCTGGCCTCCAAGGGCGGTTACGACGCCGTGCAGATGCGGGCCGTCGCAGAGAAGGCCGACGTCGCCCTGGGCACGCTCTACCGCTACTTCCCGTCGAAGATCCACCTGCTCGTGTCCGGCCTCGCGCGGCAGTTCGAGCGCGCGCAGGAGAAGCTGGAACGCGCCGCGATCCCGGGTGAGACCCCTGCGGAACGGCTGATGTTCGTGCTGGGCCGCAACACGCGGCTCATGCAGCGCGACCCGCACCTGACCGAGGCGATGGTGCGCGCGTTCATGTTCGCCGACACGTCCGCCGCGGCCGAGGTCGAGCTCGTCGGCCGGCTCATGGAGGACATGTTCGCCCAGGCCATGGGCATCGCCGAGCCGACGGAGTCCGATCGCGACATCTTCCACGTCGTCGCCGACGTGTGGATGGCCAACCTCGTGGCGTGGGTGACGCGGCGGGCATCGGCCGCCGACGTCGCCCACCGCCTCGAGCTTTCGGTGCACCTGCTGCTGGACAAGTAGGGCCCGCACGCCGCGGGCCCCACTCGCGGCTCAGGCAGTGAGCTTCGGCAGGACTTCCTTGCCGAACACGTCGAGGAACTGGTCCTGGTTGCGCCCGACGTTGTGGATGTAGATGCGGTTGAAGCCGGCGTCGACGTACTTCTGCAGCGCCGCGCGGTGCTCGTCGGGGTCGGAGGAGACGACCATGCGGCCCTCGAAGTCCTCGCGGCGCACGAGCTTGGCCATCTGCGCGAAGTCGAACGGGGAACGCACGTCGGCCTTCGGGAACTTCATGCCGCCGTTGGGCCACTGGTCCATCGCGTTGGCCCACGCGGTCTCGTCGTCCTCGGCCCAGGACAGGTGCACCTGCAGCAGCTTCGGCATGTCGTCCGGGTTCTTCCCGGCCTTCTTCGCGCCGGCGTTGAAGTTGTCCAGGATCCCGGCCAGCTTCTCGATCGACGCGCCCGGGGTGATCAGCCCGTCGGCCAGCTCACCGGTCTTGCGCGAGGTGTAGGGCCCGGCCGAGGCGATGTAGACCGGCGGCGGGGTGTCGGGCAGGGTCCACAGGCGGGTGGTGTGCAGCTTGAAAAACTCGCCGTTGTGCTTGACGTCCTTGCCGGTGAACAGCTTCCGGATCACCTCCAGCGCCTCGAACATCCGCCGCACGCGCTCGGGCGCCTCGGGCCAGTAGCCGCCGATGATGTGCTCGTTGAGCGCCTCACCCGACCCGATCCCCAGCCAGGTCCGGCCCGGATAGGTCGCCTCCAGCGTCGCTGCCGCCTGGGCCACCATCGCCGGGTGCAACCGGAACGACGGGCACGTCACCCCGGGACCCAGGTCACCGGTGGTGTTCTCCGCCAGCGACGCCAGCATGCTCCACACGAACGACGACTCGCCCTGCTGCGGAACCCACGGCTGGAAGTGATCCGCCGCCATCTGCCCCGAGAAGCCCCGCTCCTCGCCCGCCTTCGCCAACCGAATCGACTCCCGCGGCGAGAACTGCTCCAACGCAGCCGCAAGACCGATCTGCACGTCACTCACGCGTCTTCCGCTCCTTCACCGGTACTTTTCGACGACCTCGACGAGGGCGTCGAGCCTCTCGAGGGTCTCCGCTTCGGGCCGCGTGCCGAGCAGGAGCGTGATGCGCTCCACCCCGGCCTCGGCGTAGGCCTCCAGCAGAGCCTCGTTCTTGCTGCCCACCGCGAACATCGACACCGGTGTCCCGGGGGCGAACTCGTCGCGCAGGGCCATGAGCTTCCCGACCCGCTCGGGCACGACCACTGAGTTCGGCATCCACACGCCGCCGTGGCGGGCCGCCCGCCGCGCCGCGTGCCGGCTGTTGCCGCCGACGTAGATCGGCGGATGCGGCTTCTGCGCCGGCTTCGGATAGGCGACGGCGCGGTCGAAGTGCGTGAACTCGCCGTGGAAGGTCGCCGCCTCGGCTGTCCACAGCTGCTTCATCGCGTCGAGCCGCTCGTCGAGCAGCCGGCCGCGCGTGTCGGGATCGGTGCCGTGGTCGCGCATCTCCTCGAGGTTCCAGCCCGCGCCCACGCCGAACACCACCCGTCCGCCCGACAGGTGGTCGAGCGAGGCGACCTCCTTGGCCGTCTGGATCGGGTCGCGCTGCGCCAGCAGGGCGACGCCGGTGCCCAGCAGCAGCGTCGAGGTCACCGACGCGGCGGCTGTGAGCGCCACGAACGGGTCGTACATCCGGTAGTACATCCGCGGGAGTTCCCCGCCCGCCGGATACGGCGACTGCCGGTCGGCGGGGATGTGCGAGTGCTCCCCGACGAACAGCGAGTCGAACCCGCGCTCCTCGACCCCGCGCGCGAGCGCGTCGGGCCGGATGCCCTCGTCCGTGACGAAGCTGAAGATCCCGAACTTCATGAGATCATCGAACCACGGGTCACCGGTGGTCCGCCGCGAGCCGCGCGAGGTCGTCGAGGGCGGCGAGCGTTTCGGCTTCGGGCAGGGTCGGCAGCATGAAGGTGTAGCGCTCCACGCCGGCTTCGGCGAAGCGCTTCACCGCGTCCGCGTCGGGAGCGCCCCCGAAAACGGTGAACGGCACGTCCGTGCGGCCCTGCTCGGCGAGCCACTCGCGCACGCGCTTGATCTCGTCGGACGGCGTCTGCTGGCGCGGCAGCCAGGCGTCGCCGAGGCGGGCGAGCCGGCGCAGCGCGGCCGGGCTCTCGCCGCCGACGTAGATCGGCGGGTGCGGCGTCTGCACGGGCTTCGGCCAGGCGAAGATCGGGTCGAAGTCGACGTGCTTGCCGTGGTACTCCGCCTGCTCCTCGGTCCAGACGGCCTTGAGCGCCTCGATCTGCTCGTCGATCAGCGCGCCACGAGTGGTCGGGTCCGTGCCGTGGTTGGCCATCTCCTCACGGTTCCAGCCCACCCCGACACCGAACGCCACCCGCCCGCGCGACACCAGGTCGAGTGACGCGACCTCCTTGGCCGTGTGGATCACGTCCCGCTGGATCAACAGCGCGATGCCCGTGCCCAGCACGAGGTTCGACGTGTTCACCGCCGCCGCGGTCAGCGCGACGAACGGGTCCAGCGTGCGCTTGTACTTCTCGGGCAGGTCGCCCCCACCGGGGTAAGGACTCTCCCGGCTCACGGGGATGTGCGAATGCTCGGCCAGGAACAGCGAGTCGAAGCCCCGCTCCTCCAGCGCCTCGCCCAGCACGTCGGGGCGGATGCCTTCATCGGTCACGAACGTGGAGATCCCGAAGTCCATGCCTCGTTCTACCCGCTGCGGCGGCGGCCTATTCCCGGTCTGGTTGAACCCTCACCGGATCGGTCTCATCTCACGCCGGGCCGGACCGTCGACGACGCGACGCCGGCCGGGCTCGAGGTAGACGAGCCGGGCCGGGTCCGCGCGCAGGTCCGGCGGCGGACCGCCGGACGCGCGGGACCCGGCCCGGTGCTCAGACGTTGCGCCGGTACTGGCCGCCGACCTCGAAGAACGCGTCGGTGATCTGGCCGAGCGAGCAGACCCGCGCGGCGTCCATCAGCACCCCGAACAGGTTGCCGCCGCGGGTCGCCGCCTCGCGGAGGGCCTTGAGGGCCTGCTGGGCGTCTTCGGCGTGGCGGTGCTGGAAGTCGGCGAGGCGGTCGAGCTGGGACTTCTTCTCGTCCTCCGTGGCGCGGGCCAGTTCGACCTCGACGTCTTCCTCGCCCGCGTGCGGGTTGCGGAAGGTGTTGACGCCGATGATCGGCAGCGAGCCGTCGTGCTTCTTGCGCTCGTAGAGGATGGACTCGTCCTGGATCTTGCCGCGCTGGTAGCCCGTCTCCATCGCGCCGAGCACGCCGCCGCGTTCGGAAATGCGGTCGAACTCGACCAGCACGGCTTCCTCGACCAGGTCGGTCAGCTCGTCGATGATGAACGAGCCCTGCAGCGGGTTCTCGTTCTTCGACAGGCCCCACTCCTTGTTGATGATCATCTGGATCGCCATCGCGCGGCGCACCGACGACTCGCTCGGCGTGGTGATGGCCTCGTCGAACGCGTTGGTGTGCAAGGAGTTCGCGTTGTCGTACAGCGCGCACAGGGCCTGCAGCGTGGTGCGGATGTCGTTGAAGCTCATCTCCTGCGCGTGCAGCGAGCGGCCCGAGGTCTGCACGTGGTACTTGAGCTTCTGCGAACGCTCGTTGGCCCCGTAGCGCTCGCGCATCGCCACGGCCCAGATCCGCCGCGCCACGCGGCCGAGCACCGAGTACTCCGCATCCATCCCGTTGGAGAAGAAGAACGACAGGTTGGGCGCGAAGTCGTTGATGTCCATGCCGCGCGCGAGGTACGACTCGACGTAGGTGAACCCGTTGGACAGCGTGAACGCCAGCTGCGAAATGGGGTTCGCCCCGGCCTCGGCGATGTGGTAGCCGGAGATCGAGACGGAGTAGAAGTTGCGCACCGCGTGCTGGATGAACCACTCCTGGATGTCGGCCATCATGCGCAGGCTGAACTCCGTGGAGAAGATGCAGGTGTTCTGCCCCTGGTCCTCCTTGAGGATGTCGGCCTGCACGGTGCCGCGCACGTTCTTCAGCGCCCACGCACGCAGCTCGGCAGCCTCCTCCGCCGACGGCTCGCGGCCGTGCTCGGCGCGGAAGGCGTCGAGCTTCTGGTCGATCGCGGTGTTGAGGAAGAACGCGAGGATCGTCGGCGCCGGGCCGTTGATCGTCATCGACACCGACGTGTTCGGCGCCGTGAGGTCGAAGCCGTCGTAGAGCACCTTCATGTCCTCGATCGTCGCGATCGAGACGCCCGAGGTGCCGACCTTGCCGTAGATGTCCGGGCGGGTGTCGGGGTCGTGGCCGTAGAGGGTCACGGAGTCGAAGGCCGTGGACAGGCGCTTGGCCTCGGAGTCGGCCGAGAGCAGCTTGAACCGGCGGTTGGTCCGGAAGGCGTCACCCTCGCCGGCGAACATGCGTGCCGGGTCCTCGCCGTCGCGCTTGAACGGGAACACGCCGGCCGTGTACGGGAAATACCCGGGCAGGTGTTCGCGACGAAGGAACGAGAGCAGCTCACCGGATTCGGTGTAGCGCGGCAGGGCGACGCGCGGGATCCGGTTGCCCGACAACGTGTCGCGCCACAGCTGCGTGCGCAGCTCCTTGTCGCGGACCTTCACCACGAGCTCGTCCTCGCGGTACTCCTCCGCCAGCGCGTGGAACCGCTCCAGCAGCTTGGTGGTCTCGCCGTCCACATCGGACTCGGCGGCGGCGAGCAGCCCGTCGAGCGCGTCGGTGGAAGCATCCACTTCGGACAGAGCAGCCTTCGCGGCGGCCAGGTGCTCGCGCTTGCGCACGGCGGCCACCTGCTTCCCGGTCTGCTCGTGGTAACCGCGCACGGTCTCGGCGATCTCCGAGAGGTAGCGCGCCCGGTTGCCCGGGATGACCGTGCTGGCGTCGGTGGACACCTTGCCCTCGACCGCGGGCAGCACGCCGGCCGACACCGACAGCCCGCGCTCGGCGAGCTGGTCGCGCAGGTTCTGGTACAGCGCGGTCACGCCGTCGTCGTTGAACTTCGCGGCGCTCGTGCCGAACACCGGCATGTCCTCAGGAGCCTTGTCGAAGGCCTCGCGGTTGCGCACGAGCTGACGCGCGACGTCGCGGCGGGCGTCCTCGGCGCCGCGGCGCTCGAACTTGTTGATGGCCACCACGTCGGCGAAGTCGAGCATGTCGATCTTCTCCAGCTGCGACGCGGCGCCGAACTCCGGCGTCATCACGTACAGCGACTCGTCCACGTAGTCGACGATGCCCGCGTCGCCCTGGCCGATGCCCGGCGTCTCCACGATCACGAGGTCGTAGCCCGCGGCCTTGCACGCGAGGATCGACTCGCGCAGCCCGGCGGGGATCTCGCCGCTCGTCGTGCGGGTCGCGAGGGAGCGGAAGTACACCGGAGAGCCGTCGAGGCAGTTCATCCGGATGCGGTCGCCGAGCAGCGCGCCGCCGCCCTTGCGCCGCGACGGGTCCACGGCGAGCACCGCGATCCGCAGCTTGTCCTCCTGGTCGAGGCGGAAGCGGCGGATGAGCTCGTCGGTGAGCGACGACTTGCCGGAACCGCCGGTACCGGTGATGCCGAGCACGGGCACGTGGCGCTTCTCGGCGGCCTCGGTGATGGCGGCGAGCCACCCTTCGGGCAGTTTTTCACGCTGCAGCTGGGTGATCACCCGCGCGAGCGCCGGCACGTCGCCGGAGAGCAGCTTGTCGATGGACACGGGCGGCTGCTCCGAGAGGTCCACGTCGCAGGCCTTGATCATCGAGTTGATCATGCCCGGCAGGCCCATCTCGTAGCCGTCCTCGGGCGAGAAGATCCGCGCCACGCCCCGCGAGTGCAGCAGGTCGATCTCCTCGCGGACGATCACGCCGCCCCCGCCGCCGAACACCTTGATGTGCCCCGCGCCGCGTTCGCGCAGCAGCTCCACCAGGTAGGAGAAGTACTCGACGTGGCCGCCCTGGTAGGCGGAGATGGCGATGCCCTGCACGTCTTCGGTGATGGCAGCGGTGGCCACCTCGTCGACCGAGCGGTTGTGCCCGAGGTGCACGACCTCGGCACCCTGCGACTGCAGGATCCGCCGCATGATGTTGATCGAGGCGTCGTGGCCGTCGAACAGGCTCGACGCGGTGACGAACCGGACCGGGTTCTCGGGGCGGTAGAGGTCGCTGCTCATCCTCCCAAAATACTTGGACTTCCTACTATTGGAAACCCGAGCGGCGGTGACGCAAGTCTCAAGCGGCTTCTGCACGCGGTTGACAGGAGCCAGCTGGGAGCTATATTCAACCTACAAGTTAATCAACCAAGCGATTGAGTACCGATGGCCACTGATCAGCTCAGCACCACCTTCGCCGCGTTGGCTGACCCCACGCGGCGGGCCATCCTCGCCCGGCTCGCCCAGGGCGACGCGACGGTGAACGAGCTGGCCGAGCCGTTCGAGGTAAGCCTGCAGGCGGTGTCGAAACACCTGAAGGTGCTGGAAGCGGCCGGGCTCATCACCCGCGGCCGGATGCGCCAGTGGCGCCCGTGCCGGCTCGAGACGAAACCACTCGTGGTCGTGGCCGACTGGGTCAACGAATACCGGCAGTTCTGGGAGGCGGGGTTCGACCGCTTGGACGAGCACCTGCGGCTCCTGCGGGAGCCCCGGAAGGAGACCGAGCAATGACGCAACGGGACCTGACCATCACGCGCGTGTTCGACGCCCCGCGGGAGCTGGTGTTCCGCGCGTGGACGGAGCCGGAGCGGCTCGCGAGCTGGCTCGGCCCGGAGAAGTTCGCCGCCTCGGGAGTCACGATCGACCTGCGGCCCGGCGGCGCGTGGCGCGCGCGGATCCACAGCGACGAGTACGACGTCGAGCGCTGGATGCAGGGCGCCTACCGCGAGATCAGCCCGCCCGGGCGGCTCGTGTTCACGTTCTCGTGGGACCAGCCCGACGACGTGGTCGGCGAGACGGTCGTGACGATCACGTTCACCGAGGCCGGCGACAAGACCGAGATGACGTTCCACCAAGCGCCCTTCCCCACCGAGGAAGAGCGCGCCGGCCACCAGGACGGCTGGAGCTCCACGTTCGAAAAGCTCGCCCACCACCTCGAGGAGGTCCGATGACCACCGCACTCCCCCGTGTCGTGTCCGCCGAGGACTGGCAGGCCGCGCGCGATGCCTTGCTGGCCAAGGAAAAGGAACTGATGAAGGCGGCCGACCACCTCACGGCCGAGCGCCGCCGGCTGCCGATGGTGCGCTTCGACAAGGCGTACGAGTTCACTTCGGCCGAGGGCAAGAAGAGCCTGCTGGACCTGTTCGACGGCCGGCGTCAGCTGATCGTCTACCACTTCATGCTGCACCCCGGCGACGAAGCGGGCTGCCCCGGCTGCTCGATGGTCGTGGACAACGTGCCGCACCTGGCGCACCTCAACGCCCGCGACATCACGTTCGTCGTCACCGCGCCCGCGACGCTGCCCGAGATCGAGCGGTACAAGGCCCGCATGGGCTGGGACCTGCCGTGGGTCTCGGCGAACGGCAGCGACTTCACCGAGGACTGCGGCGTCGGCCGGTTCTTCGGGACCAGCGTGTTCCTGCGTGACGGCGACGACGTCTACCGCACGTACTTCACCAGCGGCCGCGGTGCCGAGACGTTCTCCGCGGTGCACCGCTACCTCGACATCACGCCGTTCGGCCGGCAGGAGGCGTGGGAGGAGGAGTCGCGCGGCTCCGACGAGCCCGGCGGCTGGTGGCGCAGGCACGACGAGTACTGAGGCGTACCGACACGGCTTGAAACATCCAGCCGGTGCGGCGGAAACGGGCCGGTTCCTGGGGGACCGGCCCGTTTCCGCGGCCGGGGCAGGATTCTTTCGGCACCGATGTCCGGTCGCGGCGGCCGGCTCCGACCGTAGGCTGAACGGCGTCCGGCAGGGACGCCACTCGGTGAAGGAGCCCGATCATGGGTGATCTGGTGTACTACGTCCACGTCTCGGTCGACGGCTGCATCGAGGGCCCGAACGGCGAGTTCGACTGGCCGCGGATGGGGCCCGAGCTGTCCGCCCACTCGCACGAGCTCTCCGAGCGCGCCGCCGTGTTCGCCTACGGGCGGCGGGTGTGGGACATGATGGCGGGCTTCTGGCCGCACGCCGAGTCCATCTCGGACGATCCGCACGACATCGGCTTCGCGCCGGTGTGGCGGAAGACCCCCAAGGTCGTCTTCTCGCACACGCTCACCGACCCCGGGTGGGACACCGAGGTGCTCGGCGGCGACCTGACCGAGGAGGTCACGGCGCTGAAAGCGCGGCACACCAAGGACATCCTGCTCATGGGCGGCGCGGACGTGCCCGCACAGCTGAGCCGGCTCGGGCTGATCGACGAGTACAACGTGCTCGTGCACCCGGTGGTGCTGGGCGGCGACAAGCGGCCGTTCGCCGTCGACGCCGAGCGGCTCGGCCTGCGGCTCGTCCAGTCCCGCGTGATCGACGGCGCCGTGGTGCTGTTGCGGTATCGCCGGGCCACCGAGGAACGGTGACCCGGCCGCCGCAACGCCGAGGAACCCGCGTCAGCGGGCTTTGGCCGCCCGCAAGGCGATCCACTGCCGCATCGCGTACTCGACGAGCGTGATCAGCGTCTGCTTCGTCGACTCGCGGTCCCGCGCGTCACAACGGACGATGGGGATGCTGGGGTCGATCGACAGCGCCTCGCGCACGTCGTTGATGTCGTGCTCCAGTACCCCGTCGAACGTGTTGATGCCGACGATGTAGGGCAGGCCGCGGTCCTCGAAGAAGTCGATCGGCGCGAACGAGTCCGCCAGGCGGCGGGTGTCGGCCAGCACGACGGCGCCGATCGCGCCGCGGACCAGGTCGTCCCACATGAACCAGAAGCGCTGCTGGCCCGGGGTGCCGAACAGGTACAGGATCAGGTCGGCGTCGAGCGACACACGGCCGAAGTCCATGGCGACCGTGGTGGTCGTCTTGTTCGGGGTCTGGTCGAGGTTGTCGATGCCGCGGCTCGCGTCGGTCATCATCGCCTCGGTGGTGAGCGGAACGATTTCCGACACCGAACCCACGAACGTCGTCTTGCCCGCTCCGAAGCCGCCCGCCACCACGATCTTCGCTGATGTCATGGTCGGGGGCGCGGTTTCCCGCGGTGCCTTAAAGCCGACGGAGTCCACTCAAAACCCTTTCCATCAACATCAAGTGTGCTTCGGCGCCGTCATTGCCCGAAATCGTCCGGTGCACGGTGACGAGGCCCGCGTCGGCCGCGTCACTGATCAGCACCCTGGCGACACCCAGTGGCACCCGCAGGGCCGCCGCGACCTCGGCGACCGAGCGCGGGGTCCGGCACTCTTCCATGATCGAGATGCTCTCGATCTGTTCGGCCGCCGCCTCGGGGAAGCCCCCCGCGACGACGTGGTCATTGGTGGAGATCAGCGTCTCCAGCTCGAGCGCGTAGTTCGCTCGGGTCCGGCCGCCGGTGAGAGCGTACGGCCGCACGATCGACGTCTCCTCGGCCGGGTCCACCCGATCGGGGCGGTCCGGCCGGGTGAACGCGGCGGGCATCACGAACTCGCCGCTGGGCGGTCCGGGGTCGAAGAGCCCGCCTGGTCTAGGCCCATCCGCGTCGGTACTGCCCGGTGGAGAGACTAGAGAGGTCACTCGATCTCCTAACTCGGCCGGCGGCTCTGGCGCCGCCGGCGGTTCCTCCGCCGCGTGCGCTCCCGCGGGCGGGGGTTCGGGGGACTGGGACTCCTTACCGGTCTTCTTCCGCTTCTTGCGCGAGCGGCCCGAATCGAGGCTGAAGCCGTTGAGGAGGTCGGCGAAAGTGCCGTCGTCCTCACCGCGGGCAGCACCGGGAGCCCCCGCGCGCGGGGGTTCCTCGCTGTCTCCGGGCTCTCCGCCGAATAATCCGGGCCCCGTGCTCATCGCGTAATCATCCCACCGGTTCACCGATCAGCGACCCACCCGCGCCCTGCAGCTGCGCACGGAGTTCGGGGGTCAGGATCTGCCCCACGCGGTCCACGAGCATCGTCATCTCGTAGGCCACCTGGCCGATGTCGCAGTTGGGCGCCGCGAGGATCGCGAGGCACGAACCGTCGCTGATGGACATCAGCACCATGATGCCGAGCTCCATCTCGACCACGGTCTCGTTCACCGCGCCCGCCTCGAAGCACCGGGCCGCGCCCTGGGTGAGGCTCACGAGCCCGGAGGCAACCGCGGCCAGCTGGTCGGCGCGGTCGAGCGGCAGGCGGTTGGAGGCCGTGAGGAGGAGTCCGTCGGCCGACACCACCACGGCGTGCGCCACACCCGGGACCCGTTCGGCGAAGTCGTTGACCAGCCAGCCGAACTGGTTCTGCTGCGGCTGAGCCGTACTCGGCGAGGTCATTCACCCTCCAGTGTTTCGTGGTTGGTCTCAGTGGCCTGCCCAGTGCGGTGCCGGCCGCGCTGGATGCCCTGTTGGAAACTGCTCAGGCGGCCACGCACGTCGTGCGCGTCGCGGGTCGGACGGGGGTTCGCCGCTCCGGCGGGCGGCGGAGCGCTCCCGGGGAGCAGCTGCTCCCCGCGGCGACGCCGGGGCAATCCTGCCGAAGTGAACGAAGAGGGCGTCGACTGGGACACCGATTGGACCGTCCGCCAGCCCTCGTCGGACCCGAAAGCCCACTCCGTGGCGGGTGTCCCGGCCGCGGCGGCCTCCAGGTTCGCCACCGCGGCGGGCACCTGGTTCGGGTCGACGGCCGGCGGTCCCGGCGGCAGGTTGCTGGCGGCGGGACGCCGGGTGGGCAAGGACTCGGGCGCCGCGGGGCGGCCGGGCACCTCGCCTTCGGGGCGACGCACCGGGCGCGGGGTGGGCGACGGGCGGGCCGCCGTGCCGTTGCCATTGCCATTGCCGTTGCCGTTGCCGTTGCCGGTGGTCTCGGCCGGGGCCGTCCATCCACCCTGCGGGTCGAACGCCGGCGGCACCGGCTGGTCGGCCGCGGGCTCGGGCTGAGCGGTGCGGGCCGCACCGAACGCGCTCGCGACGCCGCGGCGGTCCGGCCGGGTCTCGCCGTCCTGCTCGCGCTCGGCCGCGGGCGTCTCCGCCTGGGCCACACCGAAAGCGTTCGCGGCGGCCGGCCGGGAGGGCGCGGCCCCGCTTGTCTGGTCGGTCCGGTCGAGCGGGTTGGCCTGTGCGGCCTGCTCGGCGGCGTCGGCCGCGGCCACCGCCGCGTCGAGGGCACCGACGAAACCGGGGTACTCGGCCGTGGTCTCGTTGTCCCCCACCGGATCCTGCTGGTCCGGACCACCGGTGCCGAACGCCTGCGCGGCACCAGGGTGGTCCGCCGCGGTCTGGCCGGCCTGCTCGCCGGCCGGGGCGAAACCAGGGGGCGCGAACCCGGTGCCGGGCTCGCCCTCCAGGCGGTTGAGCGCCGCGGCGCCCAGGCCCTGCTGGTCGGCGGTCGGCTCGACGGCTCCGTCGCGGACGTGCTGCCGGCCGCGGTTCACCCCGCGCTGGAAGCTGGTGAGGCGACCGCGGACGTCGGCCGGGTCGCGGACCGGCAGGCCCGGCTTGGCCGACTCGGCGGCGGGCAGCTCGTCCGGCGTCGCGCTGCCAGGCATGAGCTGTTCGCCGCGGCGACGGCGCGGCAGGCCCGCCTTCGTGAACGCCGTGGGTTCGACCTGCGAGACGGCCTGAACGGTGCGCCAGTTCTCGTCGCTCGCGAAGTCCCAGTTGCGCTCGTCCTGCTCCGGCGTGGTCACCGGGGCGACGCCGGGCTCCGGCTTCGCCACGTCGGCCGGCGGCTGCTCCCCCGCCTTCGGCTCGGTCTTCGCACCGGCCTGGCCGGTGTCCTCACCGGACTCACCGGGCTTTGCGGTCTTCTCGGTCTTCTCGGCCGTGGATTGGTCCGGACCGGTCTTGGCCGCCGTCTCGTCCGCGGGCGGCGCGGGCGAGCGGAACCACGCCGAGAGCATCTCGTCGAAGATCGGCGTGTTCTCGATCGTCGTCTCGGCGGCCGTGGGCGGCGGCACCTCCGGCACCTTCTGCGCCGCTTGGTTCCACCACTCGCTCAGGGTGGTCCCGTTGGCGGAGAACAGGTCCTTGCCCGAGGGCAGCTCGCGGGCGCGCTCGTCGGCGCGCTCGGCGTCCGCCGCGGGTTCCGGCTCCGGCCGCGGCGGCGGCACGTCGACGATCTGCGGCAGCTGCGGCACCGGCGGCTTGACCGGCGGCGCGGCGTCGTCCCGCGGGATCGGGCTGAACAGCGCGGTCCCGGAGATCTCGAGGTCCGACGGCGGGCGCACGCCCGGGTCGACGGTGTGGCCGTTGGCGAACCCGGCGAGGTCGCTCGCCGAGGGCCACAGCTGCTCGTCGGCCCCCTGGATCGGCTGCTGCGGCACGAGCGCGCGGTCCGCGGCCGGGCGCGCCGAGCCGTTGACCGGACGCTGGCGGCGCGGCAGGCCACCGGGGCTCGCGGGCGGCGCGGCGACGCTGCCGAACGGCCCCGCCGACTGCGGCGGATTCTCCAGCGCGGCACCGGTCATGACCAGCTCCGGCGGGACCACCACGGTGGCCCGCACGCCGACGATGTCCTTGCCACCGTGGAGCGAGACGCCGATGCGGTGGCGCCCGGCGAGGCGGCCGACCACGAACAGGCCCATGCGGCGCGAGGTCGCGAGGTCGACCGAGCCGGCCTCGGTGAGGCGGCCGTTGGCCTCGACCACCTCGTACTCGTTCATGCCGATGCCCTTGTCGAGGATGTCGACGTTGAGCGAGCCGTCGTCGGCCAGGCGCGTCGCCACGGTCACCTGCGTCTCCGGTGCGGAGAACGCGGTGGCGTTGTCGAGCAGCTCCGCGATGAGGCGCTGGACGTCGCTCGCGGCGAACCCGACGATCTTCACCGCCGGCGGCTGCTGCACCGAGACCCGTTGGTACTGCTCGATCTCCGACACGGCGGCGCGCAGCACGTCGTGCGCGGGCACGGGCTGGCCCGAGCGGCGGCCCGGCTCGGCGCCGGAGAGGACCATCAGGTTCTCGTTGTTGCGCCGCATCCGGGTGGCGAGGTGGTCGAGCTGGAAGAGCGTGGCGAGCTGGTCGGCGTCCTCTTCGTCGCGCTCCAGCCGCTCGATCAGCTGCAGCTGGCGCTGCACGAGGCTCTGGCTGCGGCGCGAGAGGTTGACGAACACGCTGCTGTAGCCCGCGCGCATCGCGGCCTGCTCGGTCGCGAGCCGCAGCGCCTGGCTGTGCACCTTCTCGAACGCGCGCGCGACCTCGCCGATCTCGTCGGCCACCCGCACGTTCACCGGCTCGACCTCGACGCTCTGCGCGCGGCCCTCCTGGATGTTGCGGACGGCGGCGGGCAGGTCCTTCTCCGCGACGTCCAGCGCGCTGCGGCGCAGTGTCTTCAGCGACCGCAGGATCTGGCGCGTGATGAGGAAGACGACCGCGGCGGCGGCGACCATCGCGGCGAACAGCAGCACGGCGAGCAGCCCGGCGCTGCTGCTGGCGCCTTCGACCAGCGCGGCGGACGCGGCGGTGGCGTCGGCGCCCATGCGGTTGCCGACCTCGGAGAGCTGGCCGACCACCGCGTTGGACGCGTTGTTCCACTCCTGCGACTGGACCTGCGACAGCCCCTGGTCGCTCGAGGGTCCCTGCTCGCCGAGGACGATGCCGACCATGCGCTTGCGGTCGTAGGCGGTGTCGGGCTTGAGGGTGCTCTCGAGGTCCTGGCGCTGCGGCGCGGTGGAGGCCGCGTTGAAGTCGTCGATGCGGTCGTCGTACCGCAGCTCCGCGTCGCGGACGTCGCTGAGCTGCTGCGGTTCCAGCGTGCCCTTCGCGATGCCGTACGACACCAGCGCCTGGCTGACCGAGACCTGCTCCTTGGCGGCCTCGAGGTCGTGCAGCGCGTTCGCCGTGCCGCCCAGCGCGTCGGCGCTCGCGCCCGCGGCCACCGCGGTGTCGGCGCCGATGAGGGCACCGGTCACGGCGTTGTAGTCGCCCACCGCCTCGGCGGCGTCGAGCAGGCCCGCGCCGACCTGCTGGCGGATCACGGCGATCTCGTTGACCTGCGCGGTCGCCGAGTTCACGGCACCGGACACACTGGACTCGGACCCGCCGACGCGGTTCGCCGCCGTGATGAATGGTTCGACCGCCGCGTCGGTGGCCGCGCGGGCGGCCTTCAGCTCGGGCGTGACGCCGGCGGTGCCCGCGGTGAGCTGCGCCGCGGTGAGCGTGCGCTCCTTCTGCAGGCCGTCGGTCAGCTTGCGCAGCTGGGTGCTCAGGCCGACCAGCTTGTCGATCCGCTCGTAGTCACCGGAACGGCTGACCTGTCCCACGATCGCGGTAATGCCGAGCACCAGCGCGAGGACGATGGGGACCAGCGTCACCGCCGAGAGCTTGACCGGAATGCTCCAGTCCCGCCAGCGCAGCGCCGCTCGCCAGCCCGAGGACCGGCTCGGTCGCCGGGGCGGGCGGCCGAGCAGCTTCTCAACAGGCACCTGGCCATCTCCTGCAACGGTCACGAAAGTGACTCCCTGTCCCGCGTCGTGGCTGCCCGTGGGCGGCTTCCGGTACTCCCGGAACGGTCCACGGCATTCCGCCGACCCGCGCGATCGACCCCGTGAGGACACGACCGTGCAGACCTGACACCGTGATCACCGGCGTGCTGCTTCCCGGGACTTTGCACGTGCACGGCGCAAGTTGCGTACTGCACGGCGGTGGTCGAGGTCAACTTGTCTGTGCCTATCGATCGCTGCGGTCAGCTGGGCCAAAGAATCGTACACCAATCCCGGCCGAGGATATTGTCTTGCGCTTCGCACGGCTGACCAGGGAAAAGTCGATTCGGCCCCGGTCGCGGCCCGGGGATTGGACCCCGAGCGGGACCGAAGAGGGAATTCCGGTTACCGGTTGCTCCGGGTCACGCCGCCCGCCAGTCACCCGATTAGCCCACGCAGGGTAGTCGAATCCCTCAGAGGATCTACGCTCCGTGCCCCCATCGGGTGGGACGCCTCCGAAGATGAACCCGATGTTGTGGTCTGGCAGGAACTCGCCGCCCGACCCGGTGATTTCTTTCGGGATCCACCACTGGCCTGCGAATCCTCGTCCCGACCCCACCGGAGGGACGCCGGACCGGGGCGTCGGCCCCGCACTTTGACTACCCGGTGTCACGGTATTCGTCCGATCATTGTCTGCATCTCAACCATTTGCCGCAGCGTTCCTCAGCTGCGACAACGTGGCGTGACATACGCTCTCACTATTGTGAGTGATCTGTTCGTGATCTTCATTGAGGGTGTCGTTTTCGCACATTTCCAGCCGGAAAACGAATTCCGGAGACCCTTCTCAGGAACCGGCTTTTTCCGGGATGAGACACCGTCGTTACTATGGCCGCCTCCCAGTCCGCAAGGGCAGACCGGGTGCCACTCGACCGAGGGGCCCCGACCCGGCCACCGCCACGGACGCAAGTTGCCGGAGGCAGCCATGCACAACGTCGCGAACACCCCCGCGGCGAGCACCCCGCTCGAGGAGACCGGACAGCTGCCGGCCATGTTCGCCCGCGAGGGCGCGGAGCCGGCGCCGGCGACCCGGCGCGGTCCCGACTACGACCTCATCCAGCGCAGCCCCGAGTTCACCGCACTGCGCCGGCGGTTCCGCAGATTCGTCTTCCCGATGAGCGCCGGCTTCTTCGTCTGGTACCTGACCTACGTGGTGCTGGCCGCGTACGCGAACGACTTCATGAGCACCCGCGTGTTCGGGCTCGTCAACGTGGGCATGCTGCTCGGCCTCGCGCAGTTCGTCACCACGGCGCTGATCACGCTCGTCTACGTCCGGTTCGCCAACCGGGAGGTGGACCCGCGGGTCGCCGAGCTGAGGGAACGGGCCGCCGTGACGGAAGGAACCCGCCAGTGACCACCACCGAGCTCGCCGAGAGCACCCCGGCGAGCAACCCGCTCGTGAACGTCGGGGTCTTCGCGCTGTTCGTCGCGATCACCCTGTTCGTCGTGTACCGCGCGGGCAACCGCGGCAAGAAGACCACCGCCGACTACTACGCGGCCGACAGCGCCTTCACCGGGCGGCAGAACGGCATCGCGCTCTCGGGCGACTTCCTGTCCGCCGCGTCGTTCCTGGGCATCGCGGGCGCCATCGCGATCCACGGTTACGACGGCTTCCTCTACTCCATCGGCTTCCTGGTCGCGTGGCTGGTCGACCTGCTGCTGATCGCCGAGCTGCTGCGCAACACCGGCCGGTTCACGATGGGCGACGTGCTGAGCTTCCGGATGAAGCAGCGCCCGGTGCGCGCGGCCTCGGCCGCCTCGACGCTCGTGATCTCGTTCTTCTACATGCTCGCGCAGATGGCGGGCGCCGGCGGCCTCGTCGCGCTGCTGCTCAACGTGCACTCCCGGCTGGGCCAGTCGCTGGTCATCGGTGTGGTCGGCCTCGTGATGGTCGTCTACGTGCTCGTCGGCGGCATGAAAGGCACCACCTGGGTGCAGATCATCAAGGCGAGCATCCTGCTCGTGGCCGCCACGCTGATCACCGTGTTCCTGCTGGGCAAGTACGGGTTCGACTTCTCCAACCTGCTCACCGCGGCCACGGACAACAGCCCGATGGGCACCAGCCTGCTGGAACCGGGCGGCTCGTACGGCGCCAGCGGCACCACGCGCCTGGACTTCGTGTCGCTGTCGCTCGCGCTCGTGCTCGGCGTCGCGTCGCTGCCCCACGTGCTGATGCGCTTCTACACCGTGCCCAACTCGCGCGAGGCGCGCCGCTCGGTGGTCTGGGCCACGGTCTGCATGTTCGTGTTCTACCTGTGCACGCTGGTGATCGGCTTCGGCGCCGCCGCGCTCGTGGGCAGCGACGAGATCAAGGCCGCGCCCGGCGGCGAGAACTCCGCGGCGCCGCTGCTGGCCCTGCACATCGGCGGCACGCTGCTGCTGGGCGTCATCTCGGCCGTCGCGTTCGCCACGATCCTCGCCGTGGTGGCGGGCCTGACGATCACCGCGTCCGCCTCGTTCGCCCACGACGTCTACGCGAACATCTTCAAGCGCGGCAAGGCCGAACCGGCCGACGAGGTCCGCGTCGCGCGCCTGACCGCCCTGGTCGTCGGCGTGATGGCCATCCTCGGCGGCATCCTCGCCAACGGCCAGAACATCGCGTTCCTCGTGGCGCTCGCCCTGGCGGTCGCCGCGTCGGCCAACCTGTCGACCCTGCTGTACTCGCTGTTCTGGAAACGGTTCAACACCACGGGCACCCTGTGGAGCATCTACGGCGGCCTCGCGGCGTGCCTGATCCTGGTGCTGTTCTCGCCGGTCGTGTCCGGCGCCGCCGACTCGATCTTCAAGAGCGTCGACTTCCACTGGTTCCCGCTCAAGAACCCGGGCCTGGTGTCGATCCCGTTCTCGTTCCTGTGCGGCTTCGTCGGCACACTGGTCGGCCGCTCGAAGGCCGACGGCGCCAAGCACGCCGAGATGGAGGTCCGGTCCTTGACCGGCATCGGGTCTTGACGGCTCTCCGGCTGTGACGAGAAGGGGCGGGTCCTGCGAGGGCCCGCCCCTTTTTTTGTCGTCAGCGACGACCGCGGTCGCGACGCACACCGACAAACTTCGCGAAGTTCACCCGCGCAAGCCGTCCAGCATGATCTTCATCAGGCGGGCCGCGTCCTCTTCGGACGCGTTCTTCGAGGCCGTGCCGATGCCGTGGCCGAGGCGCAGGACGTCGATGCCCGTGATGTCGGCGCGGACGTCGCCGGTGGTCTGGGCGGCGGTGACCAGGTCGGCGCACGCGGTGCGCAGGCGGGTCTGGCACCAGAGGAACGTTTCGGAGCCCGAGTCGATCGACGCTTTGAGCAGGGCGGCGAGGCCGTGGCGCTCGATGACGTACGCGACCTGCTCCCCCAGCCACGCCTGGAGCGCCTCCCACGGCGGCAGCTCGGCGGCGAGCACGGCGGCGCGCGAGGCGAGCTGGTCGATCTCGTCGCGGTAGACGGCTTCCATCAGCTTCTCGCGCGTCGGGAAGTGGCGGTACAGCGTGCCGGCGCCGACGCCGGCGCGTTTGGCGATGTCGTCGAGCGGGACGTCGACGCCGTGTTCCGCGAAGGCGTCCTTCGCGGTGGCCACGATGCGGTCGTAGTTCCGCTTCGCGTCCGCCCGCATCGGCCGCGCTGCCTCCGCCGTCATCCACGCACCTCCTCGCACCCGGCTCCCCAGAAAACGGAGAGATTCTCCGAATTCCCTTGCGGAACCGGAGACGCTCTCCATATTATCGCGGACGCAACCAAGTGGAGAGTTTCTCCACTTACTTCGTCCCTCTCTGGGGAGTCCTCCTTTGACCGAGTTGACCGAGCGAATCTCGTCGACCGAGCCTAGGCCGAGACACCGGACCGCCGCGTCCGGGCTCGTCCTCGCCATCGTGCTGACCTGCCAGCTCATGCTGATGCTCGACGCCACCGTGATGAACGTGGCGCTGCCCCGTATCCAGTCCAACCTGGGCTTTTCCGCCACCGGCCTGTCGTGGGTGATGACCTCCTACAGCCTCGTGTTCGGCGGCCTGCTGCTGCTCGGCGGACGCGCGGGTGACCTGTTCGGCCGCCGCCGGATGTTCGTGCTGGGCACGGCCGTGTTCACGCTCGCTTCGCTGGCCGGCGGGCTGAGCACGTCGGCCGGGTTCCTGATCGCCGCGCGCGTGGCCCAAGGCGTCGGCGCCGCGATGGCGGGGCCGAGCACGATCGCACTGATCACCACCACGTTCACCGAGGCCAAGGCGCGCGTGCGGGCGCTGTCGTTGTTCTCCGCCGTCGCCAGCGGCGGGTTCGCGATCGGCCTGATCGTGGGCGGTCTGCTGACCGAATGGATCTCGTGGCGGGCCGCGCTGTTCATCAACGTCCCGTTCGGGCTGGCCATCGCCGTGCTCGCACCGCGGTTCGTGCCCGCACCGCCGCGCCGGGCCGCGCACCTCGACGTGCCCGGGGCCGTGCTCGGCACGTTCGGCGTCGCCTCGCTCGTGCTGGCCTTCACGCAGGCCGCGTCCGACGGCTGGGGCGCACCGCTCACGCTCGCCGCGCTGGCGGCGGGCGTGGTGCTGCTGATCGCCTTCGTGCTGCTGGAGCGGCGCGTGGCCCATCCGCTGGTACCGCTGTGGCTCTTCGCCGAACGCAACCGGGCCGCCGCCTACGCCAGCTTCTTCCTCGGGCCGATGGCGATGATGTCGATGTTCTTCTTCCTGACGCAGTTCCTGCAGGACGTGCGCCACTTCGCCGCGCTGGCCACGGGGTTCGCGTTCCTGCCGATGGCCGCGTCGATCTTCACGCTCAGCCGGCTCATGCCGCGCCTGCTCGCGCGCTTCGGCCCGAAGCCGCTGGCCGTGACGGGCACGGTGCTGATGGTCTCCGGCGTCGCGTGGCTTTCGGCGCTGACGCCGGACAGCGGATACGTCGCTTCGCTGCTCGGGCCGCTGCTGCTGATGGGCGTCGGCGGCGGGCTGGCGTTCTCGCCGCTCAACGTGATCATCATGTCCACCGTGCCCACCGAGGACGCGGGAGCCGCAGGTGGCGTGCTGCAGACCATGCAGCAGGTCGGCAGCACGCTCGGCCTCGGGATCCTGGTGACGGTGTTCGGCGCGGCGACGCGTTCGGCCGCGGCTTCGGGAGCCACCGGCACGCCGTTGCTGGTCGACGGGATGACGGCCGCGTTCCTCGCGGCGAGCGGACTGGCCGCCCTCACCGTCGGGGTCGCGCTGACCTTCCGGCGGGGAAAAGCCGTGCCGGCTTAGAAGATGTCCTGACCCGCGTGCACCCGGTGCGTCACCCGGCGTTCGACGATGAACGAGACGAACGGGACACAACCGGCGAGCAGCACGAGGATCGTGCTCTTGATCGACCAGCGGGCCTTGATCGCGAGGTCGATGCTGCAGGCCAGGTAGATCATGTAGAGGACACCGTGGATCGGCGAGTACACGGCGGCGGGCGTGGCGTTGCCGAAGCCGTACTCGACCACCATGGTCGCGCAGAGCACGAGCAGGCCGACACCGGTGATCCACGCGGTGGTGCGGAACCGCACCAGGGCTCCGTTCAGTCGCGCCGGGCGGGTCTGGGCCGCACCGTCGGTGCTCGTGGTCATGGGTTCGTCCTCACTTCCGAGGTGGTGGTTCAGGCCTGCTGGTCGCGGGCGTTGAGCTCGCGCAGGTAGCGGTTGTACGCGGCGAGCTCGTCGTCCTCTTCGGCCACGGGGCGGGGCGCCGGGGGACGCGCGGGCGTCGAGGGCCTCGGGGCGGGCACGGTCACCTGGACCTGCTCGGCCTGGGCCTCGGCGCTCTCGCCCTGGGACTCTTCCCGTTCGCGCAGCTTCTTGATCCGCCAGAACATGAACGCGGGGAACAGCCCGAACAGCGGCCACTGCAGCACGTAGCCGAGGTTCTGGAACGTGCCGTTGGCGGAGGTGAACCGGTCCCACTGCCACCACGCCAGCCCGCAGCACAGCAGCAGGCTCACCACGCACGTCGCGGCGATCAGGAGCCTGCGCCCGAGCGGGGACACGGCCGGGCCGGAGTTCACTGCCACGGCCCTGACGCTAGCACTGGGAACCAGGGCCGAAGCTGAGAGGCGGGCCCGCACGTGGTCCGTCTCTCAGCCGGTGACCTCGTGGTTCGCACGGATTTCACACCGGCGCGGACGCCGGCCCGCCCGGATTCCGGACCAACGGGCCTCAACCGGCCCGCACGGCCTTCGCCGACTGCGCGTAGCCGTCGGCGAGGCCGAAGACCTTCTGGGCGTATTCGGTGGAGTTGTTGTACGACAGGATCCCCGACCACCAGCCCGACGGCGTGGCCATGTCGCGCCCGCCCGCGCACAGGTAGCGGCCGGCGGCCAGCGCGGCGTCGTCGATCTGCTGCGGGTCGCCGAGGCCGTCGCCGTTGCCGTCGGCGGCCCACTTGCGCCAGGTGCTGGGGATGAACTGCATCGGGCCCACGGCCCGGTCGGCCACGGGGTCGCCGTCGAAGCGGCCGCCGTCGGTGTCGCTGATGGCACGCACGCCCGACGAACCGTCGAGCGGGACGCCGATGATCGGCTTGGACGGGCGGCCGTCGGCGCCGAGCACCGCGCCGCCGTACTGGCCGTGGTTCGACTCGATGCGGCCGATGCCGGCGAGCGTGGCCCACGAGATGCGGCAGCCCGGGTCGGCCGAGCGCATCGCGAGCTCCGCGTTGCCATACGCGCGCAGCGCCCGCGCGGGCACTCCGGTGACGGCGGCGACCTTCTTGGCCCAGTCGTCGAGCGGGTCGGCGGTGGAGCGCGCCGACTGCGGGGTGGTCTGCTGGTCCGCACCACCCGCGACGACGGCGCTGACGGGCGCGATCGAGCCCGGGCGCACGTCGGCCGCTTTCACGCTCAACGCGGGGATGTCCGTGGTCGTCGGGCTCGCGACCGGCGCCGACGCCCGCGTGACGAGCCACGTACCGCCACCCGCCACCGCGAGGACCACCAGAACCACCGCGAGCCGCACCGCCACGGCCGCGCCCCCTCGGGAACGGCGTCGGGCAGGTGCGCCCGCGGGGGCGGCCTGCGTCTCGGCTGTGGTCTCGCCGTCGGCGTTTCCGGTGAGGGGCACGAACTCCGGTCCTCCAGCGTGGCGGTCGGTCGATCACACAACGAGCCCGCGCAGGTTAGCGTTACGGACGGGTTCGGATCGCTGCCGCCACGCCGGTTCACCCGGCCGTGTCGAAAGGGTGGTTCAGGCGGACTTCTGCTGCCGCGCGAGACGCGCGACGCACCAGGCCGGGGCGCTGCCGCGGCGCAGGTGCTGGAGCACGGTCATCGGGCCCAGCCGGCGGCTGAGGTCCGAGGGCTGCAGGCCCGCCGCGCGGTAGTCGAGGGCCCGCTGGTCGAGCGGGCTGATGCCGGCGTCCCACCACAGCTCGGCCTCGGCGACGTCGCCGACCATCTGCCACCAGCCGGCGGCGGCCACGAGCAGTTCGTCGGGGACCTCGGGCAGGCGCACGCGCATGGCGTCGAGGTAACCGGGGTCCGCGGCGTCGACCTGCGCCCAGCGCGAAGGACCGGACCTCGCGCGCTGACCGGGGATGCCGGGCGGAGCCTGGGGCGCGTCGGCCAGCCAGGCGGACGTGATGCGGCTGACCTCCTGCTCCTCGGCGGTCTGCTCGCGCTCCGCGGCCCACTGCCGGATCAACGCGTCCACTCCGGGATCTCCGGTCATCCCTGCCTCCTCATTGGTCCCCGACGGGCCGGCCCTGACGCCTGCCCCGTTGCGCGTCCACGACTTGCACCCAATGCGCGTGACCGAGCGGAAAAACCCCGCTGTGACCCGGCTCCCGGGGGACCGGAGAACCGGCTGATCACGCAATGTGAGCACCGTAGGGCCGGGCGCGCTTTCTGCGCCATACCCCGGGCCCCACAAATTCCTTGACCAGGCCCTTTCAGGGGGCAATCCACCCGGATGGTCGAGCGATCAGCCCGGATCTCGGGATCGCGTTACTCTCGGTAATTACCGGCGGGTAACGAGGCCCGCGGTGATCACGCGAACAGGGTCTGGAAGAACGTGATGATGGCTTCGGCCCCGTCGCGCAGCCAGCCGAGCACCTGGTGCACGAGGTTGGCCGACTGGGTGGGCTGGGTGATCAGGAAGAACAGCACGAGGACGACCACCCCGATGACCACGATCTTCTTCACGCCGCCTGACATGGCACCATCCAATCCGCTGGCCGGCTTCAGGACCGGTCGTGCACGCTCACTCTAGTGACGACAGGCCCGCGAGGCCCGCCCGGCGATCGCTCAGCGGGACGCGTGTCACGACCGGGTGACCCCGGCCCGATCGGGTGAGCGGACGCCCCCGCGCCGCCCGCTAGGCTGCCGCGATGGACGACGTGGTGCTCCGCCCGGTGCTCGAAACCGATCTCGATCTCCTCGAGGCACTGATCAACGACCCGGCCACCGCGGGCGAGTTCCAGTGGTTCGGCTGGCACGACGCCGGCTACCTCCACCGCCGCTGGCGCGACAACGCCATTCTCACCACCGAGGGCGGGCTCCTGGTGCCGACCCTCGGCGGCGCCGTCCTCGGCCTCCTGTCGTGGCACCGCTCCCGTTCGGGGCCCAGCTCGTACTGCTGGAACATGGGCCTCGTGCTGCGCCCGGAAGCCCGCGGCCACGGCCACGGCACCGAGGCCCAGCGCCTGCTGGTGCGCTACCTGTTCGCGCACACGCAGTTCAACCGCGTCGAGGCCACCACCGACGTGGACAACCGCGCCGAACAACGCTCCCTGGAGAAGGCCGGCTTCACCCGCGAAGGCGTCCTACGCGGCTACGGCTTCCGCGACGGTGCTTGGCGCGACAGCGTCGTGTTTTCGGTGATCCGGTCGGATCTCGAACCGCGCTGAAACCTCCCGGCCTTTCCGCGCGGCTCGCGGCCGGGCGTGCTTTCGACCCGCGCGAGGGCCGTGGCGCGGTGGCCGAAGCCACGGCATGGTGGCGCGTTCGCCCTCAACCGGGCAGCAGCCCTTCGCCGCCCGGGCGCGGGTGAAAGTCAGGCACGCCGCCACTTCCCGGCCTTCAGGCACCGGCGCCCCCCGGACGCACCACCGCCGCGGCGCCAGACTCACGGCACACCCGCGCCCGGCAGCAGCGCAGTCGCCGCCGGCGCGGGTGCAGGGCAGACACGGCCGCCCGTTCAGTCAGTCAGGCGATGGCGCCCGCCGTGCGCAGGGCCGCCAAGTCGTCCTCGGTGAGGCCGAGGCCGGCCAGCACGTCGGTGGTGTCCGTGCCCGGCTGGTGGGGTGCGTGGGGCGTCGCGGGCGGGGTGCGGTCGAAGCGGGGCGCCGGGGCGGGCTGGACGGTGCCGCCGATGTCGACGAAGGTGCCGCGCGCCGCGTTTTGGGGGTGGGCCGAGGCTTCCCAGGGCGAGAGGACCGGTGTGAGGCAGGCGTCGGTGCCTTCGGCGCGGGCGACGAGGTCGTCGCGGGTGTGCTTGCCGACGGCGTCGGCGATGAGCTGCCGCAGCTTCGGCCACTGCGTCTTGTCCAGGTGCGGCGGCGCGTCCTCCAGGCCGAGCACCTTCACGAGGTCGCCCCAGAAGCGCATCTCGATGGCGCCGATGGCGACGTACTTGCCGTCGGCGGTCTCGTAGGTGTCGTAGAACGGGGCGCCGCCGTCGAGCAGGTTGTCGCCGCGCTCGCCCGACCACGCGCCGGCAGCGCGCAGGCCGTGCAGGCTCGTGGTGAGCAGCGCCGCGCCCTCGACCATGGACGCGTCGACGACCTGGCCACGCCCCGAGGACGTCCGCTCGTACAGCGCCGCGAGCACGCCCATCGCGAGCATCAGGCCACCGCCACCGAAGTCGCCGACGAGGTTGAGCGGCGGTACCGGCCGTTCGCCGGCGCGCCCGATGGGCTCGAGCGCCCCGGCGATGCCGACGTAGTTGATGTCGTGCCCGGCCGCCTGCGCGAGCGGGCCGTCCTGGCCCCAGCCCGTCATGCGCCCGTAGACGAGCCGCGGGTTGCGCGCGTGGACCACCGAAGGCCCCAGCCCCATGCGTTCCGCAACGCCCGGACGGAAACCCTCGATGAGCACGTCGGCCCGCTCGGCCAGCTTGAGCACCACTTCGACGCCTTCTGGCGTCTTCGTGTTGACGCCGATCGAGCGACGGCCGCGCGCCAGCGGGTCGTTCGGGATGCCGAGCACGTCGGCGCCCGGCGTCGCGCGGTCCACGCGCACGACGTCGGCGCCGAGGTCGGCGAGGATCATGCAGGCGAACGGCGCGGGCGCGAGCCCGGCCAGCTCCACCACCTTCAGCCCGCCCAGGGGTCCGGCTTTCACGGCGGAAGTCCTTTCGTCGGCCGAAAAACTCAGAGCGTGCGCGAGATGATCTCCTTCATGATCTCGCTGGTCCCGCCGAAGATCCGCGAAATCCGGACGTCGGCCCACGCGCGCGCGATCGGGTATTCGGTCATGTAGCCGTAGCCGCCGAACAGCTGCACGCACTCGTCGACGACCTTGTTCACGCGCTCGGTCGTCCACAGCTTCGCCATCGCCGCGCCCTGCACGTCGAGCTCACCGCGCAGGTGCCGTTCGATGCACTGGTCGAGGAACGCGCGCGACACCGCCGCCTCCGTCGCGGCCTCGGCGAGCTTGAACTTCGTGTTCTGGAAGTTGAAGATCGGCCGGCCGAACGCCGTGCGCTCCTTCGTGTAGTCGATCGTGAGGTTCACGGCCGCCTCGAGCCCGGCCACCGCGGTCACGGCGATGATCAGCCGTTCCTGCGGCAGCTGCAGCATCAGCTGGACGAAGCCCTGGCCCTCGACGTCGCCGAGCAGGTTGGCGGCGGGCACGCGGACGTCGTCGAAGAACAGCTCCGCGGTGTCCTGGCCCTTGAGGCCCACCTTGTCGAGCACACGCCCGCGGCGGAAGCCCGGCGTGTCCGTCTCGACCACGATCAGCGACACGCCCTGCGCGCCCGCGTCCGGGTCGGTCTTGCACGCGACCACCACGAGGTCGGCGTGGAAACCGTTGGTGATGAACGTCTTCGCGCCGTTGAGCACGTAGTGGTCGCCGTCGCGCACCGCGCGGGTCTTGATGCTCTGCAGGTCGGACCCCGTGCCGGGCTCGGTCATCGCGATGGCGCCCACGAACTCGCCGCTGGCGAGCTTCGGCAGCCACTCGCGCTTGCGGTCGGCCGACGCGTACGCCAGCAGGTAGTGCGCCACGATTCCGTTGTGGACGGTCACGCCCCACGCGTTGTCGCCGGAGCGGGCCTGCTCCTCGTACAGCACGGCCTCGTGGGCGAACGTGCCGCCGCCACCGCCGTACTCCTCGGGGATCGACAGGCACAGCAGGCCCACTTCGCCCGCTTTGGTCCAGATCTCGCGGTCGAGCTTCTTCTCCGCCGCCCATCGCTCCTGGTGCGGCACGATCTCCTTCTGCAGGAACGACCGGGAAAGTTCCCGGAGGTCCTCGAGTTCGGTGGTGCTCCACGAGCTCTTCTGGATCTGCAACGGCACGGCGACGCCTCCTGCGAAGCTGGAAAACATTACGCGTGGAAGGTAAGTTCTGTTCGGAATGTACATCCGCGCAGTCCGGTACGTAAAGCGGGAGAGGCGAATGACCGAGGCCACCGCCAAGGCGCACCGCACCCAGGCGCAGCGCCGGGAGCAGACCCGCACGGCCCTGCTCGACGCGACCGTCGAGTCCCTCGTGGACATCGGGTACGCCCGCGCGTCGATGCAGGAGATCTGCGCCCGGGCCGGCGTGTCGAAGGGCGCGGTGCAGCACCACTTCGCCACGAAGGCCGAGCTGATGGCGGCCGCCGTCGAGCACCTCACCACGAAGCTGCGCACGCAGCTGGCGGCGTCACTGGAAGGCCTGCCGGGTGGCGCGCCGGGCGTCGAGGCCGCGATCGACCTGCTGTGGGCGGGCTACTCGGGCACGCTCTCCACGGCCGTCACCGAGCTGTGGGTGGCCGCGCGCACCGACCCGGAGCTGCGGGCGGCGGCCCGGCCCGTGGACCGGGCGCTGGGGCGCGCGACGCTGGCGCACGTGAGCCAGGTGGCCGGCGAACTGCCGAAAGAACGCGCGGAGACGTTGTTCTGGCTGACCGTGAACCTCACCCGTGGCCTGGCGCTCGACGCCGAGCTGGGCGGTAACCCGAACCGGCGGCGCAAGCTGCTGCAGGAGTGGAAGCGGATCGCAGTGCTGATGTACTCGCAGCCCTGAGCCTGGGCCGACCGGTGGCAGGATCACGCCGCCCCTTAGCGGATGAGGGTTCTTCGTGGTGGAATCGCAGATGCCCTGAGCAGGCGAAGGAGCCCCGATGACCAGCGTGCCGCAGTACCCGCCGTCACCCGTCGCCGAGCCGGGCGCCGTGTCGCGGCTGCTGGCTGGGATTCTCGGGGTGTTCTCGGCCGCGCTCGTGGTGGCGGGCACGTTCCTGCCGATCGCGGCTTCGCGGGTGACAGTGGCCGGTCAGCTGCAGAGCGCGTTCGCGGTCACGGCGTGGAACCGCCAGGTCGAAGCGGCGCCGCAGGCCGAGCGCGACCTGTTCGCGATCAGCCACGTCGCCCGCTACGGCATCCCACTCACGGTGGCGGCCGCGGTGCTGGTCGTCGGCGCGCTGCTCGCGTTCTCGCGCTTCCGCGGGGCGGCCCGCACAGTGCTGATCGCCGGCGGCGCGGCCGTGGTCGCGGCCGTGTGGACCATGAGCATGGACGTGTCGGCGAGCCTCAGCTACGAGCAGAAGGACGCCACCATCGTCGCCCACTACACGACGGGCACCGGGTTCTGGGTGATGCTCGGCGGGGGCGTGATCGCCGCGCTGGTGCTGGCGCTCGCGGCGTTCGGCGGCGGCCGCTGGACCACGCCATGGGCACCGCAGCCGTACTACTACCCGGCCGTGAACGACGAGCCCGTGATCTACTCGCTGGACTCGCCGCCGCCCGATCAATCCTGGGCCGAGCCGCCCGCGCAGGGCGTGCTTTCCCCGGAGTCCGAGCCCGCCGAGGAGCCGACCGCCCCGCCGTTCCCGCCGCAGGACGTGCAGCCCGCGCCGGGCGTCGAGCCGCCGGGCCGGCACCGCGACGACTCCGATATGTGAATATAATTCAGCTTTCCCGCTCGACCGCCGTACCGTCGGTATGCTGTACTCGTCGGTAACACCGGTCTGAACGGAGACGGCATGACCAGCACGACACCGGCGAACCTCAGCGGCGAGACGGCCCTGCCCGCGACGATCGGGGGTGTCGCGGGAGCGCCGACGGCGGCGCGCGCGGCCCGGCTCGTCGCCCGCGTGACCGGCGGTGCGGACTCCGCGCCGATCCGCATGACGGCGCCGTTCACCGGGCTGCCGATCACCACGATCCCCCAGGCCACCGACGCCGACGTGCGCGCGGCGTTCGCGACCGCGCGCAAGGCCCAGCACGAGTGGGCGGCCCGGCCGGTCGCGCAGCGCCAGCGGTTCCTCGTGCGGCTGCACGACCTGATCCTCGCCCGCCAGGCCGAAGCGCTCGACCTCGTGCAGGTGGAGGCCGGCAAAGCGCGGCTCGACGCGTTCGACGAGGTGAGCGCCGCCGCCCTGGTGGCGGCCTACTACGGCAAGCACAGCGCGAAGATCCTGGCGCCGAAGCGCGCGGCCGGCGTGATCCCGGCCCTGACGAAGGCCGGCGAGCTGCGCCATCCCAAGGGGGTCGTCGGCATCATCTCGCCGTGGAACTACCCGGTGGCGCTCACCGCGATGGACGTGTTCCCGGCGCTGGCGGCGGGCAACGCCGTGGTGCAGAAGCCGGACAACCAGACGGCGCTGTCCGCGTTGTGGTTGCAGGAGCTCGCGTCCGAAGCGGGCCTGCCGGACGGGCTGTGGCAGGTGGTGCTCGGCCGCGGTTCGCAGGTCGGCCCGGCGCTGCTCGAAGAGTGCGACTACCTCTGCTTCACCGGCTCCACGCCGACCGGCAAGGACCTGGCGACGCAGATCGCGGCCCGGCTCACGAGCTACTCGCTCGAGCTCGGCGGCAAGAACCCGATGATCGTGCTGCCGGACGCCGACGTCGCCAAGGCCGCGACGGGCGCCGTCAACGCGTGCTTCTCCTCCGCCGGGCAGCTGTGCGTCTCGGTGGAGCGGATCTACGTGCACGAAAGCGTCCGCGAGGAGTTCACCCGCGCGTTCGTGGCGCGCACGGCCGCTTTGAAGCTGGGCGGTGAGCTGGGTTTCGGCCCGCAGATGGGTTCGCTGACGTCGCCGAGCCAGCTCGAGACCGTGTCGGCGCACGTCGAGGACGCGCGGGCCAAGGGCGCGCGCGTGCTCACCGGCGGGCGGGCGCGGCCGGAACTCGGGCCGCTGTTCTACGAGCCGACCGTGCTCACCGACGTCACCCCGGGCATGGTGCCGTTCGCCGAGGAGACGTTCGGGCCGGTGGTGTCGATCTACGGCTACACCGACGTCACCGACGCCATCGAGCGCGCCAACGACACCGCCTTCGGTCTCAACGCCAGCGTCTGGTCGCGCAACGGCCGGGCCGGCTGGGAGGTCGCGGCGCGGCTGAAGGCGGGGACGGTGAACGTCAACGAGGGCTACGCGGCGACATTCGGCAGCGTCGGCGTGCCGATGGGCGGGATGAAGGACTCCGGTGTCGGCCGCCGCAACGGGGCCGAGGGGCTGCTGAAGTACACGGAGGCGCAGTCGATCGCCGTGCAGCGCGGGCTGGCGTTGCGGCCGCCGCGCCGGGTGCCGGGCGGGGTGTGGGCGCGGGTGATGACGTCGAGCATGAAGCTATTGCGGCACTTGCCCTGGCGGTGATCAGCCGAGGCCGAGGAGCTCCACGGCCGTGCGGTCGAGGATCGCGGTGATGTCGTCGGCGGGCAGGCCGGAGCGTTCGACGTAGGTCACGGCCTCGGTGAACCCGTCGCCCGTCTGGTACGGGTAGTCGGTGCCGAGCACCAGGCGGTCGGCGCCGAGCGTTTCGGCCGCGACGCGCAGCGCCGGCACGTGGTTGTGGCCGACGGTGTCGTAGAAGATCCGGCGCGCGGCGAGGCTCGGCTTCTCCGGGGTTTCCGGTGCCTCCCAAGGGTTCTGGCGGTCGATGCGGGGCAGCAGCATCGGCAGCGCGCCGCCGAGGTGCGGCAGGATGATCTTCATGCGCGGGAACCGGCTCGGGATCCCGGCGACGATCAGGTGCAGCACGGCCACGGTGTCCTCGATCGGCGCCCCGATCTGCCACGTCAGGTTCGGCCCGATCAACGGCGACTCGGCCCCGACACCGGCCGGGTGCACGAACAGCACGCTGCCGCGGCGGTCGAGCTCTTCGTAGACGGGCAGGAACGCCGGGTCGCCGAGCGTGCGCCCCAGCACCGAGGTGGTGATCGCGACGCCCAGGAACCCCAGCTCGTCGAGCGCACGCGTGAGCTCGACGAGCGCCGCACCGGTGTGCGGCAGCGGCAGGGACGCGAACGCCTTGAACCGATCCGGGTGCTGCCGGACGAGCTCCGCGTAGTCGTCGTTGACGAACCGCGCGGCCTCCACCGCCGCCCGCTCATCCTCGAAATGCGGCGGCGCGGGCGTGGTCGACAGCACCTGCAGATCGATGCCCGCCGTCGCCATCTGCTCGAACCGCGACCCGAGCTCCGCCTCGGTCGCTCCGGCCCCCAACCGCCCCTGCGCGGCCGCCTTCTCGTTGCCCCACCGGGCCAACACGCCCAGGTACGCCTCGCTCCACAGGTGAGCATGCACGTCGACGCGCATCCCCGGCTCCTCCCCGACGCGGTTAGCATGCTATTTGATCACCAGTGAACCACTGCCGGACAGGTTCGGCACATGGTGGGTCTCGGCGCGGGGTTGGGAGTTGTCCGCGCGCCACAACCGGCCTGCACTCCCCGCGCGGAGCAGGAACGGACAATCACACCGCGAACCGCGAAACCGTCCCGAACGCAGCCGGCGTCGGTCCTTCGCCGCCGGAGCCGACAGCGGCCGGCTGCCGCGACCAGCCCCGGCGTGCCGGTTCGGCGCGCGAGGGCGACAGCCGCCCCGACTCCCGTGCGCGCTAAACAGGCAACCGACGACCACACGCGAACCGGCGAACCCGCAGGCAGCCCTTGACCGCAAGGGCCAGCAACGGCGGCTACCACGACAACCCCGGCCGACGGTTCGGCGCACAAAACGACCCGCGCTCCTCCTCGACACGACGCAGGCAACCGCCAAGCAGATCGCGGACCGGCACAACCGTCCGCGCGGTGCGGGGCGGCCCTTCGCCGCGGAAGCCAGCAGCGGCCGGCAGCCTCGGCGCGGCGGTTCGGCGCACCAACGACACAACCGGCCCCAAGCCCTCCGCGCGGAACCGCCTAAGCCGCCCGGGCAGCGCGAGTCAGTTCTTCGCCGCCGGAACCCACAGCTCCCGGCAGCCGCGGCGCGCCAACGACACGACCCACCCCACGCCCCCTCCGCGTGGAACCCGCGAAACCCCGGGCGGAGCGGGTCAGTCCCTCGTAGCCGGGGTCGTCAGCAAGCCGCGGTCGTAGGCGATGGCGACGGCTTCGGCGCGGCGGCTGGCGCCCAGTTTGGCCATGACGCGGGAGAGGTGGACGGAGACCGTCTTCTCGCTGATGTAGAGCTCCTCGCCCACCTGGCGGTTGGTGCGGCCGAGGGCGACGCGTTCGAGGACGTCGCGTTCGCGGTCGGTGAGGGGGTTGGGGCCGGTGGGGGTGGCGGCGGCTGGGGTGAGGCCGGGGAGGTCGGTCCGGGCGCGGTGGGCCAGGTCGCGCACGGCGTCGCGGAGGGGCAGCGCGCCGAGGGCGGAGGCGACGGTGTGGGCGGACGCCAGCGCGTCGTCGGCGGGGAGGCCGTGGGCGAGGAGGGCCTGGGCTTCGAAGTAGCGGCACATGGCCTGCTCGTAGACCGCGCCGTAGTCGAAGGCCGTGGCGGCGGCGGACCACAGCGCGGGGTCGGCGGGGCCGTCGAGGCCGGAAGCGGCGGCTTCCAGGCGGGCGAGCCAGGCGTGGCCTTCCGGGCCCAGCGTGCCGGAGCGCGGGCTGCCTTCGACGGCGGTGCGGCGGCCGTGTTCCAGCAGGTGCCGGCCGACAGAGGCGAAATCATCGGCGGCGCGCTGGTCGCCGTGCAGGCGGGCGTCGGCGGCGAGGGCGGCGACCGAGGTCATGCCCAGCGCGACGATCCGGATGCCGCCGAGCAGCCAGGGCTCGATCTTTTCCAGCCACGCCAGCAAGTCCTCGGTGACGCGCACGGCTTCGGTGTGATCGCCGCGCCAGGTCGCGAGCTCGATGGCGGCGTCGCCGGCCGAGAGGGCGATCTGGATGTCGGCGGACCACTGCTGCCGCAGCCCGGGCAGGAGGCGCGCGGCGTCGTCGAACCGGCCGCGCGCGACGAGGAACAGCACCCAGTTGGCGAGGATCCGGGCGGCGACCGCGCTCGACACCCCGCGTCCCGCGCGCCCGGCCGCGTCCTCCGCGGGCCAGTCGCCGCTGAGGTAACGCAGGTAGAGCTGCCGCGCGCGCAGCTCGAGCCCGAACGAGCTCCACGTGAGCCCCGACTCCTCCGCGCGCGCCACGCCGTTGGCCACGTGGGTGAGGGCCTCGGCCATCTCGGCCTGGTCGTCGTAGCTCAGGGCGAGGAAGTACAGGCCGCGCAGCTCGACGTTGAGGGCCTCGGCCTCGCGCGCCTTGCGGATGCCCTGCCGCAGCCGTTCGCGCGCCAGCGCGGCGTCGCCCGCCGAGTCGGCCAGCGTGCCCAGCGTGATGAGCCCCGACGCCTCGGCCCCGACCGCACCCACGGCCCGCGCGTCGGACACCGACGTGAGCGCGTTGTCCAGCGCCTCGCCCGGCTGGTCGAGCAGCCGCAGGAAGCCCGCGCGCGTGGCGAGCACCCACGCCCGCGTGGCGCTCGGCTCGCTGTCCTTCACCAGGTCCCACGCCCGGTCGACGGCCAGGGTCGCCTCGTCGAGCGTGCCCTCCAGCGCCAGCAGCGCCTCGGCCAGCCGGCGCCACACCTTGGCGGACCGCAGCGTCGGGGCGTCGGGCCCCAGCAGCTCCGCGGCCGAACGCGCGTAGGCCGCCGCGCGCTCCGGCTCCCCCGACGTGCCCGCGAAGTACGAAGCCTCGTGCAGAAGCTTCAGCTCGTCGACGCCCTCGGGCCGGTCCGCGACGGGCACCGCGTCCCAGATGGACAGTGCCTGTTCGGCGTGCCGCAGCGCCGCCCCCGGCGCGCCCAGTTTCTCCGCCTCGTCCATCGCGCGAAGCAGCGCGGGCAACGCGGTGACGAAGTCGCGGCTTTCGAGACTGTGGAACGCCAGCTTGGCGTCGTGCCCGCGCCCCTGCGGGATCGCTTGGATGCGGGCCGCGTAGGCCGCGTGCGTGCGGTTGCGTTCGCCCGGCAGCAGATCCGCGTACACCGCTTCCTGCAGCAACGCGTGGCGGAACACGTAGGAGCCGTCCTCGATCACGAGCACGTGGTGCTGCACGGCCTCGCGCAACGCCTCGTCGAGCTCCAGCTCGCCGATGCCCGCGACCTCCGCGAGCGCGGCGTGCGACACCGGCTCGTTGGCCACGGAGATCACCCGCAGCACGCGCCGCGTCTCCGCCGGGAACCGTTCGAGCCGCGCGAGCAGCACTTCGGCCAGGCCGGCGGGCAGGTCCCGGCAGTCGGCGTCCGTGGCCAGCAGCTCTTCCACGAAGAACGGGTTGCCCTCCGACCGCGCGACGATGTCGGCCACCACGTCGGCCGGCAACGGCTCGTCGGCCAGCGCTTCCACGAACGCCCGCGCGTCGGCGGGCCCGAACGGCGCCAGCGCCACCTGCTCCACCGTGGCCAGGCGCACCAGCTCCGACAGCAGCCCCCGCAGCGGGTGACGCCGGTGCACGTCCTCTTCGCGGTAGCTGCCCACGACCAGCAGCCGCTGCGCGCGCAACCTGCTGGCCAGGAAGGACAGCAGGTTGCGCGTGGAAGAGTCGGCCCAGTGCAGGTCCTCGAGCAGGATCACCACCGGCCGCGACTCGGCGACCTCGGTCAGCACCCCCAGTACCGCGTCGAACAGCTGGAGCTGACCCAGGTCTTGTTCCGGTCGCGGCCGGCGCATGACCTCGCGCTCGCTGGCCGACACCTGGCCGTGTTCCCCCGGTCCCATCGGCTCGGGCTCCCCGCTTTGCGGCAGCAGCCGCGCGAGCGCCGGCCGCGACCGCACCGCGGCGGCGACCACCGGATCCCCCGACGAGCCCAGCGGCGCCAGCGCCTCCGCGAACGGCAGGTACGGCAGACCACCGTCGCGCACGTCGATACAGCGGCCGGTGAGCACCAGCGCGCCGTTCGACGCGACGTACTCACCGAGCGCGGTGAGCAGCCGGGTCTTGCCGACCCCCGCGTCGCCCGCGATCAGCACGGCGCCGGCCTCGCGCCGCTCCGCCCGAGCGAAGGCAGCGCGAAGCCGCCGCATCTCGTGAGTGCGGGCGACCAGCGGGATTCCGGAGCCTAAGCGGGGCACGAGGAGCATTCTGTCCTACCCCACCGACAGTTCCGCCATGCTTTTCGCCGAGGGCGTGACACCCTCGGCGAACTCGGCGTTCACCGCGCCAGGTGGTCGGCGCGGGAGGCCACCTGCGCGGTCGTGCGGCGTTCCTGCGCCGGCACGGTCACGCTGGTCACCCGGTGGGCCCGCAGCCACCGCACGACGCGGTTCTGCTTGGTCATCCGCGCGGCGCGCCCGGCCTTCCGCAGCTGCTCCTCGCGGTAGGCCACCTCGGCGCTCATCGCGTCCAGGAGCTGGTAACTCATCGCTTCTTCCCCATCCTCTGCGAGTGCCTTCTTCCGTGACACTCACAGTCGTCCTGAGGCGGGGCCCGCGGCATCGGGCGATCACCCCGTCCTGGACGCCAAACGACCCCTTACCCGAGACACCGACCGGCGAAGAGCAGGTCGGCGAGGTAAGGGGTCGCCGGGTGGAACGTCAGTCGCGGGCCGGGCCGCCCGCGCGCACCGCCGCCAGCAGCCCCCGCCAACCCGAAGCAGGGAGGCGGAAAGCGCCCCCTTCGGGGTCCTTCGAATCGCGCACCGCGGCGTCGCCGCCGACGAACGCGATCTCGACGCAGTCGTTGCCGCCGCCGCTGTGGCTGCTCTTGCGCCAGGTGGCCCGGGAAAGATCCGCGTCCGGCATCATGTTCCCCACTTCCTCACTGTGTCCTCGGTTCCAGGTGGTGCACTGCAGCCGGCGCGGTTGACCGTTCGGCGAACCGGCCGGCCGCCTCGGTGATCAAGTCGACCGAGTCGTCCGGTTTCAGTGCGGCAGCGCGCAGGTGGTCGAACATCAGCGCGTAGCGCCGGACGTCTTCGGGTTGTTCGAGGTACAGGCCGCTGGACGTGCTGTCGTCCACGTAGACGACGTCGGGGTCGGCCTGCTCGGGGAACCCCATGATGAGGAACGGGCCTTCCATGCCGGGGTGTGCGCCGGCTCCGAAGGGGACCACCTGGATGGTCACGTTGGGCTTCTCGGCGACCGAGGCCATGCGGTAGAGCTGCTCGGCCATCACCTCGGGGCTGTCGACCACGCGGTGCAGCACGGCTTCGTCGACCACCGCCCAGTACTCCGGCGGCGGCGTGTCGCTCAGCAGCTCCTGGCGCGCCATGCGCGCGGCCACGCGACGCCGGATCTCGGCGTCCTCGGCGTCGGGCCGCAGCGCCCTGATCACGGCGTGGGCGTAGCGCTCGGTCTGCAACAGGCCCGGCACGAGCAGCGCCTGGAACGCGCGCAGCGAGGTCGCGTCGGCCTCCAGGCCCACGAACGTGCCGGTGAACACCTCGTTGTACGCGTGCCACCAGCCGCGTTTGCGCGCCTCGCGGGCCAGCTGGACGAGCGCCTCCTGCTCGTCGCCGGTGATCCCGTAAAGCGCCAGCATGTCCCGGGCGTCGCGCGGGGTGACGCCGACGTGCCCGGTCTCGATGCGGCTCACCTTCGAGGCAGAGCACTCGAGCTTCTCGCCCACCTCGTCGATGGTGAGGTCGGCGGCTTCCCGGAGCCGGCGCAGCTCGCTCGCGAGCCTCCGGCGGCGAACGGTGGGTCCCTGGCCTCTCGCCACGACAGCACCTCCGGATCGTCTTACGCGCTGCGCGCACCGTCGGCCAACGCTGCCCGCACCGCATATCTAACCAGCCGTCCGACTAGTCAGTGGGGTATTAACACTTCGGAATTCCCGCCTTCGCGGCGGGGCTCCGCCCTGCAATTTGCAGATTGCGCTTGTACTCTGACACCCGTGTGAACCGGAACCGGTGACGCCGCGCCGCAGGGGCCGGCAGCGGTGATCGTTCCGGGTTCCTGAGCAGCGTAGACGACGACCAGCCGGAAACAGACACCGAGTGCGCGGGCGTTTCCGGCGGAAGGTGTCCGGGGCCGCCCCCCGACCGGTCCCGGGCACCTTCACCTTCGGTTGTCAGTTGTTGTCAGGCCGTCGCAGGCGTACTCCGGCGATTACCCGGCTACGCATTTCGCATTTACCGCCACCCGGAAGTGTGGTTGATTCCGCAAACCTCACTCAGCGAGACACTCTCAGTAGAACCTGCGACCGTCCTCACAGGACGCGCAGCAGTCCTTCCTGGACGACCGTGGCGATGTGCGTGCCGTCCTGGCCGAAGAACCGGCCCGTGGCCAGGCCGCGCGCGCCCGACGCGCTCGGCGAGGTGCTGTCGTAGAGGAACCACTCGTCGGCGCGGAAGGGCCGGTGGAACCACAGCGCGTGGTCCAGGCTCGCGCCGAGGACCTTGTCGACGTCCCAGTACACGCCGTGGCGCGCGAGGATCGAGTCGAGCAGCGTCATGTCGGAGGCGTAGGTGAGCACGCAGACGTGCAGCAGCTGGTCGGCGGGCAGCGTGCCGTCGGCGCGCATCCACACGCGGTTGCTCGCCGGGCGCTCGCCCGTGGCGCGGGTGATCCACGGCGGTTCGCCGACGTAGCGCACGTCGATGGGGCGCGGGCGCTCGGTGAAGCGCAGGCCGAAGCCGGCGGTGCGTTCCTGGAACGTCGGCAGCGTCTCGGGGGCGGGCACGTCGGGCATCGGCTCGCCGTGGTCCAGGCCTTGCTCGTCCTTCTGGAACGAGGCGGACAGCGCGAAGATCGCCTTGCCGTGCTGGATGGCGGTGACGCGGCGCGTGGTGAACGAGCGGCCGTCGCGGATGCGGTCGACCTCGTAGAGGATCGGCACGCTCGGGTCGCCGCCGCGGATGAAGTAGGCGTGCAGCGAGTGCACGGGCCGGTCTTCGGGCACGGTGCGCCCGGCCGCCACCAGGGCCTGCCCGGCGACCTGGCCGCCGAACACGCGGACCGGGGAGTGCGCGGGCGAGACCCCGCGGTAGAAGTCCTCTTCCACCTTCTCCAGGTCGAGGAGGTCGACGAGCCGGTCGAGCACCGCCTGCCCGCCGCCGGCGGCCTCGTCGAGCCCGGCGGCGGCGGTCCTGGCGATATCGGTCATGCCCGAACCCTATTCGGTCGGCATGAAGCTCGTCCCTTATGCGTGGTCGTCTTCACCGAGGCGGTGCACGTGGATCAGGTTCGTGGAGCCGACGGTCCCGGGCGGGGAGCCGGCCACGATCACCACGAGGTCGCCGCGCTGGTACTTGCCCATCGCGAGCATCGCCTGGTCGACCTGGTGGATCATCTGGTCGGTGGAGTCGACGCGCGGCACGATCGTGGTGACCGTGCCCCAGGTCATCGACAGCTGGCTGCGCACGCAGTCCTCCGGCGTGAACGCCATCAGCGGCAACCGCGTGTGCAGGCGGGCCAGGCGGCGCACGGTGTCGCCGGACTGGGTGAACGCGACGAGCGCCTTGGCGTTGAGCCGCTCGCCGATGTCGCGGGCGGCGTAGGAGATCACGCCGCGCTTGGTGCGCGGGACGTGCGTGAGCGGCGGGACGACCGGCGAGTCGGTCTCGACCGCCTCGACGATGCGGCCCATCGTCTGCACTGTCTCGATCGGGTAGCGCCCGACGCTGGTCTCGCCCGAGAGCATCACGGCGTCGGTGCCGTCGAGCACCGCGTTGGCGACGTCGGAGGCCTCGGCACGGGTCGGCCGGGAGTTGTTGATCATCGACTCGAGCATCTGCGTCGCGACGATGACCGGCTTCGCGTTCTCGCGGCAGATCTGGATGGCGCGCTTCTGGACCAGCGGCACCTGCTCCAGCGGCAGCTCGACGCCGAGGTCGCCGCGGGCGACCATCACCGCGTCGAAGGCCAGCACGATCGCCTCGAGGTTGTAGACGGCCTCGGGCTTCTCGATCTTCGCGACCACCGGCAGCCGGCCCTTGCCGACGCGGTCCATGACCTGGTGGACCAGGTCGATGTCGGCCGGCGAGCGCACGAACGACAGCGCGATGAAGTCGACGCCCAGGTGCAGCGCGAACTCGAGGTCCTCGATGTCCTTCTCGCTCAGCGCCGGCACGGACACGTCCATGCCCGGGAGCGAGACGCCCTTGTTGTTGCTGACGGGGCCGCCTTCGGTGACCTCGCAGACCACGTCCTGGCCCTCGACACCCTTGACCACGAGGCCGACCTTGCCGTCGTCCACCAGGAGGCGGTCGCCCGGCTTGGCGTCCTTCGCGAGGCCTTTGTAGGTGGTCGAGACGCGGTCGTGCGTGCCCACCACGTCCTCGACGGTGATCCGGACGACGTCGCCCGTGTGCCACTCGGCCGAGCCGCTGGCGAAGGTGCCCAGGCGGATCTTCGGGCCCTGCAGGTCGGCGAGGATGCCCACCGCCCGGCCACTCTCGGCCGCAGCGGCCCGGACCAGGTCGTAGACCTGCTTGTGGTCGCTGTGGCTTCCGTGACTGAAGTTCATCCTCGCGACGTCCATTCCGGCGTCGACGAGTGCCCGCATCTTCTCCGGTGTGGAGGTCGCGGGACCCAGCGTACAAACGATCTTCGCGCGTCGGCTCACGTTCGATGAGAGTAGTCCCTCATCCCCCGCAGGTCTGTACCGATACCGAAAGTTCGGAGGAAGTGTTCAGAAACCATTCAGATGACTAACCTCCGTGGTTATGACGGTGGTTCGCCGGCTGGTGGTCGCGATCGCGGCGTTCGCCCTGGTCGGGGCCTGTTCCGCGCCGGCAGAGCCGCCGTGGCGGCCGGTTGACCTGCCGATTTCCGGTACGCGCGTACTGGGATTCGTCCGAACTTCATCGGGAATCGTCATGACCGGCTCGGTGCCGGGGCCTTCCGGACGGGCTCCGGCGGCGTGGCTGAACGGCGCCGCGATACCCCTTTTCCCGGCGACGGGTTACGGCCGGCAGGCGGAGCTGACGCTGCCCGCCGCCTCGGGTCCCCGGCTGCTCGCACTGGGCTCCGCGTATGGCGGCGCGCACGCCAACCCGCGCCCGACGATCTGGACCGGGTCGGTGACCGACGGGCTGACCGAGCACGAGCAGCCCGTGGAGTTGCTCGGCGGCGAGCGGGCGGTGACGACGTCGGGCACGGCGGTGTCACCCGCGGGTTACCTGCTGACCGGCCAGTGGGACCACCGGTCCGGCGGGGTCGGCGCGGCGGCGTGGGCTTCGACGGACGGCGCTTCGTGGGCTTTGCGGGAGCACCCGGCGCTGCTCAGCACCGCCGGCGACCAGACCCGCGCCCTGGCCGCCGCTTTCGACGGACAGGACTACGTGGCCGTCGGCGACGCGCGGTCGGGACTCTCCGTGCACCCGGTGGCGTGGACCTCTCGCGACGGTTCGGCGTGGCAGCGCGTGGACCTGCCTTCGCCCTCCGCGTCGGCCACTGCCTGGCAGATCAGCTGCACCTCCGGCTGCACCGCCGCGGGAACGACCGCCGAGCAACGCCTGGCGTGCTGGACGGACCCTCCGTGGAAGGCCTTCGCGGGCGGACCGGTGATTCCGCCTTCGCAACTGCTGGAGGTGACCGGCCTGACGGTGGACGCGTCGGGCCACCTGGACGTCGCAGTGAAGGTCGACGGCCGGCCCCGCTTGTGGCGCGTCGGGCGCCACTGCGAGGACTTCGCGGAACTGCCGCTTCCCGAGCCGGCCGAGTCACTGGCGTTGATCGCGGACGGCCCCGACCTGCTGCTCGCCACGACGACGGGGTCGGGGAGCAAGGTTTGGCGGTATCCGCTCCCCCGTTGACGGGTGCGGTCGCCCGCCGCCCAGCCGAGCGCGGCCGGCAAGACCGGCGGCACCCGCGATGCCGACTCGCGGACTCCAGCGGCCCACGCCACTGCACGGGCTGGCGCGACGTGCTCCCCGCCAACGGTGCGATCGCTCGCCGACCAGCCGAGACCACCACCGACGGCCGCCGGTGGGACCGGGTCGCGATGCCGGCTCACCCAGTCCCGCGGCGATATCGAGGCAAGGTCTGCCACTCCCGCTGACCAGCCCTAGCGGCGCGCCTGTTCGTCATAAGCCCGGCTCGGCGGCCCAAAACCTCCCAACGCCGGCAACTTCGGAGCCGGCAGCCCGAACCGACGTTGGGCGGCCGCCCGAGAGGTCGCGTGGCCGTTCCGCGCACCGCCCCTCCGGTCCGGCAGTTCGCTCCCCCGTTGACCGGGGCTAGCGGCGCGGCTGTTCGCTCGGCCCGACGTGGTCGCGGGCCCACTCGTTGAAGGCGCGCAGCTGGCGCCAGGACTTGCGGACGCGGTCGAAGGCCTCGCGTTCGTGGAGGAAGTCGGCGGGTTCCCAGGAGCGGGCGGCGTACACGGAGCGGTAGCGCAGCAGGTCGAGGCGGGGGTGGTCCTCGGCGAAGCCGCGGGGGCGGGACTTGAGGCGGTCGCCGAGGATGTCGAAGCCGGCGCGCTCGAGTTTGGCCAGGATCTGTTCCAGGGCGGGGCCGTGGAGCTCTGTGTCGACGGCCGTGCGGAAGCGGGCGATCTGGTCGGAGGCGAGGTGGAAGCAGCCGCCGCCGACGCGCAGGCCCGCGGGGCTCAGCTCGACGTAGTAGGCGCCGCCGCCGCGGCCCGACTCGATGACGCCGCCGCAGTGCGTCTTGTACGGGGTCTTGTCCTTCGCGAAGCGCACGTCGCGGTAGGGCCGGAACACCTTGCCCTCGCCGAAACCCTCGCCGAACTCCGGCTCCAGCTCCTTGAGCAGGGCCTCCATCGGCTCGCGCACGTCGGACTTGTAGGTGGCGACGTGCTGGTCCCAATAGGACTTGGAGTTGTCGGCCTCGAGCCCGTCGTAGAAATCGACGGCGTACTCACCGAATCCCGTGAACTTCACGCCCAGCACGATAATCCGCCCCACCGACAGTTTCTCCGCCGGAGCGGGTCGGTGCCTGGGGACCCGGTGCGGCCGGCGCGCCCCTGCGCCGCCGGCCGCACCGGAAGCGATCACTTCGCGACGGCCGTCACCAGCTCGCCGTTGGCCGTGTCACCGGACAGCTCCCACACCATGGCGCCGCCGAGGCCCTGCTGCTTCGCGTAGCTGATCTTGCCGCCGATCGTCGACGGGGTGTCGTAGCTCCACCAGTTCGACCCGCACTTGGCGTACGCGGTGCCCGCGATCGTGCCGGTCGACGGGCAGCTCGACTTCAGGACCTTGTAGTCCTCGATGCCGTCCTCGAACTTGCCCTTCGCCGGGCCGGTGGCCGTGCCGCCGGGCGCGCTCTGGGTGACGCCGGTCCAGCCGCGGCCGTAGAACCCGATGCCCAGCAACAGCTTCGACGCCGGCACGCCCTTGCTCTTCAGCTTCTGGATCGCCGCGTCGGAGTAGAAGCCGGCGGTGGGGATGCCGGCGTAGGAGGTCAGGGGCGAGTGCGGAGCCGTCGGGCCCTGTGCCGCGAACGCGCCGAAGTAGTCGTAGGTCATCACGTTGTACCAGTTCACGTACTGCGCGGCGCCCGCGTAGTCGGCGGCGTCGATCTTGCCGCCGTTGGTGCCGTCGGCCGTGATCGCCGCGGTGACGAGCTTCGACGAGCCGAACTTGGCGCGCAGCGCGGACATCAGGTTCCTGAACGCGGCCGGACCGCTGGAGTCGCAGCTCAGACCGCAGGCGTTCGGGTACTCCCAGTCGATGTCGATGCCGTCGAACACGCCGGCCCAGCGCGGGTCGTTCACGAGGTTGTAGCAGGAGTTCGCGAACGCGGTGGGGTTCTGCGCGGCCTGGGCGAAGCCGCCGGACAGTGTCCAGCCGCCGAACGACCACAGCACCTTGAGGCCGGGATGCTTGGCCTTGAGCTTCTTCAACTGGTTGAAGTTGCCCGCGAGCGGCTGGTCCCACGTGTCCGCCACGCCGTCGACACTGCCCGCGGCGTCGTAGGTCTTCTGGTAGTCGGCGTAGGTGTCGACCATGGCGCAGCCGCCGTTGGTGACGTTGCCGAACGCGTAGTTGATGTGCGTGAGCTTCGCGGCGGAGCCGGAGGTCTCGACGTTCTTCACGTGGTAGTTGCGGTCGTACACACCCCACTCGGTGAAGTAGCCGACCACCTTCCCGACCGACGCCTGCGGGGCGGCCGGCGCTGCTGTGGCGGCGGTGGACACAGGGGCGGCCACGGCCGCCAAGGCGAGTGCGACGCTGGCCAGGCTGACGAGCGCCAAGAAGCTCTTCCTGCGCGGACGGGACATGCCGGCTCCCTTCGGGGAGTCACACCAGGTGACCGAACGGGGACAGTGGGGACTCTCACACCGTAAGTGGACTAGACCAATAGGTCAATGGTCCAGTCCAGGGAATCAACCGGACAATTCGACCACTGATGTCGATCACGCGCGGAGCGAGGACGACCTGGTGACGGTGCGGCGACCACCTGCGTCTGGCGGTCTGTGCGGCGGCCGAGCCGGACGCGTCAGGCAGGCGTCTCGAACGTGATCCCCACGGCCGCCGCACGGCGTTCGCCCCAGGCGTACAGGGCGTTGAGCGCCGGGCCGAGGGCTTCGCCGTCCGCGGTGAGGCGGTATTCGACGTGGGGGACGCGGCCGTCGAGGGACTGGCGGTGCACGAGGCCGTCGGCGGTGAGCTCGCGGAGCTGCTGGGTGAGCATCTTCTCGCTGATGCCCGGCATGCGGCGGCGCAGCTCGCCGTAGCGGTGCACGCCCTCCTTGAGGTGCGCGAGGATCACCGGCTTCCAGCGGCCGCCGATGACGTCGACGGTGAGCTCCACCGGGCACCAGTACCGCCTGCCCGCCATCACGGCCTCCTCGCTACGCACTGGAAAGTACGTGGTTGCCCGCCCGCGCCGGGTGCGCTCTGCTGGCCACATGATTGTGGAATACCTGCGCTACACCATCCCGCCCGACCGTGCGGCGGCGTTCGAGGCCGCGTACGCCGACGCGGCCGGCTCGCTCGAGAAGGCGCCCCAGTGCGTCGGCTACGACCTCAGCCGCTGCGTCGAAGACCCTACGCGCTATGTGCTCGCGATCCGCTGGACCTCGGCCGAGGCGCACCTCGAAGGCTTCCGCCGCGGCCCGCACTTCCCGCCGTTCTTCGCGGCGATCCGCGACTACGTCGGCGACCTCGACGAGATGCGCCACTACGAGCCGACGGCCGTCAGCGGCCCGCGCCCGCCCACGCTGTACGAATGGGCCGGCGGCGCCCCCGCGCTCGGGCGCCTGACCGAGGCCTTCTACCGGCGCGTGCCCGAAGACCCGCTGCTGGAACCGGTGTTCCGCGGCATGGACGCCCACCACGCCGAGCACGTCGCGGTCTGGCTCGGCGAGGTGCTCGGCGGCCCGGCCGACTACACCGCCCAGCACGGCGGGCACCCGCACATGATCGGCCGGCACCTCGGCCGCGGGATCACCGAGGAGCAGCGCCGCCGGTGGGTTTCGCTGCTGCTCGACGCCGCCGACGAGACCGGCCTGCCCGCCGACCCGGAGTTCCGCGCCGCGTTCGCCGGGTACCTGGAGTGGGGCAGCCGGCTGGCCGTCCTGTTCTCCGCGCCCGGCGCCGAACCGGCGACGGACGAACCGGTACCGCACTGGGACTGGACGATGCCGCCGTGGCAAGGGTCCTAGCCGAGTAGCCGCCGAGCCGTGGCCAGGGCGGTGTCGCTGCCGGCCGCGAGCTCGGCGGGCGTGAACACCGGCGTGCGGATGTCCGGCGCGATGCCGGCACCGTCGTACGTGCGCCCGTGCGGGTCGAGGTACTCCTCGTGGGGCACGACGGCCGTCCAGCCCGGCTGGGGCAGGGTGCGGTCCATGGTGTCGGAGTAGACGCCCTGGGTGTTCTCGCCGATCAGCACCGGCCGAGGCGTGCGGTTGAGCAGGGCCTGGGTGAAGGTCTCCCCCGCCGACACGTCGAGGCTCCCCACGAGGACGGCGAGCGGACCGGTGTAGTGCGGTCCGGTTGACGGGTGCACGAAAACCGGCTGGGGAACGGTGAAACCGGCACCGTCGCGGGCGCGCTTGGCGTAGGCGAAGTGCGGTGTGTCGGTCAACCGCGCCGCGACGTCCAGGCCCAGGGGGTCGGCGCCACCGCCGTTCGCGCGCAGGTCCAGCACCAGTCCGCGCAGCGACCGGACCCGCGACGGGGTGAAGATCTCGTCCAGCGCGCCGGACAGGACCTGCCGGTCGCCGGCGAAGGTGTCCGTGTAGCCCTGGAAACCCGTGATCCGCAGATAACCGACGCCGCCCGGCAGTTCCGCGTACGTGATCGCGCCCTCCGCCCAGCTCCGCACCGGAACGCCGAGAGCGGCATCCGTGACGGCGACCGCCCGCGGGATGATCGACGGGTCCGGCGTGCCCGGCCGCGTCGAGGTGCAGCGGCGATCCGGCGTGAGCAGGCCGACGTGCGCGTCGTGCAGCGGTGTGATCAGTCCACAAAGGACGTCGTACAGCCGGTCCGGGTGCGCGGCGACCTCGGCGCGGGCCGCCCTCCCCTGAGCCGGCCAGTCGACGCCCTTGGCCGCGAAGAACGGGTAGTTCTCGGCGTACGTGTGCCAGAAAACGTCGAACGTGGCCAGCGGACTCCGGTCCGGCGGCGCCGAACACGCAACGGGCAGCCCGCCTGGCACGCGGTGCAGCGACCGGACACCCAGGTCACCGTCGAAGCTCAGCGTGCCGCCTCGGACGGTCGCGACGGTGCCTTCGTTCGTGGCGAACGTGGTCCCGTCTCCGGTTCCGGTCAGCGAGCCCGGCAGGCAGCTGACCGCGGTGACGTCGTAGGTGGTCAGCCGGCCACCCGAGATCCGCACGAGCTGCCCGTAGCCCTCGGTCCGCCACACACCGTCCACAGCGGACGAGGGAACCACCACGGCCGAGAGAAAAGCCAAGCCCGCCAAGAGAATGCGCATGGCAGCGACCGTAATGATCCACAACCGCGACCGGGAATCCCGCGTACCCCCGCACGCCGGGTGGGGCTGGCCCCACCCGGCGCGGAACGACTCAGCCGAAGAAGACTTCGGCCTCTTCGTAACGCTCCAGCGGCACCGTCTTCAGCTCGGCGGTCGCCTCGGACAGCTTCACGCGCACGATGTCGGTGCCCTTCAGCGCCACCATCACGCCGAAGTCGCCGTCGGCCACCGCGTCCACGGCGTGCAGGCCGAAGCGGGTCGCGAGCACGCGGTCGTACGCGGTCGGGGTGCCGCCGCGCTGCACGTGGCCCAGCACGACCGCGCGCGACTCCTTGCCGGTGCGGTGGGCGATCTCGTCGGCCAGCCAGGTGCCGATGCCGCCGAGGCGGACGTGCCCGAAGGCGTCCTTCTCGCCCGTGACCAGCTTCTCCTCGCCGCCCTCGGGCAGCGCGCCCTCGGCGACGACGATGATCGGCGCGTACTCGTTCTCGAAGCGGCGCTCGACCCACTCCACGACCTGGTCCACGGAGAAGTGGCGCTCCGGCACCAGGATCACGCTGGCGCCGCCGGCGAGGCCCGAGTGCAGGGCGATCCAGCCGGCGTGGCGGCCCATGACCTCCACGACCAGCGCGCGGTGGTGCGACTCGGCCGTGGTGTGGAGCCGGTCGATCGCCTCGGTGGCGATGGAGACGGCGGTGTCGAAGCCGAACGTGTAGTCGGTGGCGCCCAGGTCGTTGTCGATCGTCTTGGGCACGCCGACGACGCCGATGCCGTCGTCGGTGAGGCGCTTCGCGACGCCGAGGGTGTCCTCGCCGCCGATCGCGATCAGCGCGTCGATCTCCTGCTCGGCGAGCACGGCCTTGATCTTCTCGACGCCGCCCTCGACCTTGTACGGGTTGGTCCGCGACGAGCGCAGGATCGTGCCGCCGCGCGTCAGGATGTCCTCGACGTCGCGCAGGCCCAGCGGCTTGCTCTCGCCCGTGAGCGGCCCCTGCCACCCGTTGCGGAAGCCCGTGAAGTCCCAGCCGTGCACCTCGATGCCCTTGCGGACCACCGCGCGGATCACCGCGTTCAGGCCCGGGCAGTCACCGCCACCCGTCAGCACACCGACACGCATCTCTTGCCTCCGTCTTCGTCACGTTGGAGATCGCAGTCACATTTCGCCGCCAGAGTAGCGGCAATCGTCTGGATCGGTGCAGGGCGTACCACCTGGCGAATCGGTCCTCGCGCCCCGGCGGCGGCCGCGTGTGCTAACTTGATCGGCGTGCAGCGCTATTTCTGGTTTACGAAGCCGGCCCCGGGTGGGCACGGCGGCGTGAACCTGCGCTGAGCCCCCACCCCGAGCCGGATTCGAAAACCGGCTCGGCGAGTTCCCGCGGGTCGGTGTCCACCAGGAAGGAACCCACCCGCCGTGACCACCCCGCAGCTGACCGCCGGGCCCGCCGACGCGAGCACCCTCGACAACCAGCGCACCACGTCGATCAGCCCGCTGATCTCCCCCGCCTTACTGCGCGAAGACCATCCCGTGGACGCCGCCGTGGCGAAGGTCGTGCACGCCGGCCGCACCGAGACCGTCGACATCCTCGACGGCCGCGACGACCGCCTCGCCGTGGTCGTGGGCCCGTGCTCGGTCCACGACCCGGAAGCCGCGATCGAGTACGCCCACAAGCTGGCCGCCAAGGCCGAAGAACTGCGCGCCGACCTGCACATCGTGATGCGCGTGTACTTCGAGAAGCCGCGCACCACGCTGGGCTGGAAGGGCCTGATCAACGACCCCGACCTCGACGGCACCTTCGCCGTCAACAAGGGCCTGCGCCTGGCCCGCAAGCTGCTGCTCGACGTGTCGGCGCTCGGCCTGCCGGTGGGCTGCGAGTTCCTGGACCCGATCACGCCGCAGTTCATCGCCGACATCGTCACGTGGGGCTCCATCGGTGCGCGCACGGCCGCGAGCCAGGTGCACCGCCAGATGTGCAGCGCGCTGTCGATGCCGGTGGGCATCAAGAACTCGGTGGAGGGCGACATCCAGGTGGCGGTGGACGCCACCCGCGCGGCCGCCGCGTCGCACGTGTTCCCGGGCATCAACACCGACGGCCTCGCGGCGCTGCTGACCACCTCCGGCAACCCCGACTGCCACGTCATCCTGCGCGGCAGCTCCCAGGGCCCGAACTACGACGCCGCCTCGGTCACCGAGACCCTCGGCCGGCTGGCCAAGTCGGGCCTGCCCGAACGCGTGATCATCGACGCGAGCCACGGCAACAGCAACAAGGACCACGTCCGTTCCCGCGAGGTCGTGCTGGAGCTGGCCGACCGGATCGCCTCGGGAGAACGCGGGATCGTCGGGCTGATGATGGAGAGCTTCCTGACGGCGGGCGCCCAGAAGCTGGTGCTGGGGCACGCTTCGGAGCTCACGTACGGCCAGTCGATCACCGACGCGTGCCTCGACTGGGACACGACGGCGGATCTGCTGGACACGTTGGCTGGTGCGGTGCGGGCTCGGCGCTGACCCGTCCGGTCAGCGGCTACAGCCGGGTTGGGTGTGGAGCCACGCTGACGCGGCCGCGATCACCTCGTCGGTGGTCGCGGCCGCGGGCAGCGGGTGGTCGGGCTGGATCGGGGTGTTGCCGTAGACGCGGCCGGTCCGGTCCATTTCCTGCGCCGTCGTGATTACCAGTTCGGCTCCGTCGCTGAGGCGGTCGACCTCGTTACCGGTCGCGAGACCTGCGGTGGCTTGGCCGAAAACGGACGCGCGGGTGAGGCCTCGGAAGGCAATGAGTGTCGCCTCGCCCGAGCTTCCGGTGCGCGCGGAGGTGAGCACGGCCACCGGTGGGCGTGGGCCGGCCAACCGCAGCGGATTCACCGGGTCGACCGCCGACCGGCCCGGGACCAGCACCCGACCCGCACGCAGGATCCAGGGGCCGGCCCCGTCGAGGCCCTTGAACGAGCCCAGGACACCCTCGTCCAGCAGCGGCGCGACGACCGTGAGCATGGGCACCATGTCGCCGCCGTCGTTGCCGCGCAGGTCGACGATCCAGCCGCACGGGCGGCTCGCGTCGGCGGAGCGGACCGCGGCCACCCCCGCGGCGACGTAGCGGCCTTCCGCGGCCGGGTTCAAGTGGAACTCGGGCACCGTCAGCACGGCCAGGTCACCGTGGGTCCGGCTGCTTGGCACCTCGATGGTCGCCGGAGGAGCAGGAACGGCCTGGGCGGGATCGATCAGCCTGGTGTGCGGGTTGCCCAGCTGATAGATCACCGTGCGGATCGCCGAATACGTGCCCGCCGACGCTGTCACCCCGGCTATTTCGCGCAGAGCTTCGGCTTCGGCAGCCGGCCAGTCGACGAAGTCCCGGTCGATCGAGTGAGCGCGGAGCAGGCCAAGGGCGCTGAGCAGATAATCGCGCGCCGGATCGGGCTGAGGTGCCGCCGCGGCGGTGACCATGCCGAGCACCAACACCAGCACCACGAACCCGGCAAGCACCCGGCGCATTGACGACCCCCAGCCGCGAAAAACTCAGCGGCGCCGGAACGCCGGCTCGATGACTTCCCAGCGTTGCAGGTTGTGTTTCGCGTCGGCAAGCGCGTCGTGCTGATCCGTGGGCGCCAAAGGCAACTTCGGTTTGCCCGCGTCTTCCCAGCGTTGGCGCAGGTCACGGGTGAAGCGGGGCAATTGGCGAGGCAACGCCGGCATGGGGCCCCACAGCTGGGCGAGCGCGACGTGGTCGTAGGCGGCGAACCAGGCCCACAGTTCGATGCCGCCCGGGGGCTTGCCGAAGAACTCGAGCAGGTCGGTGCGGATCTGGGAACGGCTGCGCCACGCCTGGTCCGCGGGCGAGGGCAGCTTGGGCAGCACGTTGTCGCGCACCCACGGGCCCGCCTTGGCGGGGTCGAAGTCGGTCGACACGGCGTAGAACTCGCGGCCGCGCTCGTCAACGACACCGATCGAAACCAGGTCGATCGTCACGCCGTCCTCGATGAACTCGGTGTCGTAGAAAAAACGCACCGGTGAACTCTAGTGGCCTAGCCGGCCTTGGTCTCCGGGACCCGGTCGGCGTCGCGGCCCGACGGCTGTGCAGGCACCTTCGGCTTGGCGCCCGCGGCCTCGGCGGCGAGCAGCTCCTTGGCCTTCGCCGCGTAGATGTCCACGTACTCCTGGCCCGAGAGTTCCATCAGGGCGTACATGATCTCGTCGGTGATCGAACGCTCGATGAAGCGGTCGCCGGCCAGGCCGTCGTAGCGGGAAAAGTCGAGCGGCGCGCCGAAGCGGATCTCGAGGCGGCGGGGCCACCACATCTTGGAGCCGATCGGGTTGACCTTGTCCGTGCCGACCATGGCGACGGGCACGACCACGCCCTTCGACTCCAGCGCGATGCGGGCGACGCCGGTCTTGCCCTTGTACAGGCGGCCGTCGGGCGAGCGCGTGCCCTCGGGGTAGATGCCGAGCAGGTGGCCCTGCTTCACGAGGCGGATGGCGGTGTCGAGCGCGGCCTGCGCCGCGTTGCCGCTGGAGCGGTCGATGGGGAACTGGCCGACGCCGGTGAAGAACCACTTCTTGAGCAGGCCCTTGAAGCCCGGCTCGGTGAAGTACTCCGACTTCGCCGGGAACGTGACCTTGCGCTTCACGCGCAGCGGCATGAAAAAGGAGTCGGCCACGGCCAGGTGGTTGCCGGCGAGGATCGCGCCGCCGTCCTCCGGGATGTTTTCGGCGCCGACGACCTTCGTCGGCCACAGCGTCTTGAGCAGTGGTCCGATGAACACGAACTTCATGAGCCAGTACAGCACCGCGCTCTAGTCCTTCCCGAGGCTCGACGTCCGAGTTCCCAGTGGTCAAGCCTACGAAACCTCCAGGTGTGCGCACAATGCGGGACGAGCCGCTACTGGGTGGCAGCGATCGATCTCACAGCGGTACCAGGCAGTTCCGGGCACCGGCCGGGGCCCCACAAGACCACTCGACCGTGAGAGCATGGAAGACCTACACCGCTTCGATCGGAAGGGCGTTCGTCATGGGCGTGCTCGCCGGCGCGGAACCGTTCGCCCACACCGGTTCCTCCGGGGCCGGGTTCCTGCTGTGCCACGGCTTCACCGGGACGCCGGCCGGCCTGCGGGCCTGGGGCGACCACCTGGCCGAGGCCGGGTTCAGCGTGCGCTGCCCGCTGCTGCCGGGCCACGGCACGCGCTGGCAGGACCTGAACCGGACCACGTGGCAAGACTGGTACGGCGCCGTCCGCGAAGAGCTGCTCGCCCTGCTGGCCGAAAACGACACCGTGTTCGTCGGCGGGTTGTCGATGGGTGGCACGCTCACGCTGCGGCTGGCCGAGGAGTTCGGCGACCGGATCGCCGGGATCGTGCTGGTCAACCCGTCGGTCACGCGGCTGAGCGCCGACGCGAAGGTGCTGCCGCTGCTCGCGCGCGTGATCCCGTCGATCCCCGCGATCGCCAACGACATCGCCAAGCCCGGCGTCACGGAGCTGGCCTACCCGCGCACGCCAGTGCGCGCCGCCGCGAGCCTGGCGCGCCTGTGGAAGATCGTGCGCGCCGACCTGGGCAAGGTCACGCAGCCGGTGCTGCTGCTCCACTCCCGCGTCGACCACGTGGTGGAGCCCGAGAACTCGCGGATCGTGCTGGCCGGCGTCGCCAGTACGGACGTGACCGAGGTGGTGCTCGAGAACAGCTTCCACGTCGCGACTCAGGACAACGACGCGGAACTGATCTTCAGCCGCAGTGTCGACTTCGCCCGGGCGCTGCGGGCGGGACAGGTGGGTGCCTGATGACCCGGGGGAAAGGCACGGACGGGCCCGAGGACGTCGACGCCACGTTCGCCGAGATCGTGGCCGACCTGCGTGCCGAGGGCGTGGGTCTGTTCCTCGAAGAGGACGCGCTCGAGCTCGCCGACGACACGGCGGGCGAACAGGCCGGCGACCCGTCCCCGCCGCCGGTCGCCAAGACCGACCCGAAGCCCGACAAGCCCGAGAAGGCACCCGAGGCCGACAACTGGCGTACCGGCGGCACCACGTGGGACGCCACGATGTTCAGCGACGACCCGGCCGAGGACGACGAGCACTTCGTGCCGCCGGAGCCGCCGCCGCTGCCGCGTCCGCGCAAGGGCGCGTTCGTGGTGCTGCTGTTCTTCGTGGTCGGGTTGCTGCTGCTGATCGTGCCGAACCTGATCGGCGTCGGGCCCGCGCTGGCGACGCCGCTGGGCATCCTCGCGCTCGCCACGGCCATCGCGCTCCTGCTGCTGCGGGTGCGCCAGGGCCCGCCGCCGGGTGCCGACCCGACCAACGGCGCCCAGGTCTGACCGGGCGGGTATGCGGATCGACTTCAGTCCTTCGCGGCGTTCGACGATCGGCGCGGAGTGGGAGCTGGCCCTGGTGGACCGGCGCAGCGGCGAGCTGGCCTCGGTCGCGGAACGGATCCTCGACGCGGTGCGCCCCGACGGCGCCGACGAGCACCCCAAGATCAAGCAGGAGCTGCTGCTCAACACCATCGAGGTGATCAGCGGCGTCTGCTCCACCGTCGCCGAGGTGAAGGCCGATCTGGCCGAGTCGCTCGACGTCGTGCACAAGGTCACCGACCCGCTGGGCGTGGAGCTGTTCTCGGCGGGCACGCACCCGTTCTCCAACTGGTACCGGCAGAAGGTGACCGACAAGGCGCGCTACGCCAAGCTCATCGACCGTACTCAGTGGTGGGGCCGGCAGATGCTGATCTACGGCGTCCACGTGCACGTCGGCCTCGACCACCGCGACAAGGTGCTGCCGGTGCTCGACGCGCTGCTCAACTACGCGCCGCACCTGCAGGCGCTTTCGGCGTCCTCGCCGTACTGGGGCGCGGAGGACACCGGCTACGCGTCGAACCGCGCGCTGATGTTCCAGCAGCTGCCCACCGCCGGGCTGCCGTTCCAGTTCCGCGACTGGGCCGAGCTGGAGCACTACGTCGACGACATGTTCACCACCGGCGTGATCGACCACTTCTCCGAGATCCGCTGGGACATCCGGCCCGCGCCGCACTTCGGCACGATCGAGATGCGCGTGTGCGACGGCCTGCCGACGCTGGAGGAGGTCGGCGCGATCGCGGCGCTCACGCAGTGTCTCGTCGAGGACTTCAGCACGCGCCTCGACCACGGCGAGCGGCTCCCGACGTTGCCGCCGTGGCACGTGCAGGAGAACAAGTGGCGCGCCGCCCGCTACGGCACGGACGCGATCATCATCCTCGACGCCGCCGGCCGCGAACGGCTCGTCACCGACGACCTCACCGACCTGCTGGAGAAACTCGAACCCGTCGCGCGACGGCTCGGCTGTGCGGCCGAACTGCGCGACGTCGAGACGATCCTGAAGTACGGCCCGAGCTACCGGCGCCAGCGCGCGGTGGCCAAGCAGCACAACGGTTCCCTCAAAGCCGTGGTCGCTTCGCTGGTCGCGGAGATGCGCGACGGGATCGCGCGCTAGCCGGCGTCCAGTTCGCGCAGCAGCGTGCCCGGGCCCATGATCGACGCGCCCAGCGCGGTGACCCGGGACCGCAGCTCGCGGTCGGCCGTGACCACCACGACGTGGTCGCCCGGCCGGGCCCGCGCGGTGACCTCGACGATGTGCGAGTCGCCGTCGGCCGGAGCCGTCGCGATCTCCACGCCGGTGACCGGATCGACGCCGCGCGCCTGCCCTTCGACGACGAGGACCACCCGCGGCCACCACTCCCACGCCGGCCCGGCGCCGATGCCCGCGATCGCGTCGGCGATCCCCCGCTCGGCCAGCTTCGCCAGCCGGTCGCGCAGGCGTTCGGCCGCGCCGCGGCGGTCGCGCCACCAGCCGTCGGGCCGGGAGCCCACCACGTTGGCGCCGTCGACGACCAGCACGACCTCACGGCCGAGCTGTTCACGCAGTCCCGGCCAAGACTCGGCGAAGTCGCGGTGCAACGGCAGCTCGGCCACGTCCTCGGGCGCGACCCAGCGCAGCTCGGAGCTCTCCTGGTTGGCCACGCGCGCGTCGAGCGAACCGTCGGCGACACCCAGCACGGTGGTGTACCGCCAGGTCCCGTGGTCGAGCACCGACGCCGACAGCGCGCGGAACGCCGTCTTCGGCACATCTGCCTCTTCCCACGCCTCGCGGGCCGCCGCCTCGCGCACGGTCTCGCCCGTCTCCAGCGCGCCGCCGGGCAGGGCCCAGGTGCCGCCGTTGTGCACCCACCAGGCCCGCCGCTGAAGGAGAACCCCGCGGGCGGGATCGGACAGGAGCAGCCCGGCCGCGCCGTGCGCACCCCAGTGCAGCCGTCCGCACGAACACCGCACGAAGCGGTTGGCGGTCATCGGCGTCACCCGGCCAGCCTTCCACAGGAAGGCCGCCGGACGCAGCCTCCTGGTGCAGGACCGTGATCGTCAGCCGCGTTCGCCGAGCCGTTCGGTGACGAACGCCGTGCAGGCGTCGAGGTTGTCCTTCAGCCGGTTCGCGCGCTTGCGCAGCAGCTCCAGTTCGAGCCGGCTCGGTGGCTGGTTCTCCCGGATCCGGAAGACCACCCCGGCCAGGCGGATCGACAGGCCGTAGGTCACGGAGTCGGCCGTGTCCAGGAGTTCCTGCAGCACGCGCTGGTCACCGGCGGTGAGTCCCGGGGCACCCGGCCGGGGTTCACGAGTGCCCCGGGACGCGGTGGCCCTGCCGCCACCCGACGTGGCGACAGGGGTCGAGGCGTCCCCAGGTGGTGCGGACGGGGAGGTGCGCGTGGCGTCGGGCGCGGCGGCACCGGGATCGTTCTGCGGGCCCTCGCCCGCGAGGCGGAGTCGTGCGGTCATGGTCAGCCCCGCGCTTTCGAGAGTCCGGCCGGGCGCGACGCGACATCCGGGCGCGCGTCCGGAATCCCCAGCGCGCGACGGAAAGCCGCGTCGCACGGCGGGCAAGTCGGGTCGAGCCAGGGTTTGCCGGGGCTGTGGATGTCGTTCTCCCCGACGGTCGGCTCCGAGCCGCACAAGGCCGCGAACGTCGCCCCGGCATCGAGCGAGCCGAGGTGCACGGCCGCTCTCGCGTGACGCTGTCCTTCCGCTTGCTGCCACACGTACATGGAGCCCTCCCCAGCTGATCGACCACCAATTCTTTGCTCGTGACGAGTTTCTTCTGTGCATGCACAACTGGCAAGGCCAGATGATTGAATACACCCGAACGGGGTGCACATGTACTGATAGGGTTTGTGCATGCCCAGCACACGTGCGACACCCCGGCAGGTCGAACTCGGCGTCCTGTTGCGCAAGATTCGCAAGCGCGCCGGTCTCACTCAGCCGCAAGTGGCCGAGTTGGTGAACCGCTCGCACTCACACATCTCGCGCCGTGAGCGCGGAGAACTCGGCTTCGAGGAACAAGCCGAGCTGGAGCGAACCTTGACGGTCACCGGCGCCACGAGCGAGGAGACCAGCCAGGCGCTTCGCCTCTTCCGCGACGGAACCGACCCGAACTGGCTGATCCCCGGCATCGCCCGGGACCTGGTGGTGGTCACCGAGTACGAATCGGTCGCGAATGACATCTTCTCGTATCAGCCGTCGCTGATTCCCGGACCATTACAGATCCCGGAGTACACCCGCGTGATGATGGTCGACGGTGACATGCCGGAAGCCGAGATCGATGGCAAGCTCGAACTGCGAGCAGCACGACGGCGGAGGCATCTCGACGGCAGCGCGCGGTACGAAACTGTCATCGGCGAGCAGGCGATCCGGTACCCGGCATGCCCGCCCGATGTTGCGGTGAGGCAGCTACGCGATCTCTGCGAGATAGCCGAGCTTTCCCACATCTCGATTCAGCTGCTGCCATTCCGGCTGGGCTATCACCCGGCGCGGGAAGGCGGCTTTGACCTCATCCGCTCGGATTCGACGACGGTGGTCCATGTCGAGCAGTACCGCTCTTCGACGACCCTGACCAACACCCGCGACGTGAAAGACTACGTCGAAGCGGCGGAGAGGATTCGTCGTGACGCGATGGGCGCAGTCGCTTCGGTGCGAGCCATCGCGAAAATCGCGGATGAGTTGGAGCGAACGGGATGAACGAAGGTGCTTGGCGGACGTCGTCCTACAGCGGCAGCCAGGGCGAGTGTGTTGAGGTACGCACGCGCTCCGAGGAAGCCGGTGTGCGCGACTCCAAGGACCGTGACGGCGGCTCCCTGCTGATCGGCGGGAACGCCTGGCGGGCGTTCCTGAACGGTGTCTGGCGGACGTCGTCCTACAGCGGCCAGCAAGGTCAGTGTGTCGAGGTCTGCACGCTTTCCGAAGAAGCCGGTGTGCGCGATTCCAAGGACCGCGAGGGCGGCTCCCTGCTGATCGCCGGGGAGGCGTGGCGGGCGTTCCTGGAACGCCTCTGACCGTTGCGGTTTGCGGTGGAAGTGCCCCAGCATCCCGACGGTGCTGGGGCACTTCCGCGTCCAGGGAACGTCAGCGTCAGCCGGCGACAGCGTCAGCCGGCGACCTCGGCGACCGGCGCCTTGGCCGCGTCGAGGGCCAGGGCCGCGGCGCCGACGATGGCGGTGTCGTCGCCCAGGTGGGCGGTGCGGATGCGAGCCAGCGGGCGGTAGCGCGCGCCGGTGATGGCGCCCGCGTAGTGCTCGCGGGCCTCGTCGAGGAACAGCGGCGCCGACTCGGACACGCCGCCGCCGATCACGATGATCTCGGGGTCGAACACGTCCGCGACCAGCGCCAACCCTTCGCCGAGCCACTTGGCCAGCTCGGCCATCGCGCGCAACGCGATGGGGTCGCCGTCGCGGGCGGCGCCGGCGACGCGGCGGCCCGTGACCGAGCCCGGGTCGCCCGCGACCTCGCGCGAAAGCACCGTCGAGCGGCCTGGGTAGCGCGCGAGCAATTCCACGGCGGTGGCGGCCAGCGCCGTGCCGCTGCAGTAGCGCTCCCAGCAGCCGTACTTGCCGCACGGGCACGCGCGCCCGCCCGGCACCACGGTGAGGTGGCCCAGCTCGGGGGCGACGCCGTAGGCGCCGCGGTAGATCTCGCCGTCGAGCAGCAGCCCGGCGCCGATGCCGGTGCCGAGCGCGACCAGCGCCGCCACCTGCGCGCCGCGGGCCGCGCCGAAGCGGTGCTCGCCGACGACGGCCGAGTTCACGTCGTGCTCCAGCGTCACCGGCAGGCCCACGCGCTTCTCGATGCGGTCGGCCACCGGCGCGTCGCGCCACGCGAGGTGCGGCGCGAACATCACCGACCGGCGGTCGCGCGCCACGAACCCGGCTACCGCCAGGCCCACGGCCGCGACGTCGTGGCGGTTGCGCAGGTCCTCGACGACGCCGGCAATGGCGTCTTCGAGGGCGTTCTCTTCACTCGGTGTCCCGACGCGTGCGGTGTCCAGGAGCGATCCCCGCTCGTCCACCACACCGGCGCGCACACTCGTGCCGCCGACGTCCACCCCTATCGTCAGCACTCAGTTCTCCCGCTCCGGCCGCCAGTCTTCCCGCTTGCGGACGGCGATGTGCTGCACCCGGGCGGCGGCTCCCGGGTCGTCCGCGGGGCTGGGCGCAGGTCGGGGCGCGGGCCGGAAACCCGGCATGTGCACACCCTCGTCGGGCTCCCAGCGGTCCGCGAGCACCGCCCGCAGCAACGCCACCAGCTGCGCCGCCTGCTCCAGCAGCCGGGCGGCGAACTCCGGCCGTTCACCTCGCACGACGGCGACGATCGCACACAACGGGCACCAGCCGCACCCCGAAGTCCCGGACACCCCCGCAGCACCCGGCTCGCTGTCGTGGGACGGCTCGTGGACCTCGTCGCGGCCGTGCCCGGCGGCCATCAGGCCTTCCAGCCACGGCGCGGCCCGCTCCACCACCAGCTCCACGAGCAGGCGGATCTCCTCGGCCAGCCGCAGGCCTTCGGCCGCGTACCCGGGCTCGTCCTCTTGGCTCACGAGCGACCCCGGTTCCCGGCCAGGCTGATGACCAGACCATTCGCATCGGACTCGGCGCCGGTGATCCGGCACGGCCGCAGCGTCTCCGGCAGGGCGATCAGCCGGCGGAAGCCGTCGACGGTGATCGCCAGGTCGTCGTCGACGCGGGCGAGGTCCACGTCGGACTCCCGCTGCAGCGGGATCGCGATGCGCAGCCGGAAGCCGTCGGCCTCCGGCGTGACCTGCAGCAGCGGCGTGACGGGCTTTCCCGTGCCGGACAAGGGATCCCGCGTGCCGTAGAGCTCGCGCGCCAGCTCGGCGAGCGCCTCGGCGCCCACCGGCTCGCTCGCCCGGTGCTCGACGCGCGCGAGGTCGGCCGGCCCGAACCCGGCGCCCGCGAGCTCGGCCAGCACGGCGTCCTGCTGGGCGCGCCGCGTGCGCAGCCAGGTGGCGGCCGAACCCCGCCAGAACCCGGGCGCGGGCATCAGGCGGTTGGCGATCAGGCCGTCGACGGCGATGCCGCGCAGGGCCAGCGACGTGAGCGTGCGACGGGCCTCGGCGACGACCATGCGCTCCGGCGTGAGCACCAGCCGCACGGTGGTCACGGACCGGTCGGTCAGCAGCTCACGCAGCGAGTCCAGATGCGCGGCCAGGCGCCGCACGGACCCGGCGACGCGGCCGCGGCGGCCGTAGGCCTTGTTCAGGTAGCCCGCGACGGCCTCGGGCAACGCCAGCAGGCGCAGCGTCTCGGCGGTCGGACCGCAGTCGACCACCACCGTCTCCCACGGCCCGTGCCCGGCCAGGCGCTGCACCTCGCCGAGGGCGAGCAGCTCGTCGACGCCCGGGAGCACGGTCAGCTCCTCGGCGTCGAGTGCGTCGAGCCCGGCGCCGGCCAGCAGCGTGCGCAGCTGGTCGCGCAGCTCGGGCCACGTCCGGTCGGCCAGCACGCGGGAGTCGACCTGGGCGGCCCACAGGCCGGCCGGTGAGCCGTCGCCGCGGACGTCCACTTCGGACGGTTCCGGGCCCAGCGCCGCGCCGAACGCGTCGCCGAGCGAGTGCGCCGGGTCGGTGGACACCACGAGGGTCTTCCTGCCGCGCCCGGCGAGCGCGGTGGCGGTGGCCGCGGCGAGCGTGGTCTTCCCGACACCCCCCTTGCCGGTGAACAGCAGGATCCGCATGTCGCCCTAGCCTTCGGCCCGTCGCTTCAGCTCCTTGAGCGCCGTGTCCATCACCATCTTCTCGGCCTTGCGCCGGAGCAGGCCGATCATCGGCAGCGCCAGCTCCACCGAGAGCGTGTAGGTGACCTTCGTGCGCCCGTCACGCAGCGCTTCGAGCGCGTAGCGGCCGTTCTGCGCCTTCTGCATCTGGCCCTTGACCAGGTGCCAGCTCACGCCGAGCCCGCTCGTGTCCCAGTCGTACTCGAGCGTGTAGACGTCCTTGATCGGCCCGGCGTCCAGGGTCAGCTTCACCTGCTTGGCCCGTCCGGCGTCGTCGGTGCCCAGCACCTCGACCTCCTGGACGGCCTTCGCCCACTCCGGGTACGCGGGGAAGTCGGCGATCACCGTCATCACCCGTTGGGGCTCGGCGTCGACCTCGATGGACTGCGTGGACTGCTCGGCCATGGGACGAAGCGTAGCCGGAGAGCCACGTCACCAGCGCAGCACGTAGGGCTGCCCGGTCTCCTTGAAGTGACCCACGTTACGACACTCGGTGTGACCGAGCCGCCGCCGAGAGGCCAGCGGCTGGTGCACGTGGCCGAACACCGACCAGCGTGGCCGCTGCTCTCGGATGAGCTCCAGCAGCGCCTGCGAGCCCAGCTCGGCGCGCCGCGCGACCACGTCGTACGTCAGCTCGGCCACGGCCGGCGGGACGTGCGTGCAGAGCACGTCGACGTCCGACAGCTTGGCCACACCCTCGTCGAACTCCTCGCGGGCCCGCAGGTAGGGCCGCCAGGCGGCGCCCTTGCGCGGGCGCGGCACCACGCCTTCGGGCAGCACCGCTCCCCCGACGAACCCGAACCGCAGGCCGCCGATGGTGGTGACCTCGCCGTCGAGCACTTGCACACCGTCGCCGACGAACTCGGGCCACAGCGCGGGCGAGTCGACGTTGCCGGGCGTGGCGTAGGTCGGCGCGGTCATCGAGGCGAAGAGCGTGGCGTACTGCTCGCGCACGGCCTCGTCGACGGCCGCGGCCGGGTCGTCGAGCGTGGCCCACAGCGTGCGCGAGTAGGCGACCGTCTCGTCGCGGGTGCCCTCGCGGCGCAGGCGCGCGAACTGCGCGACCTTGTCCGCACCGAACAGGGCGCCCATGATGCCCTTCTCGTGCTCGCGGTAGTCGACGAAGTCCAGCAGGTCGCCGAGCACGACCAGCGCGTCGGCTCCCTCACCCGCCCGCTTCAGCGCGTCGGCGTTGCCGTGCACGTCCGAAACGACGTGAACCCGCACAAGACCCTCCTAGTCAGTGGTCCCGAGGTCTTCGGCCCGCGGCGGGATCCCGGGTTCGCGCCCGTCCTCGAGGACGTGCTTGAGCTCCAGTGCGAGGTGCTTCGCCGCGCGGGCCCGCCGGTCGAACTCCCGGCGCAGCTCACGCGGAGTCAGGGTCCGCGGCGCACCGCCGGGTCGGGAGGGCGTCGCGCGCAGGAAGTAGTGCAGCACGGTGCCGTCGAGCACGGGTTCCAGCCAGACCTCCATCGTACCGACGAGCGCACCCGTCACGGTCCAGCGCAAACCCTTGTCGCCACGGTCGGTGTACACCTGAAGTGACAGGTCCGGCCAGTACCGCCGCCAGGCGGCCGGGTCGGCGAACGCGGCGGCGATCGTGCTCGGCGGTACCACGATGAAGGTCTCGTCCACGAGATCGAGAGCGGGTGGTCCGGGGTTCACAGGCGCAGAATGTCACGACCTCGTCCGGCGGGTCGGCGCGGCGTGGTCTTAAGGTCTACGGCAAGCTAAGTTGACCGGCGGGTAACACCGCACGCGTCGAACACGGAGGTCCACGTGCGCGAATACAGCGCCCCCGCCGGGAAGCCGGTGACCGACGACGAGAACCTGGCCGACGTCGTCTGGGCGAACGCCGAGCGGTTCTCCGACGTCGTGAGCTTCCGCCGGCAGGTCGAGGGCACCTGGCTGGACGTGACGGCCAAGGACTTCGCCGACCAGGTCGCGGCCGTCGCCAAAGGCCTGATCGCCGCCGGCATCGGCCACGGCGACCGCGTCGCGCTCATGTCGAAGACCCGCTACGAGTGGACGCTGATCGACTTCGCGATCTGGGCCGCGGGCGCGGTCACCGTCCCGATCTACGAGACGTCGTCACCCGAGCAGGTGCACTGGATCCTGTCCGACTCGGCCGCCAAAGCCGTGCTGGTGGAGACCGACACGCACCGCGAGTCCGTGGACGCGATCCGAGACCGGCTCATCACCCTGCAGCACACCTGGCAGATCGAAGGCGCCTCCCCCGCGGTCGACGAGCTGACCGCGCTGGGCGCCGAGGTCACCGACGACGACCTGCACGCGCGCCGCCGCGAGGTCGGCGCGGGCGAGCTGGCCACGATCGTCTACACCTCGGGCACCACGGGCCGGCCCAAGGGCGTCGAGCTGACGCACCGCAACCTGCTGGCCGAGATCCGCGCCGACATCGAGGCGTTCCCCGAGCTCATGGAGCAGGGCAACTCGCTGCTGTGCTTCCTGCCGCTGGCCCACATCCTGGCCCGCGCGATCGCCGTGACCGCGCTGTCGGCCCGCGTGACGCTGGGCCACACGCCGGACGTGAAGAACCTCGTCGCGGACCTCGGCACGTTCCGGCCGACGTTCGTGGTCGCCGTGCCGCGCGTGTTCGAGAAGGTCTACAACTCGGCCAAGCAGAAGGCCCACAGCGAGGGCAAGGGCAAGATCTTCGACGCGGCCGAGGCGACCGCGGTCGACTACAGCCACGCCGTGGACAAGGGCAGCGTCGCGTTCGGCCTGCGGGCCAAGCACCTGGTGTTCGACAAGCTCGTGTACAGCAAGCTGCGCGCGGCCCTGGGCGGCCGGTGCGTCGCCGCGGTGTCGGGCGGCGCCCCGCTCGGCGGGCGGCTGGCCCACTTCTTCCGCGGCATCGGCGTGCCGGTGTTCGAGGGCTACGGCCTCACCGAGACCTCGGCGGCGGCCAACGTGAACACCAAGACCGCGTTCCGCGTCGGCACGGTCGGCAAGCCCGTGGCGGGCACTTCGGTGCGCATCGCCGACGACGGCGAGATCCTGCTCAAGGGCAACGTCGTGTTCGGCGCGTACTACAACAACGCCACCGCGACCGCCGAGTCGCTCACCGACGGCTGGTTCCACACCGGCGACCTGGGCGAGCTCGACGACGAGGGCTTCCTCAAGATCACCGGCCGCAAGAAGGAGATCATCGTGACGGCCGGCGGCAAGAACGTCGCGCCGTCGGGCCTCGAGGACACGATGAAGGCGTCGCCGCTGATCAGCCAGGCCATGGTGGTCGGCGACCAGCGGCCGTTCATCGCCGCGCTGGTCACCATCGACGAGGAGTTCTTCCCGTCCTGGAAGACCCAGCACGGCAAGCCCGCGCAGGCCACCGTCTCCGACCTGGCAGCCGACGAGGACCTGCTCAAGGAGATCCAGACGGCGGTCGACGAGGCCAACAAGCAGGTTTCCCACGCCGAGGCGATCAAGAAGTTCACCGTGCTGGTCAAGGACTTCACCGAAGCGAGCGGCGAGATCACGCCCTCGCTGAAGCTCAAGCGCAACGTGGTGAACAAGAACTACGCGTCCGACATCGAGGCCCTCTACAAGCGGTAATTTCGGCCCCGGCTCCGCCGGGGCGTGCGAGATCGCCTTTGAGCCGGCTTCCGGATTGTGCGGTCGGATCGGCCGGGGCCGATCGGCGACGCCGAGGTCGAGATCCTCACCGGCGGCACCGCCGACGACAGCGTGGGCTACTTCGTGC